>NZ_CP047656.1:3303910-3632820 GCF_009906955.1 Paraglaciecola mesophila
CGCTGCTGAACGCTTCACAATGTATGGCTAACACTTCTTTTAGTTTCAACGCCATTTCACGGCAAATAGCATAGCCAAAACCACGACCTAGCATAACGCAGTGTTGGGTATTTTTCAGGGTAGCTGGGGTGAGTTGAGCAGGGGCAGCTAGTACACTTTCTAGCGCATCAGGCATCGTCTGTAGGCTATTGAGTAACGATTGGTTGTTACTCCAATACGCACACAACTGTAATAAAGCGCTCAAACTGGCTAAGTAACTTTTGGTAGCGGCAACTGACTGCTCTAACCCAGCGCCCATGGGCAATACTGAATCTGCCGCTTGGGCGAGGGGGGATTGTTCATCATTGACCAGTGCCACGCACAGAGCACCACTGGCCTTGGCTGACTTTACTTGATTAACAATATCTGGGCTACGACCAGACTGAGAAATCGCAATGACCAGCGCGTTTTTATGATCAACTGTCTGGTGATAGATGCCAAATACCGAAGGGGCCGAGGCCATAACAGGTATACCGAGTTCTGTTTCTAGTAAATACTTGGCGTAAACTCCTGCGTGATCCGATGAACCGCGGCCTATCATTAACACATAGCTTGGGTTTTTCGCTTTTATCTGACTAACGAGAGTTTCACATACTTTGGCGTTGCGAATGAGTTGCTGACGTATAACGGATGGTGTTTGCGCAGTTTCTTGCGCCATAAAGCTACTCAATGGGGAACCCCTTATGTTGATAATTTGCACAGTTGAATTAGAATAATAAATTATTCTTTATTTTTCTATATTTTATAATAGTTATTTACAAGTAGGCCTCAACTGGGTACTGTTTGCTTACTGCAAACTAATCCAATTTTTTATGATCACGACTGCTTTTCCCTACATCAGTGTTTTGCTCTTCATTGCAGGGGCGTTAGCCCTCGTTGAAGAAAAAACACGTTGGAGACTCTTTCATTACCTGCCGGCAATTGTATTGTTGTATTTCACAGTGATGATGATGTCTACCTTAGGTTTGTGGAGCAAAACGACCGAGATCAATCAGGCGTATTCATCTTTAAAAGGGAATCTTCTTCCCGCAATGATTTTTTTGATGTTACTGGATGCGGATCTTCGTCAAATCAAACGCTTAGGCGGTAAAATGCTATTGGCATTTTTTGCTGCTGCCATCAGCATTGGCTGTGCATTTATTCTCGGTTTTGGATTATTTAAAAGCTTTTTAGCACCAGAGGCGTGGAAGACGTTGGCGGCATTGAGCGGCAGTTGGATGGGCGGCACAGGTAACATGGCCGCCGTGCAGGCCGCATTGAATGTGCCTGATTCAAGTATGGGGTATACCTTACTTATTGACTCTATTGATTATGCCATGTGGGTCATGTTCTTGCTGGCATTGGTCCCTATAGCAAACCGTTTTAACCACTGGACCAAAGCAGATGGCAAAGCGTTAGAAGAAGTCAGTGCCAATTTGGCGAGTAAACAGCAAGAATATACGGGCAATAAAACGACGTCTATGTTGGTTTTGTTGTCAGGAGCGATGTTGGTGTCCATTTTATGCCAATACGTTGCTGCGGCTTTGCCCGTTACAGAATTCTTTACCAAAACCGCTTGGACCGTGATGCTAGTGACGGTGCTAGGGGTCATCTGTGCACTAACACCCATCAGTAAAATGTGGGGCGGTAAAGAGATTTCCTCTATCATGCTGTATCTCATTATTGGCTTGATTGCCTCTCGAGCAAATTTTAACGAGTTGACTCAAGCACCTATCTATATCCTGCTCGGTCTATTCATTTTGGCTATTCACGGCGGGTTGATGCTGGTGGTAGCAAAAGTATTCAAACTTGATTTATTCACCTGTGGAATCGCCTCATTAGCCAACATTGGTGGTGTGGCTTCAGCACCAATACTCGCTGCTGCGTATTCTCGTGCGTTGATCCCCGTGGGCGTGCTAATGGCTATGCTGGGTTACATCATAGGCACTGGCGGCGGTTTATTAGTCGGGCGCGCGTTAGCATGGCTAAGCGCAGTGTAAACGGAGAACTGTATGAAACGTTTTTTATCAATCGGCTTGGCAATGCTTTGTACTGTGGGCAGTGCGACACAATCTGCCTATGCCCAGCAAGGGACGATCAAAGCCCAGCAAGAGAAAGCCACTGTTTATCAAGAAAATTGGGGAACTGATGTGATGAACGTAACCCAAGCACAATTAGACCCTCAACACTGGTTAGCAAAATTACCCATCCCAAACCAAGTGATTATGAGCAAAGCGCAAATTAGCGCTCACAACAAAGCGTTAATCGAACATAATCGTTTTGTAAGCGATCCCCTTGCTAGCCCTAATGTGCTTAGCGATAAGCAGTTAACAAGCAAGATCAACAGCATTAGCAAGGTGCCAAAAAGCGCCCGCTTCTTTGTGGATGGTCGCCAATTAACCGCCAAAGACTATGGGCTTTATCAAGACAATATGGCGTTTGATTCAGCGCCCAAAGGGCATAAAGTTGAGTTTGGTTTGATTGTACAACGCGCTGCACTGCGCACGTTTCCAACGGATGACAGAGTACTTAATTCGGCAATGGACGCAGACCTTGACCGCTTTCAAGAAAGCGCTTTGTTCCCTGGCGACGCAGTAGCCGTTCTTACCTACAGCAAAGATAAGAAGTGGGCATTAGTGCAAGGGTTTAATTACCTGGCCTGGACACGAGTTGAAAATTTCGCCCTTGGCAGCAAACAACAAGTGGCAGAATTTACCAACCAAGATGATTTCCTCGTCGTCACCGGCGCTAAGGTGTTCACTCAATATGTGCCTGACATGCCCGCAATTTCACAGCAGCAATTGGACATGAGCGTGCGTTTGCCATTGGTGGAAAAAGAGGATGTGCCCACAGAGCTATACGCACAAAACCCCTATGCTAATTTTGTGGTTTGGCTTCCTACGCGCTCAGAACAAGGCCAGTTAACGTTACAAAAAGCACTTATCGGGCGCAGCCAAGACGTGCATTTAGGGTATATGGCGTACACCAAAGCTAACGTTATTCGCCAAGGGTTCAAATTTTTGGGCGAACGCTATGGGTGGGGGCATGATTATAATGGCCGTGATTGCACCGGATTTGTAGGTGAGATCTATCGTTCATTTGGTCTCTTAATGCCACGTAATTCAGGTGACCAAGGAGGAACAGACTTTGGCATCGATACTCGCTTTAACAAGCAATCCAAAATGGATGAGAAGCGCAAAGCGATTGAGGCCATGGAAGTGGGCGACCTTCTCTATATCCCTGGTCACGTTATGCTTTATCTTGGTAATGAAAACGGACAACCCTTTGTTATTCACGATGTGAAAGGCCTAGCTTATTTCGATGAAAACAAAAAACTGTATAAAGGCACGTTAAATGGCGTGTCTGTTACGCCGCTGATGCCCCTTAGATTGTCAGAGAAAAACAGCTATGTGGATCGTCTGTACAACATTAAACGCATACGGTAATCAAAAATGAGTGCACAGTATTCTGGCTTAGATTGGGTAGTGTTTGCGGCCTATGGCTTACTTTTAGTAGGCTCAGGGTGGTTTTTTAATCGCCGCTCAGCGAACAGCCAAGACTATTTTCGCGGTGGAAATACCATGCCTGTGTGGGCAGTGGCAATCTCAGTGTTAGCGACGTCTCAGTCAGCAGCGACTTTTTTGGGCGGGCCAGATCAAGGCTATCGTGGTGATTTGTCTTATCTGGCTACGAACCTAGGGGCGTTTGTGGCTGCATTCTTTGTTGCTACCTTTTTGATCCCCAAGTTTTATAAATTCAATGTGTACACAGTGTACGAATTGCTAGAAGTCCGCTTTGGCTCCAGTGCTAAGAAACAAGCGGGTTTGATGTATCTTTGTGGGCGAATATTCGCAAGTGGTGCACGCTTATACATGGCTGCTATAGCCGTATCGATGATCTTATTTGCCGATATAGAAGCTGCACATGTGATCACCGCCACGTGTATTTTGACCGTTGCAGGTTTGCTGTACACAGTCTACGGCGGGATAAAAACGGTTATCTACAGCGATGTTATTCAATGTGGTGTTTACGTTGGGGCAGCGGTTGCTGTTATCTACTGTTTGCTAGACGCCATACCCAGTGATATTTCCAGCGTGTTGGCCGTACTCGCACAGCCTGGTGCAGGCGAAGCGTCAAAGTTAGCGCTATTCAAATTTGATTGGGATTTTAGCCCTGCAGGGGTATTTAATATTTGGTCGGTATTTACCGGTTTTGTGCTGCTCAATATAGCGGCCTTCGGTCTTGATCAAGATATGACACAAAGGGTACTAACCTGTAAAAATGCCAAAGAAGGCAGTAAGGCCATGCTGTATTCCATCGTCATGGTCATCCCCATTATGCTGCTTTTTATTGTTATTGGCCTGCTTTTGTATGTGTATTATCAGCGCCCAGACTTAATGCAAAGCGGCGCTGCAGGCGAGGTATTACCGACGTTTGACGGTGAACCCGTGACTATTTTTATGTATTACGTGCTGAACCATATCCCGTCTGGGGTTAAAGCTTTGGTCACGGTTGGCATTATTGCTGCAGCACTGTCGACTCTTAATTCAGGATTGAATTCTATGGCGTCGGTATTGGTTCAAGATATTTACGCACCTTGGCAAGAAAAGAAAGGTAAGCGTCACAGTGATATGCATTTTGTCAGTGCAGGGCGTGTGGCGATGGCGTTGGTGGCAACGGCCCTAGGTGCTATGGCGTGCTTATGCTTTTACTGGCAACAATACACAGACACCCCTTTATTACAATTTGCATTAGGCGTGATGGTATTTTCTTATAGTGGTTTATTAGGGGTATATTTCAGCGCCATTTTCACTAAGCGTGGCAGCCCAACGAGCGTATTGGCAGCGCTAATTTGCGGCTTTATGACTACGCTTTTATTTCAACCTTACATTATGACGCTGTATTTGCCTCAAGAGTGGATAGTACACATCGGTTTTACGTGGCAATTATGTATCGCTACGTTAGTGGCAAGCCTAGTGTGTTTGTCCGCTAAAGGCAGCAGCGAAGTGCAATTTCAAGGACAGAAAGCATGAGCATTCAATACATACTTGGGTTAGATGGCGGAGGGACTAAAACGGTCGCTCGACTCGTCAACCTGCGCACGTCCATGCAATGGCAAGTCAACGCTGGAGCCACTTCCTTAAGTAACGATTATTCATTAGCTTTGAGCAGTATCACAGATGCTTGCGAACAACTATTGGCCCAATCAGGCTGTAATGGTGAACAGGTGTCTGCGGTTTTTGGTGTGGCAGGCGCAGGAGATAAATCCTTGGTAGCGAAGCTACAGCGGGATTTACCCTTACATTTTGCACAACTAAAAGTGGTCTCTGACGCCAAGACATCTTTGTATGGCGCTAATGCCGGTCAACCCGTTGCTGTTGTTGCTTTAGGTACAGGGTCGGTCGGTATGCGCATGGATGAAAATCGCACAGAAAAGATGATAGGCGGCTGGGGGTTTTGTATAGGAGATGAAGGGGGCGGCGCTAAGCTTGGCTATTTAGCGGTACAAAAACTACTGCTAGAAATGGACTTAAATGGCGTGGCAAAAAGCACTTTAAGTTTATACGTTGCCAGTCAAATTGGTTACAGTCGCCACTCAATATTGCAATGGTTGGCGCTCGCTAAACCTGCCGATTTTGCAAAACTTGCCCCGCACATATTCAGCTTAAAAGATGAGTGTGTTGTTGCGCTAGAAGTCCTTACCGCCCATGTCACCATGATCGAAAAGTTAATAAAGCGTACCTGCGGCTCTAGTAACTTACCTCTAGTGTTATTGGGGGGGTTGGCTGAACCAAGTCAGGCGTTGCTCAGCGAAACTTACCGTAATTTAATCATGCCTTCTAAGGGAAATTCTCTTGATGGCGCTTGTTTGTTGGCTAAGCAATTATGCACGCCAGTCATCACTAACTAACCGAAAATATTGATTTTATGACCCAATTAAATTTGCTCAGTGAATTAAACAGCATCGCTTCTGAAGGGCGCAACACAGATACGCTCGACATAGACACTTTGCCCACTTTAGCGATTTTAGAAAAAATTAATCAAGAAGATCATAAGGTTGCCGGCGCAGTGAATGATGCATTAAGCGACATTGCCTTAGGGGTCGATGCGATTGTGTCGAGTTTTAATCAAGGCGGTAGGTTAATCTACATGGGAGCTGGAACAAGCGGGCGCTTGGGCATACTTGATGCCGTAGAGTGCATGCCTACCTTTAGTGTGCCTGAAGGAATGGTCATTGGCTTAATTGCCGGAGGCGAAAATGCGGTGATCCACGCAGTTGAAGGAGCTGAGGATGACCGCGAAAAAGGGATTGCTGATTTAAAAGCGCTGAATTTTAATCAAAAAGATGTGTTGGTAGGTATTGCGGCGAGCGGGCGCACCCCTTATGTGGCAGCTGGGCTAGAGTACGCAAAGCAATGCAAAGGGCAAACTATCGCACTTAGCTGTAACCCTAACTCAGTGATCGGGCAAATTGCAGACATCGACATTTGCGCCCAAGTTGGCCCTGAAGTACTGACTGGATCCACTCGTTTAAAGTCGGGGACTGCACAAAAATTAATTTTAAACATGCTTAGTACTGCGAGCATGATCCGCATTGGTAAGACGTACCAAAACTTAATGGTCGACGTAAAAGCAAGTAATCAAAAGCTACACGCAAGAGCGGTGCGTATTGTGATGCAAGCTACTGACTGCGACGAACAACTGGCTTACAACGCCCTCGAACAAGCGAATAACGAAGTAAAAGTCGCTATTTTGATGCTCCTTACGCACGTCAATGCGCAACAAGCCAGAGAAACCTTGAGCAAGGAAAAGGGCTTTTTACGTAATGCTGTATCACAGGAGCCCAGATGAGGATCGCACTGCTCGTCTTCTTTATTTTGTTAATAGGCGCCTGCGCTGCAAGCCTTAACATTGAAGCGGACGATACTAAGGCGTTAAAAGTGGCTGCTGAACGCCCTGAAGCATACCTGTCAAAACTGCAAGGAAAACGCGTTGGCTTAGTGGTGAACCAAACCTCTAACGTGGGGAATTCCCATTTAGCGGATTACCTGCTGGAGCAGTCAATTAACGTTGCGCGTATATTTGCGCCAGAGCATGGTTTTCGTGGTGATCACGATGCTGGAGCGCATGTAAACAGCGAAATAGATGCCACAACGGGTATTCCTATTACGTCTATTTACGGCAAATTCAAAAAGCCACCCAAGGAAATGCTGCAGCAACTTGATGTTGTCGTGTTTGACATTCAAGACGTGGGTGTGCGTTTTTACACCTACATAAGCTCGATGCATTATATGATGGAAGCTGCAGCAGAAGCGGGTATTCAGTTTATGGTGCTCGATCGGCCAAACCCCAACGGGCGCTTCGTTGATGGGCCAATACTTGAGCCTGAGTTTCGCTCATTTGTCGGTATGCATCCCATCCCCGTTTTACACGGCATGACAGTGGCCGAGTTGGCGCAGATGATCAAAGGGGAGGGCTGGATAAATCAAGCGCAATCATTAGATTTGGTGACCGTTCCTGTGGCCAATTATACCCACGACATGTCTTATTCACTTCCAGTGGCCCCAAGCCCGAATTTACCCAATGATCAGGCCATTGATTTGTACCCCAGCCTGTGTTTTTTTGAGGCAACACCAATTAGTGTTGGGCGCGGTACAGATTTTCCGTTTCAGGTTATTGGCTTCGATGATATCCCATTAGGGAAGTTTGCGTTTAGCCCTGAATCTCGCCCAGGCAGTGCCCTGCACCCTAAGCTAGAGGGTCAACAATTACTGGGGATTGACTTGCGTCACAGCACAATAAGCGGACTTGATTTAACTTGGCTTGTGAAGGCGCAGCAACAGTTTGCGGAGCATGACACGAGCTTGTTTACTCGCCCTGACTTTATGGACAAACTCGCCGGTACAGATACGCTGCGCAGAGCCATTGAAGCGGGCCAAAGCTCAGCGCAAATTAAACAAAGCTGGCAACTCGGGCTAGCTAAATTTAAGAAACAGCGTCAGCCCTATCTCATATACCCCTGATCTGTGGGCATTTACGAGCAGGCTTGATGTTCTTGTAGCCGCTATTTGATGCTGTTATTTAAGGGAATTGGTATTGGTAAAGATTTCAGACATATTTATCCGATTATGGTTAAATGCTGCGGCTTTTTAGACGCACGTATCATTTTAACATCAGAGGGCAGTATGGCATCGGCAAAGTTTCACAATACCTTTCGGCAGTTTCACAGATGGTTGGGTTTTTTTCTCGCAGGTATCATGGCGGTATATGCCACAAGTGGTATTTTGCTTATTTTCAGAAGCACAGATTTATTAAAGTATGAATACACCACAGTTCATGATCTGGGAACCGAGCTAAGCCCTCAAGCGTTGCAAAAAGAACTTCATCTTAAAGGGTTTAAATTTCAGGACGAAAACGAAACTGAAATACAGTTTAACTATGGGGTTTATCAAAAAAACACAGGAAAGGCCGTAGTCACGAAACAAGATTATCCTTTGGTACTGAGAAAGTTAGTCAGCTTGCATAAAGCGACGACCAATAGTCCACTGTTTGTGTTGAATATTACTTTTGGTGTGGTGTTGCTGTTTTTTGTGATTTCCGCTTTTTTGATGTTTATGCCCAAAGCGAAGTTGTTTAAAAACGGTTTGAAGGTAGCGAGTGCCGGTTTTTTGTTTGCCTTAGTTGTGGTGATGTTCGGCTCATAAGGCAAGCTCGTCAAAAATTGAATATAAAAAAGGCCTCAATATCATATTGAGGCCTCTGTCATTTTCGCGGCACAAGCCTTACATCTGGTAAGAAACTGTCACATAGCCAAAGCGGCCAATGTTTTCATAGGCGCCTGTTTTTTCGCCCGTTCCAGTTGTGCCATAAGGCAGTTCGCGGTTAAAGACGTTATCTACACCAACGGTCAATGACAAGCCATTTTCAAAAGCATAGCCTACAGTAACATCAGAAACTGCGTAAGAGCCATATTCCATCAAGGTGCTTCGATTGGGGTTTATCGCCAGCTCTTGGTTGTCATAGATACTTACACGCTCTAAATAACGGGTTTTGATGCCCGCCTGCCATGCATCCACCATGTAGTTTACGCTTAGCATACCTTGCCATTCAGATTCACCCGCTGTACCAGCGTATTCAACATAATCAGACGTATCTTCTTGGAAGGGATACTCTTTACGTTCAATTAGGTAGGTACCGATCAAATTAGTTTTGAACGAGCCACCTAGTGCGTCGAAGTCGTAGCCAAATTCGAAATCTACCCCTGATGCATCCTGACCTGAAAGGTTAAGAGCAAAGCTTCTGATTTGTGAAATTTCACCGCTGGCGTCACGGGTAATAAGCGAACAGTAGTCATTGTTTACACCACTTATGTTATCGACGCAGCGATCAAGAATGGTTTGTGAGTCAACGGAAGAAATTGCATCAGTCAGTTCAATTTTCCAGTAATCAATCGTGGCAACAAACCCTTCAAGGTAGGCTGGCTGATAAACCACGCCCACAGTGGTACTTTTGGATTCTTCAGCACGAAGATTAATGTTGCCGCCTTGCTCGCCTTCAATGGTCGCTTGGTCGTAATCTGAATCAAAATCAGCTGGTACACCTAAAGCAGCGCAGTTTGCGGTACGTGTTGAGGCGTCAGCGAGTTGACCTAGCTCAGAGGTTTTACATGGATCGTCAATGCTGAAAAAGGTCTGGCTTGCTTCACCGAACAATTCACTAATGTTAGGGGCACGCAAAGCGGATGAGTGGGTAGAGCGAATGCGTAAGTCATCATACACTTGCCAATCTAGGCCTAACTTCCAGCTTTTTGCATTGCCAATGGTGCTGTAATCAGCAACACGCAAAGCAGTCTCAAAGTTAAGATCTTGAATGCCGGGTAAATCTGCAAGCAAAGGTACTGAAAATTCAACATACGCTTCTTTTACGTCGAAGTCGCCCTTGTCTTCACCCAATACGTTGAAAAAAGTACCCGCCGCGTTGTCTGGCTCTTCAATTTCACTTTCTTCTTTACGGTACTCAATACCTGCTGCGAAACCAACATAGCCTGCTGGTAATTCATAAATACCAGAGTTGTTGACTGAGCCACCCACCACTGTTTGCGTGATGGTGCTGTTACCAACAGAGGTTGTGTTAACGTAATCAATCGCCTCTTGGCTAGGTGCGCCGTCACCCAATAGGTTCAATGGTGCGCAGCCTGCTGCTTGAGCTTGTGCATCACGACATACAATCGAGCCATCGTCAGCTTCAACGGCATCTACTGCATTGTAGAAGTTAGCCAGTACAAGGTTGTTTTTGTTGGCACGCTCTAGTTTGGTTTCACCGCGAGTAATGTAGGTTTCAAAGCCCCAATCATCATTAATAAAACCTTCAAGGCCTGCTACAAAGGCAGTGGTTTCACGCTCATCGTCTTCTATTCTACGGCCAACATCAGTCAACATACGATCGATCGTAATGCTCGTTAGATTATTTGCCCCCATAAGGGCACGCAAGTCATCCCCTACATAGGGATTATCGTTTTGGATAGTAATGGCATCTTCAGGTGCTTCGAAGAAGAAAAACGCCGGCTGACCAATATTGGTTGAGCGCGTACGAGCGTATTTTCCTTCTACGTAACCACGGATATTATCTGTTAAGTCGTAGCTTAACTTTAGGTTATAGTTAGTACGGTCGAATTCAGGCTGAAGCTCAGTGAATTGATTCAAATTAATGAAGTCACAGTTTTCACAAGCGATGCCGTCAACGTTATCACCAAGGTATACGTCGCGTACCGAGCCATTGGGGTTGAACGAGTAGTAGTCATCCCCAATCGCAAAGGTCCCTGCGTTACTTAATGCGTAGATACCTGCGTTGGGTGTGTAGATATCATCTGGTACATCCAAGGAATCTTTATTTTCTTCAGTTTGCGCTTGGTTTGCCAAATTACGGAATGAGGTAGACGTCCAAGGGTTATCAAGTGCGTTCAGGCTTTCTTGGCTGCTGTGCTCAACTGAGAAAGCGATGTTACCGCGATCATCATTGAAGTTAGTGCCGTAAGAGAATGAATACTTGTCGTTGCTGTAGTCGTGGTTGTCAGCATAGCCTTTGGTTGCACTAACTTGTAAACCTTCAATTTTGTCTTTGAGAATAAAGTTAACCACGCCGGTTACCGCATCGGCACCGTAAACCGCAGAGGCTCCACCTGTGATGATTTCAACGCGCTCAATCCAACTGGTGGGAATGGTGTTGGTATCAACAGACGCGGTACCAGCACTACTTGCTACGTGGCGCTTGCCGTTGACTAACACTAGAGTACGTTCTGTACCCATGCCACGTAAATCAAGAAGACTTAATCCCGCAGTACCAATGAATTGACCTGAGTTTGAAAGCGAGTAGGTGCTTGCTAAGGCCGGGAGCTCGTTGAGTGCTTCGCCGATATTCATTGCACCAGTATTCAGTAAACTTTCGCCGCTAAGCACTGTCACAGGAGAAGGTGCAATCGCCCCTTCACGAAGAATGCGAGAACCTGTGATTTGAATTTTTTCAACTGTGTCTGCTGATTGTGCGTCAGTACTTTGTTGAGCCAAAGCTTGTTGTGTCATAGCAAATGAGCCGCCTAAAAGCGCGAGCTTTACGGCCTGAGTGATTTTATGCATATGTGTCCCTGAGAAAATATTATAGAAAATAAGAATTCATCTGCTATATGCGCAGATTGTAGTGAATTGTATTGCTCATTAGGTTGATATTCAAACAAATGTATCGTAAATAATTTGTTAAATGGTGTTAATAACTGTTTACGTGTTCACTATTTACGCATTTGGTGGTTGCTAAGCGTGCAGATTGTCTGAACTTTGCACTGATTTTATTGTGAGTTGGAATGGTCGGATTAAATAACTTTAATATCATCAGAGGGTTACCCTGCTCGGGGCAAGCAGAAGCAAAAAAACAGCGGGAATTACGCTGAATTTACGTGAGTTTGGCTGAAATTAGCGCGGATATTGGCGAAATGTTAAGACGATTGGCGAAAGTCACTGACCACAGAGTTGGTTTTCTCGAGTAACAGGCGTCCCTGGCGAGATGACTGGGTGATCGCGATAAACAAGATGTCGATAATAAACTCTTGTGCTGTACGTGCCATGATAGAAGATAAACGCGCTGATTCTTCTTCGGCAACTGAATACAACTTAATATCTGCAAGATCAGAAACCGGCGTTGCTCCGTAGCGTGTGACTGTGATCACTTTGCAGTTGTTTTGCTTGGCTTGTTTGACTACGTTGACGATTTCTCGGGTACTGCCAGATTCGCTGATCGCGAACACTAGGTCATTATCAGATAGGGTCGCCGCAAACGCTAGTTGCGCATGCATATCAGGCTCTTCAATGGCTAACATACCGAGTTTTTGTAGCTTGTAAGAGAAATCTTTTCCCACTAACGCTGAACCACCTAAGCCGCAGATTAAAATGCGTTTGGCGGACTTGAGTAAATCTACAGCTTGATGAAATGCGGCTTCTTCATTGAGGTTTTTGGTTTCCGTTAATACCGCAACTTTACTGCTGAGCAACTTCTCTGATACTTGCTTGAAACTGTCATTAAGGGTGATCTTGCCGTGTAGGTTACCCTCGGTCGATGTGGAATTTAAGGCATCGATTACCCCTAATTTAAAGGCGGGGTAGCCTTTATAACCGAGTTTTTGGGCGAACTTAACCACACTGGATTGACTGACGCCGACTACATTGGCAAGTTCTTGTGAGGATAAGTCACGCACCGCATTTGATGAACTCAGTACAAACTTGGCCAGCTTCAGTTCACTATTTGATAAGGTATCTTTAATGGCTTTTATTTTTGTGAAAGTAGACATTAAGCAACTCTAAGTAATAATTTATTATTTAGTTTACCGTAATTTTAGCAACTTACGTGTAAAACCCAGAAAAAATAAGAGCAATAAGCTTACCGCTTTTTAACGGTTAAGGTTAAATATAAATCGATAAATTATTCAATTGCTCTAAACACAGTTCAATTTAAAAATTTCTTATACTTTGCGTATTATTCCATTATGGTACAAATGACCTAGCATCGCTGAGTCGAAGTTTCAGCTAAACGACTCAGAACGCATCACTGACCACGCGGCCTGTAAACGCTGCGCATTGTTGAACGCGCTGCTTTTGTACCGGTGACAGTGTTTCAATATCAAAATAGCCATATTCACTGTGTTCGTCACTTAGACATATGGCTTGTTCGCCGAGCAATCGCACTTTAAAAATACAGGCTTGGGAATTATGCGCACTGTGAAAATACACACCAGAGAGGTAGTCGATTTCAACGTCAATACCAAGCTCCTCTTTACATTCACGCAGCAACGCCTGATGTATTGTTTCACCCGGCTCAAGTGCGCCTCCGGGCAACCCCCATGCGCAATTACCGTAGGTGGCCTTCAATAAAAGTACTTGCCCTAACGCATTGAAAATCACGCCATGGCTACTGATGCGAAACGTATCGTTAAATGCCATCGTTTCTCCTAAGGTTTAAAAATGCGGGCATTGTACTAACTAAGTGCCAAGCCATGACAGCCTTTAACTAACGCTCACTCCACTAATAAGACCGTTCATTTGGCAGAATATTGCACGTTTTTACTAGTGGTTGAGTCGTATGATGGTTAATCGTTCAATTTATCAATACTAACAGGCAGAGCACCTGTTGCTCGTTGATTACCAACCAATATATTGGCTAAAGCGCGATAGATTGGACCGTCATAATATAGCTTTACTTGCCCACTAGCATCGACTTGCTCTTTGACTTGTGTGTTATAGGCAAAACTTGCCAAGATGCCGTCAAGGTAATTTGCGTAGTCGCTCACTGCATAAGGGGTACGCATGCTAATCAGTAATGATGTTTGATGGGGTTTTACCGCTTTCATCAATGACATCAGTTTAGCATCCAAGATTTCTTTTTTAGGTCGCAGGCGCCAATCCGTGATGTCATCCATGCCGCCCATTTCGACCAAGCTTTGTTGTGGAGTGATATCACTAAAAATAACCAATTGCGCCACGCGTTGTTGAGTAATAATCTGCTGTGTTGTCTCGCTAACAAGACTGGAGCAGCGAATAGCAACATCAGCTTTAGAGGGAATGGCTTTTAGCGCATCATCTAGCGCAGTGGTCATTGCCATGCATTTACTGTTATCAGGCATCACTAACTGAATGACTTTGGTCCCTTGGTTTATCGGCCATGCCTGCTGATTTTTAATCGCCACGATCGCACTGTTCGCTAGCTCTTGTTCTACTTTCAAATGCGCCGGAGAAGCCAATGTTTTTTGGGCCTTTGCTAAAGCTTGAGGCAAAGGAAGTTGCTCTGTTTCAGTGGCAATATAACGCTGCTTTAAGGTATTAATGCGCGCGACTGACTGCTCTATTTCAGCTACCGATAATTCACCTGTTTGCACGCTATAGGCGATGTCTGTAATCATCTTTTTAAGCTTAGGTATGTCTTGTGCCGTTCGGATGGCCAGCGGCATCAGGGCGATATCTGTGCCCGCTTTGAATGTCTGTAGCACCGCTTCAGTGGGCTCATAAAAGTGCGCGATGGCCGCCATATCCAACGCATCGGTAATGATTACGCCACCAAAGCCCATTTTATCTCTTAACAGATCCGTTAGAATTGCCCGCGACATCGTGGCTGGTAACACCGTTTTTGTGCCATCGGTAGCGGTGAACATGCTGTTATCAAGTGCTGGGTATTGAATATGGGCAGTCATGATCATGCCTGGGTCACCATGATCAATGGCATATTGAAAGGGAGCTAGGTCGACCGTATTAATCTTGCTTAAATCATGCTCTACCAAGGGTAAACCTGAATGGCTGTCGGTACTGGTATCACCGTGGCCTGGAAAATGTTTTAGCGCAGCAATTACCTTATTATTTTGCATGGCTTGCATTTGGGCAAAGCCTAACTGAGATACAACGTGAGGATCTTCGCCAAAGGAACGTACGTTTATCACAGGATTCTCTGGGTTCACATTCACATCTACCGATGGTGCAAAATTTACATTGAAGCCCAATACCGCAAGTTCTTTCGCAATAACGTCTCCGCTGAGAGTGGCAAAGCGTGTTCCATGTTCTGCGTAGGTAGCACCAATGGCCATATTACCACTAAACGCGGTGCTAATATTTTGCGGTATGCGCACCACGCGCCCGCCTTCTTGGTCTATTGAGATAAATAGAGGCGTGTGGCCGCCCGCCGCTGATGCTGCTTGCAAGTCACGGTTTAAACGGATCATTTGCTCCGTGTCTTGTAAGTTATTGGCAAACAAAATAATGCCGCCGATGCCGGTGTCAGCAATCATTTTTTTAAGCTCGTTAGGTAACTTGGTCACTGGTGTGGTGCAGCGACCTGTTGTGCCTAATTCGTCTTCGTCACAGAAATAACGAATATCAAGCATAAGCTTTTGCGCGACTAGGGCTTCAATGCGCGGATCAACAGATGGTTTGTTTGCACAGGAAACAAAGGTTAAGACCAATAAACTGACTAATAAAATACGCACTGGCCTAACGCCCATGACTGACTCCTAAAGAAAATAACGCGTCTACACTCCGTGCAGTAACACCATGCGTTACTGCAATAAGATAGCGCGTGACAATAATTGAACTAGACAAAAAAATCCCCGCCATAAGCGGGGATAAACAAACAACTACCTGTATTCGCTAAGGATAGTCGTCAAGCTGGATTAGTAATTTAAACTAACCGAAAGTTGCACACGGCGTGGATTTATCAAGTTACGTGCTTCACCGAAAGTGGCGCTAGACACGATAGGCTGATAGTTGTAGCCGGTTTGACGGTCAAACACGTTGAATACGTCAGCTTTAAACTGTAACTCTAGATCTTCCGTAAGGTTGAATGCTTGTGCATAGTTTAAATCTAACTGCCAATGGCTTGACTCACGGCGGCTACCAGCAGGTTCAGAGTAACGAATAGTAGAGCTTGAATAACCGTAAGCTCCGCCATCCCACGCTTCCCAAACATCACCCGATTGGAAGACAAAATTGAAACCTATGTCTGCATTCCAATCAGTGGTGTAATAACCTAGCGCTTTGAGCACATGAGGACGATCGCCATTCAGAGTGCCTGATTTACCGTCCCACAGCATACGACCACGGCCGTCACCTAAGTTAGATGAGCCGACAAACAAGTTGCCGTCTGAGGCTGTACTTGTGATGTCTTGGTCGTAGTTCCCGTAGTAATGACTCCATACGTAAGACACGTTCAAGTAGTAATTGTCGCCAGTATAGTCACCTTCAACACTCCACTCGTAGTAAGTGTTTTCAGCGCCATCTAATTCGGCAATAACATAGCTACCATCACTGGCGCTTAACCCCATGCTGGCATATTGCTCAGCTAAATCAGGGATAAACAAGCCTTTGTCGCGCAAGTGTTCAGGTACGCCACCAAACGGGCCATAGTCACCGTAAGTGCGCGCGTTATTTGGTTGATCTTCCCAGGCATGAAACGCTTTACGCTGACGCAAATGGGTGCGTACAAAGAACTCATTTGAAATGTATTTCGTCATACCAATAGTGATTTCGTCAGTGCGACGAGCATCCATGTCATCTTGGAATAATTTACCAGATGAACCATTCGCTTCCGTATTACCGATAAATGCGCCATCGGCATCAAAGTAAACCACTTGAGTGGATTGGTTGTTGCGATCCCAAGATGCCGCGCGAGCCAAAGATGTGGTATCAGGGTTATAGCTTGCGAAGTTGGCAAATACAGTATCGCGACCGTTATACGCCCAAGTGATGCCGAGTCTAGGTTGGATCATGTCCATGAAATCAAGCTCATACATTTTATACTTGTTGCCTGGAGCAACTTCGTAACCAGATGCATTGGCTGAGTTCTCTCTTAGACCTTGACCGTAAAGCGTATCATTACTGAACAAGAAGCCCACGTTATAGGTGAAATCACCGTGCTCAATGGTATCGTTAACTTCAATGTTAATCACCTCAGACGTTGACGTCAGAGGATTCAGGTTCTCTTCACCATTTAAGCTATTTGAATAAACCGTAGCGCTATAATAGATAGCCTCGTCGGTTTCAAAGTTGGTATCTACACCTAACCCACCGTTGTAGCTGATCGCACCCCAACCATTTGAAAGGCGAGTCAGCACTTCTTCGCTTTCTTTCCACTGGCCACCAATATGAATATTATGCACGGTATTGCCTAATTCCATTTCATGGTCAAGGGCAACTTCAAAGCTCTTGCGGGCAAAATCCTGGTTGTTGATTAAAGACGCGCCACCAATATTACCGCCACCGGTTAGCACACCTGCATCATCAACGTAACCATACGCATCGATCAGTGCTTGGGCAGTTTCTGCATCAAAACCTTCGTCAGTTCTAATGGTAGGGACAACGAATAGGCCTTGCTGATCGAGGTTATTTAGATCAAGAGAGCCTCCAATAGTCGGGATGACACTTGAAAAATTGGTGTCAGGGCGACTGGAGTTTTCGTTTTTGAAATCACTGTACTGGAAAGTTAGCGTGGTGTAGTCATCGATAATATATGAGCCATCGATGGTGAAAATATCTTGCGATACTGAACTACCTTCAGAGGTCGAATCAGCCGCTTTCGTATCAACAGAGTCGCCTACAACCTCTTTATCAGAGGTTCTATAACTGACGTTGAATAGTAAATCTTCGGTGGGTGCCCAGGTTAATTTACCGAAATATTCATCACGGTCACTTTCGTATTCTTTTGTTGGGCCATAAGCCGTTTCAATGTTGTCACGAGTGATTTCTGGGCCAAAGTAAGAACCATAAAAATACAGTTCATCTTCAATTAAAGCGCCGCTAACATTGGCGCTCATCCAGGTTTTGTCTTCTTCAAACGTCGATGTCGTACTCTCTGTTGAATCTCGGTCTGCTGATAAACTTGCAGGTTCGATGCGGTATTCTACGCTGGCATGAAATTCGTTCGTACCAGATTTTGATAACGTATTGATAGATAAACCGCCTGCACGGTTAAAGCCAATAGCTTTTGCGCCCCCGCGGTCAATCGAAACATAGGCAACGTCTTGCGTTGATGGCTCAGATGCAAGGTTTCCGTACATGGGTAACGACACGTCTACCCCATCAAAGCCGTATTTGTTGTCACGACCTGAGCCACCCGCTGATGGGCCTAGGGTGGCATTCTCAGAGTACTGCACGCCTGGAATGATAGCCAGTAAAGAGCGATAATCTTGCCCAGTAGGAACGCGAGAAATCACGTCTTCGCCTAAGGAATTGGTCAATGAAGAATCCCCTTCGCGGCTGATCCGAGAGCCAACAATTTGAATCACTTCAGTGCTATCAGCAGGAGCGGCTTCAAACGCGACATCAACGTTAGAGGTTTGGTCTAGCAGAACGTCGACTTGAGTTTGGCGTACCGTACCGTCAGAAGAGGTAAAGGTGAGGGTGTATCTGCCGGGTTTCAAAGCAGGTAGAACATAACTACCATCGGCTTTTGTTTTTACTGTTCTAGGTTTTGGCATCACGTTACTTGATGCGGTAACCGTTACATCACTGACGGCAATATCAGCCGCTTGGGTTTCGACTTTACCTTTTATACCACCAGCTTGCTGGGCCAAAGCTGCTGGCGCGCCTGCTAGAGAGCTGGCAAGCAACACTGCTGAAAGCGTGCTTGCGCGATTGTTCCATGCACCTTGCATGGCACTGTATATCCGTTGTTGTATGAAATTCCTAGATTGTGTAGCCATGTGTTCACCTATTTGTTGCTTGTGCTTTTTGTTTGAGGACGACGACTCATAAGCCTTCATAAAGTCATTTTTTATTATTGTTGTCTGAACATTTAACAAACAATATTCCATATCGTCAAGAATAATATGTTCTTTATTGTTTGTTTTTTAGTAATAATTTATCTGTTTTGTTGATGTCGGAAATTCGTAATTGGCTTAGAAACGGGTAAGAATGCGTATTATACGAACGTATGAGGGTATTTTTTATTACCTTCTTTAGCCACATTATATATAAGGCTATCTCATGAATGATTAAGATAAGGACTAAACCGGCAGGTAAAATAAAGCCAAATTGGCTTATGCAGCTTTGATCGCTCATATTGTGAAACTTCACATTAAGTTATGGAATTATTATTCAAATTATTTATTATATCTGTAATTAATTATTCTAAATTGTGATCTGCAGGGTAGAAAAGTGATCTGGCAGATAAAAAGCTAACGGGATATCCTCAGTACTATGAAAAAACATATTGTGAATTGGCGTCGTTCTGCCTTGATAAGCATATTAACGGTCGGTATCGTCAGTTGCGCGTCTATGCCTATCAGCGATATGCCCTCAAAGAACTTTGGCCACCGAGTCAAATTTTTGGTCATGCATTTCACCGCCATTGACTATCAAAAATCAGTGCACGCATTGGTCGACGAAGGTGGATTGAGCGCACACTACCTTGTTCCTGAATCGAATGATCCTAGCTATCCACATGATTCGTTGGAAATTCTCAAACTGGTGGATGAAGACAAGCGCGCTTGGCATGCGGGTAATAGTGTGTGGCAAGGGCGCAGCGAACTAAATGATTCTTCAATCGGCATTGAAATTGTCAATGTGCCCGAGTGTCATTTTGATAGTGAAGCAAAGACAGTGTCGGAGCATGGCGAAAATCGCTTATGTGTATTCCCCGATTACGACCCTAAACAAATCGAATTGTTAATTACTTTGAGCAAAGACATACTCGAGCGTAACCCTGATATCACCCCTACACGTGTAGTGGGCCATGCCGATATTGCTCCGGCGCGCAAAAATGACCCTGGTCCTCGCTTCCCATGGTTCGAACTCTACAAGGCTGGTATTGGCGCATGGTATGACAATGACACATTTGAACAGTACTGGCAGCGTTTTAATCAATACCAACCGAACATTGGGTTAGTACAAAGCGCTTTGCGCGCTTATGGCTATAACGTGCTTGAAACGGGCATTCGAGATGAGCAAACAAGGAATGCGGTCAGTGCATTTCAGATGCATTTTTTACCTTGGCAAGTGACAGGTAAAGCTGACGGTAAAACTGCGGCGGCCGTTTTTGCTTTGCTGGATAAATACTTTAGCAAAAAAGCCAAATCATTGATGGCGAGGTATATCGACGAGCAGATGACTGCTCCCCCAGCGCCTCAAATTGCGAAGCAGGGTCAAATAGACGAATTATTTCCCATGCAGGAACGCAGCACCCGGCAGCTAGTTAACGATCGTAAACGTTTTAAAGCCTACCAAGGGCGGGGTGAGATCAAGATCAATAGCCAAGGCGCAGAGCAGGCCGATATTTATGTGAACGGTCAAAAACTCAATATAACGCTACCTTTTGTAGCAAATGAAAGTTACGAATACAGTCTGAAACGTCGTACCAGAGACGGTGTTAACACGCTACAGGTTGAAAACGTTTTGCCTTTAGGCAGCAACCTCAAGGTGACTGTGCCGTCTCCCATCCTGATCGATAACAGCGCATCCTATCAAAAACGATTCCAACAAGTGGATGACTTAATCCAGCAAGACATAAAAAACGGGTTTCCAGGTGCAGTATTGTTGGTGGTGCAAAACGGTGAAATTATTAAGCGCACTGCCTACGGTGACGCCCGCCAATACGCTGATGGGGGCGAATTACTCCCTAGCCCTCAAAAAATGCACACTGATACCTTATTTGATATCGCTTCTAATACAAAGATGTTCGCTACCAACTTGGCTTTGATGAAATTGGTTAGCGAAGGCAAACTAGATGTGAATGCGCCTATCGAACAATACATGCCTGATTATCAAGGCGGAGGGCGTGATACCCGATTAGTGCGAGATCTACTTACGCATACCGCGGGTTATGCTCCGCAAGTGCGTTTTTTCACCCCTGACAACGGCGTAAGCAAGAGTCTATATTCGCAAAACCCTCAGCGAACGGATCAACTCTTGCTCAATCGCGTACCCTTTGCCATGGGGCGAAATGTCAAAGCGGTATACAGTGATACTGATTATATGTTGCTAGGGTTGTTGATTGAGCGCTTAACGGGCATGGGGCTAGATGCCTACGTGGAACATCATATTTACCAACCTTTAGGGTTAACCGATACCTTGTACAACCCGTTATTAAAAGGCCGAGCTAAAGCAGAATTTGCAGCCACTGAAATTCAAGGAAATAGCCGCGGTGGGCGCGTGAGCTTCGACAATATGCGCGAATATGTGTTGCAAGGTGAAGTGCATGATGAAAAAGCATTTTATTCCCTTGGTGGTGTAGCAGGCCATGCTGGCTTATTTTCTACGGTGGATGACTTAGCGGTATTAGGGCAGTTGCTCTTAAATGGCGGAGGCTACGGGCAAACTCAGATATTTGATGAGGCCGTTTTACAGCAATTTATCAAACCAGAAGAACGCGACGACAGCTTTGGTTTGGGCTGGCGACGTGCAGGGCACGGACAAAGCAAGTGGCATTTTGGCCCTTATGCTAGTGCGCAAGCTTATGGACATACGGGTTGGACAGGTACCGTTTCGGTGATCGATCCAAAGTACGACTTAGCGATATTTTTGCTAACCAATGCAAGGCATTCAAAAGTGCAAGAAGATGACAGCGGCCATGTGGAATTTAAAGGTAAAACCTTTGAAACTGGCAAATATGGCAGTGTGGTTAGTTTGGTCTACGAAGCCGTGCTTAACGGAAAGTAAATCAGAATCGACACGATATTAACAAGACTCGTTTTGAGGTAAACAACATCATGACTTTACATCGCTGCATCAAGATGAATTATATCATCTCACTCTTATGTTTGTGGGTGACTATGTGGGCGACAACCTTAGGAGCGAAAGTGAAGCCTGTCGAACAAAATAAGCCTCTAGAGTCGATGCTGGACATGGCACAGGTAGACACAAAAATACATAAGATCATGGATAGATTAAGCATTCCGGGTGTGGCTGTAGGGGTGATTAAAGATGGGCGCATCGTGCTTGAGAAAAGTTATGGCGTAAAAGACATACGCACTAATGAGCCGCTTAGCAATCAAAGCCTATTTAAAATTGCTTCAAATACCAAAGCCTTTACCGCCGCCGCTTTAGGGATGTTAGTCGACGACGGGAAACTCAACTGGGATGACCCAGTCGTTAAACATTTGCCGGATTTTCAACTGCACGATCCATGGATAAGCGCCCATTTTACCATTACTGATTTGCTCACCCACAGAAGTGGATTAGGCCTAGGTGCAGGGGATTTAATGCTGTGGCCTGAGCCTTCAAGTTTTAGTCGCACTGAAGTCGTGCATAACTTGCGGTATTTAAAACCCACGGGGCAGTTTCGGGCAGACTACGCCTACGACAACTTGTTGTATATCGTCGCCGGCGAAGTGGTTGCGGCAGCAAGCGGTCAACCTTGGGAGCAATTTGTTGAAAAACGTATTTTTGCTCCACTAGGCATGCAGCATTGTTACGCAGGTCACATACCGGCAAAAGCGCAACCTTTCGTGGCGACGCCCCACGGTATGGTAGATGGTGAGCTGGCGACAATAGAGCGTGATGTTGACACCAGTAAACCCAATGTTTCAGGTGCAGCGGGGGGGATTCAATGCAGTTTAGAAGACATGTTGACTTGGGCCCAAGTGCAATTAAATAAGGGGATGACAGCAGACTTAAAGCCGCTTTTCTCAACCAAACAACATCAAGAAATGTGGACAGCCAAAACGATAATGCCGGTGTCTGGCACTGACAAACGCTATAACAACAGTCATTTTAGCGCTTATGGTTTAGGGTGGCGCTTAAACGACGTGGATGGCAAGTTGCGGGTTCACCACAGTGGCAGCCTTGCGGGTATGTATTCTTATGTGACATTTTTCCCCGAACTTGATTTAGGCATAGTGGTGTTGACCAACCAGCAATCAAGTGCGGCACGCAGTGCACTTATGTATACCTTAATGAAACCCTATTTAGGTGATGACGACACAGATTGGTTAAATGTATTTGCACCGACCATATCGCCAGCCGAGAGCAACAAGGCTCAGAGCCCAACAACCCTCAGCGATGTTACAACTAATCCTGCCCTAACTCGCTCAGTGCAAGGGGGGGCGGTGACAGATACGTCACTTAAAGCCGCGTTAGGCGTGTATCGCGACGATTGGCTTGGGGATTTCCATCTTGAGCAAAAGAACGGGCGCATTCAGCTCAGATCGACACGGGTCATAAAGCTGGTGGGCGAGCTTTATGCCGATGAACAACTCGATCGGTTTTTAGTCCGTTGGGACGACAGAAGTTTAGAGGCAGATGTGTATATCAAACTGCATCGTACTAAGAATAAAGCGATCACTGGTATCGAACTGATCCCTGTACATGCAGATATTGATTTTAGTTACGATTTTCAAGATCTAAACCTACGTAAGGTTAACATGTAACAATATGATTTATATGGCTTTATTTCAAGGTGATGAGCGCCGTCCTAGGGGCTCTTTTTTCGCTAAAAATAATTGCTGTTTTTTTGCAAAAAAGTGTTGATTAAATCTACATAACGCCTATATTCCGCACCATTATCATTGCCCAGACCATCTTACTGATGTGGCAAGCATGAGCTGTTAATTACCTAATTGATTTTGCTTGGCTTGTTGCGCTGATAGCGTGTCCTAAATACAAGTCAAATTGCTATTTGGAGCGCTGTAAACATGTTTAAAACGATTATTGTGGTTGATAACGCCGAAGGTTTCCCAGTACTAGATGCCACCGTTATTGACTTTGCCCAATACCTTGCCGACTACCCTAAAGTGGGCGAGCCCAAAACACGTATTATTAACCTTTGTGACACAGATAAATATTTGAGTCAGGGTTACTATTGTTCACTGTTAGCTGAAGCTCGCCAACACAAGGTGTTGCCGAGCGTGAATACTATCAATGACTTGAGCGAATCATTAACCGATCAAAGTGAAGTGTTGACCCCAGTGCCTAAATACATGAGCACGGATTTGTACGCGCATATTGATGACGACGTTCCTGAAGAGATTTTGCTGTTTTTTGGTTGGTCGCAAAATGAGCGTCACAAACGTATCGCTAAGCATGTGTTTGAGCGCTTTCCTGCTCCTATTTTGCGCTTAACCTTTAGTCGTGATGAAAAAGGTTTAAGTGTGCAGCCAAAGGCGTTAGGCATTCGCGAAATCGACTCTAGCCTGTGGCCTTTGTTCGCAGAGCGCTTAGAACACTTTACGCAAAAGTATTGGCGTAGTCGCAGTCACAAGAAGCGTTTTCGTTGGGACATGGCTATTTTGGTCAACCCGGAAGAGAAAACCGCGCCTAGTGATAGTAAGGCTATTCAAAACTTTGTAAAAGCAGCAGAGCAAGTAGGCATTAGTGCAGAGGTGATCACAGCCAAACAAGGGCCAATGATCAGTCAATTTGATGCCTTGTTCATTCGTGAGACGACCGCGATAAACCACCACACGTATCAACTTGCCCGCAAAGGCGAGCAGGAAGGATTGGAGGTGATTGACGATGCAACCTCGATTTTGCGCTGTTGCAATAAGGTCTTTTTGCATGATGCATTTAGCTACAACAAGGTTCCCTCGCCAAAGAGCCGCTTTGTGTCCAATGCGAGTGACCTGACTTGTGAGTTGCTGGAGTCAGAGTTCGATTACCCTATGGTATTAAAATTACCTGAGAGCTCATTTTCGATTGGGGTTTGTAAGGTGGATAACCTAGTGGAGCTCAAGCTCAAGCTAGTGGAAATGTTGCGCCAGTCCGCTTTGGTGTTGGTTCAAGAGTTTGTGTACACAGACTACGATTGGCGCATAGGGGTATTAAATGGTCGTGCGATTTACGCTTGTCGTTACTTTATGGCGCGTAACCATTGGCAAATTTACAACCATAGCTCGAAGAAGCATTTCTCTGGCGATTTTGAGACCTTGCCAACCTTTGAGGTGCCCAAGCCAGTACTTGATGCGGCGATAAAAGCCAGTGCGATAGTGGGCAAAGGGTTATACGGTGTGGATATCAAACAAGTGAACAATCAGGTGTACGTGATTGAGGTGAATGACAACCCAAGCTTAGAGTCAAAAGTGGAAGATCTCTATTTGGGTAAAGAGTTGTACATGTTGGTGATGCAAGAATTCGCTAACCGTCTTGAGTTACGAGGTAGATAAGATGTCCCTTGGACACAAATTACAACAAGAAGACCTGGTTGACGTCGCCGTTGCTGAGGTTGCGCCATTAGCGCCAAGTAATGTGAAGAAGGTTATTGTGCGCAATGCTCACGTGGATGACATTACTCAGTTGGTTGCGTTAGAAAATGCCAGTTTCCAATCTGATCGTCTTAGCCAGCGCCGCTTTATGCATTGGCTAAAGGCGACAGATAATCACCGGGTTTTTATGGTCGCAACCCATGGAGAAAGCATTTTAGGATACGGCTTGGTTATTATGCGTAAAGGCACGCGTTTGGCGCGCTTATACTCTATTGCGGTAAGCAGCTCTGCACAAGGTATGGGGGTGGGTAAGAAACTACTGCTTGCCCTTGAGCAAAAAACCTTAGAGCAAGACAAACTGTTTATGCGCCTTGAAGTGGCGACGAACAACACGGGAGCCATTAAGTTATACGAGAGCTTGGGCTATCGCACCTTTGGTACTTACGCCAATTACTATCAAGGCTCAATAGATGCATTGCGTATGCAAAAGCCGATTCGTCAGAGTCTGTCTTTACAAACACTGCCCGCATACCCTTGGTATCAACAAACGACAGAGTTCACCTGCGGGCCGTCATCTTTAATGATGGCCATGGCCAACCTAAAGGGTGAGCTAGATATGTCACAATCTCTAGAATTGGATATTTGGCGTCAAGCCACCACTATTTTTATGACCTCAGGTCACGGAGGCTGTCATCCCATTGGGTTAGCTTTGGCCGCTCATCATTTGGGCTTTGAAGTAACGGCTTATGTGAACACTAAAGCGCCGCTGTTTATTGACGGCGTGCGCAGTGAACACAAAAAACACATCATGCAGGCGGTGGATCGGCAATTTTTACAACAAGCACGGGCCAACGGGATAAATATCATTTACACCGATCCTGACCTAAAAGCCTTACAGAAAGGCCTAGCCAACGGCGCGGCAGTGATTAGCTTAATCAGTACTTATCAGCTTGATGGGAAAAAAATACCGCACTGGGTAACAGTTACACACATAGATGAAGATTGTTTGTATCTCCACGACCCTGATCCAGACGATTTACACCCGCAGCCGATGGATTGTCAGCATATTCCCATTGCTCGAGAAGATTTCTTTAATATGTCGGCATTTGGTAAAAGCAAGTTGCGTACAGCATTGTTGATTTATAAAAAATAAATACAAATCAATCCCTTATCGTTTGTTTTTTGTAGGGTTTATTGGCTGGATTTACGCGCTTTTACGCCCGACGATTACTCAAAACGAGGTGATCTAACTCAACAATGCATGCGTAGAGTAAGTAATTCGCTAAGTTCTGCTTTTTTGGTCTGGCGTTTGCTTACGTACTTATCTAAACAAAAGTACTCAATTGTATATTTAACCTGAGTTGGCTTGTGATCTCTCCCATGCTCGAAGTATGGCTGTGATATACTAAAAACAGATAAATACTGTCTAATCACATATGAGGGTAAGCAATCAGTTTACTCTACAGTAACCGGTAGTCCATTTGCGATTCAATATGGCCTTAGGGCCAGAAAAATAACTAAAGCAAGAAATTTGGATTATTAGTACTCAAAAAGAAGGAATCAGCGTGTCTCAAATATTATTAGTCGATGATGATAAGGAATTTACCGACGTAGCGAGTAATATTATCGAGTTTTTAGGTCATGACGTCGAAATCGCCAACTGTTTAGAAGAAGCTTACAACTGTATCGAGTTTCAACGCTTCGACCACATATTGCTCGACTTTATGTTACCTGACGGTAGCGCGTTGCATTTAATTGATAAGTTAAACACGCAAGATAAAGTGCCATTTGTTACCTTGATCACGGGTCATCCGTCGGTGAAAAGTATCATTTCAGGGATGTGCGGCCCCAATGTGAATTATTTGGTAAAACCTTTGCAGCGTGAAGATCTTGAATTGGTGTTATCAGGTAAAACCAAGACAGCCAAGAAGGCTAAGTCGTCTGCTATTACCAAACATTTTGGTTGTTTAGTCGGCGAATCAGCCCCAATGCAAGAACTCTATGAAATGATAGAGCGTGTGGGGAAAACCAACGCCAATGTGATGTTAATGGGCGAAAGTGGCGTCGGTAAAGAAGTCGTCGCCCATGCCATACACACTGCCAGTAATGCCGAAGGTCCTATGGTCGCAACCAATTGCGGTGCCTTGTCTCGCGAACTGATTGGTAGCGAATTATTTGGCCACGAAAAGGGCTCGTTTACTGGGGCTGTAGGGCGCAAAATCGGTGTATTTGAGCAAGCTCAACAAGGCACCTTATTTCTGGATGAAATAACGGAAATGCCGTTAGAAATGCAGCCTAATTTGTTGCGTGTGCTT
This sequence comes from Paraglaciecola mesophila, assembly GCF_009906955.1. Lineage (GTDB taxonomy): Bacteria > Pseudomonadota > Gammaproteobacteria > Enterobacterales > Alteromonadaceae > Paraglaciecola > Paraglaciecola mesophila_A. The sequence goes on from NZ_CP047656.1 coordinate 3,331,400, forward strand.
GAAAGCAAGCGTGTTACCAGAGTTGGGGCAGTAAAAGACATACCCGTTGATTGCAGAGTCATATCAGCGACCAATCGTACCGTTGACGAAATTGCCCAAAGTAAGGTTTTGCGTGAGGATATCTATTTTCGTTTAGCTGTTTTCCCTATTACTATCCCGCCGCTTCGTGAGCGCTTAGCTGATATACCGCTGCTAGCGACTGCCTTTATTGAGCAATTGAACGCCGAAAATGATACGAATTTCGAATGGAAAAATACTCAGCTTGATCAGCTAAAGTCTTACGCTTGGCCGGGAAACATTCGGGAATTGCGCCATGCTATTCACCGTGCTTTCATCATGAGTGATCCAACCGGGACGGAAGTGACTCTGCCGAAAAACTTTGAATCCCCCTTCGCTAAAAATCAAACGTCGACTAATCAAGTTACTGCTGGGCAAACGATCGATGATGTTGAAAAAGAGCTGATTCGCGTCACTTTAGAAAAGGTAGAAGGTAACAAAACACTCGCTGCTGAAATGCTGGGGATCAGTACTAAGACCTTATATAACCGTTTAAATGCTTGGGAAAACCAAGCTCAAGGGTAAATCATGCAACCAACACGAGAAACGCCGCCCGTTACCACAAATACCTTGATACATGACGTGCGCAACCCGTTAAATCGTATCTCAATGCAGGCTGAGATGGTAAAACTCGTGTTGGAGAATGACATGCCTAAGGAAAAGGCGATAGCCGCTTTAGATAAAATTCTTGCTGCCTGCCAAGACAGCAGCGCAGCCTTGCAAAAGTTGTCGGAGCATTCGCGTACAAACAATGACGGATAAGTGCTTTCTGTTGACCCAATGAGTTTATGTCACGTAAGCGCTCGGCAAACTATCCATTCAAAAATGATGTTAAAGGGATACAAATGCAAGTAAAACGCTTGTTTGGCAACACAACAGCAACATGGATCATCATCTCGATAATCGTTGTGGGTATCATTGGTATTAACCTGTCTATTGCTTTGAACACAGTGAACCAACTTTCGTCGGTTCAAAACAGCCTAGATAAAACAAGTAATATAATCGTACGTCTTGAAAGCCTTCATTTGTCTGTGGTGGTTGCCGAGTCTGGTCAACGCGGTTATCTGCTCACAGAGTACGAAGAGTACTTGAATCCTTATCATGCGGAGTTGCAAAACCTCGACGAAAAAATTGCCTTAGTGAAAGACATCGACTCCGAGATAGCAGGGCAAACTGAGCGCATAGCAGACCTACTACTGTTGGTGGATGCAAAGGTAAAAGAATTAACCAGTACGGTTGATTTAGCCCTTGAAGAGCGAGAAAAGACGGCATTGCGGCAAATTATGACCAACCGTGGGCGCGACCTTTATCGTGAAATTCGTAAATCAATGCAGAACTTAATCGATACCGAATACCATCATCGCCAAGATCTTTACACACAACTAAAGCAGATCCAAAGAGATGCCAAAGTGAATTTCGGCGTTTCAGCGATCACCAGTGGTTTATTAGTGATTGGCATGTTTTTAATGGCACGTATCAATTTGACCATTAGCAACCGCTATCAAGACGATTTAGAAAAACAGAATGAATTGCTGCAAGAAAAAGTGAATTTGCGTACTCAAGAATTAACCGTCTATTCAGAAGAGCTTTCGCGCAGTAACCGTGAGCTAGAAGACTTCGCTTTTGTTGCTTCGCACGATCTGCAAGAGCCTCTGCGTAAGATTCAAGCATTCAGCGACAGACTAACCACCATATACAAAGATAAGCTAGACGAGCGAGGGGTCGACTATATTAAACGTATGACTTCGGCTGCATTTCGTATGTCGACCTTAATAAATGATTTACTTGAGTTTTCTAGGATTACGACTCGAGGAAAAGATTTTGTTGAGGTAGAGTTAGACAGTGTTATGGCCGAAGTGTTAGGTGATTTAGAAATTGCTATTAGCGAAAGTGGAGCGCAAATAGATATCGAGCCGCTGCCTAAAATCTGCGCTGATCCTAGTCAAATGTATCAGCTGTTTTTGAATGTGTTGTCTAATGGCTTGAAGTTTCGCAAGTCGGATGTGGCACCAAATATAAGGATCACAGCGGAACATAAAACGCTGCATGATGAGCTTCAGCACATTGATGTGCCCAGCTGCATCATTACAATAAAAGACAATGGTATTGGTTTTGAGCAAACCTATGCTGATAAGATATTTTCGCCGTTTCAGCGTTTGCACGGACGAACGGCGTACAAAGGTACTGGTATAGGTTTAGCCGTGTGCCGCCGAATCGTTGAGCGACACGGAGGCTCAATATCCGCCTTAAGTGCCCCAAATGAAGGTGCACAGTTTACCGTTAGCTTGCCAATTGATGCTGTCGTCAACAAATACATGGGAGAATAAAATGCCGTTTTCAAAAGCAAAACCAATCGTCATCTTAATGGCTGACGATGATGAAGATGATCGCCTGTTGGCCCAAGATGCCTTGCGTGAGAGTCGTGTATTAAATGAGCTACATTGCGTTGAGGACGGCGTAGAGCTGTTGGAATATTTACGTAAAGAAGGTAAATACAGTGAGCCTGATGCAGCCCCAAGACCAGGATTAATTTTGCTGGACTTAAACATGCCGCGTATGGACGGACGGGAAGCGCTTGAGCAAATTAAGCTAGACCCAGAGCTTCGTAGTATTCCTATCGTCATTTTAACCACGTCAGCGCAAGAAGAAGACATGGTAAAAGGTTACGATTTAGGAGCCGCCTCGTATATTACTAAACCGGTTACCTTCGAAGGGCTCGTGGCTTTGATGAGTGCTTTAGGTAAGTATTGGGTTGAGTTCGTAGAGCTACCTAGTAGCAATATCTAAGGCAGCGCAGCCCATGTCCCAGTCAGTTTCACGCTTATTGTTAGTCGAAGACGATGAAGATGATTACATTCTTGCTCGTGATTACATTGAGCAGTTAAGTACTTTGGCGTTTGAAATTGATTGGGTCACAAATCAACAAGACGCCTTAGCGAAAATGGCTGAAAACCGTCACGATATTTGCCTGTTAGATTACCAACTGGGGGCTGAGAATGGTTTAACCGTTTTGAAACTCGGTATAGAAGCAGGGTTTACATCGCCGATCATCATGCTAACAGGGCAAGCTGATGAAGAAGTGGATATGGCCGCTTTGGACGCAGGCGCTGTTGATTACATGATAAAAAGTGAACTCAGTAGCAGTCGTTTCGCAAGAGCAATACGTTACGCATTGGCGCGACGCGAGATCGAAAAAGAGCGTGTAGATCGGCTTAAGGCTGAGGCTGAAAATCGCTCTAAAGATAGATTTTTAGCCCACCTTAGCCACGAATTACGCACACCGCTAACGTCAATACTTGGTTATACCGAGCTATTGATGGACTCAAAATTAGGCCAGTCAGCTCAGTCTGAATTATCAATCGTATTGAATAACAGCAAGCACTTACTGAGCTTGCTAAATAATATGCTGGATTTATCGAAAATTGCTGCCGATAAGCTAGAGTTGAACCTGAGTGAGGTTAACCTCGACGCCATGATAGCGGACGTGTATGCGCTGATGACGATCCCCGCTATGGATAAGGGCCTTACCCTCTCGGTAAGTTCTGCTACGCCATTGCCGCTAAAAATTACCACTGATGCGACACGCTTTCGCCAGGTGCTTATCAACCTCATTAGTAACGCGATTAAGTTTACTGAAAAAGGCAGTGTAGAGGTTAATTTGTGGAGCGAAAAACGTAACGAAACGGACTTTTTATACTTCACGGTTGCTGATACAGGCATTGGTATTCCCAACGAGCAGCTTGGCAGTATTTTTAAACCGTTTGAGCAAGTCGCAGATGTAGTGTCAAGGAATCAAGGGGGTAGCGGCTTAGGGTTAGCAATTTGCAATGAGCTGGTCTCAAAAATGGGCGGCGAAGTAAGCCTCACCTCTGAATTTGGCAAAGGCAGCTGTTTTACTGCATATATTGAGACAGGCGATATCAGCCAAGTGCCCCATGAGGTGCTGAAATTCGATACTCAACCGTTAACATCCAAAGAAGTAAATAACCAAAGTTACCAGGGAAAAGTACTTGTGGTTGACGATGTGAATGATATCAGGATGCTAGTAGGCCACATGCTTTCAGGAATGGGACTACATGTAGAGTATGGCAAAAATGGCTTGGAGGCACTTGATAAGATTACTGATGCGCACAATGAAAGCGTGCCTTATGATTTGGTCTTGATTGATATTCATATGCCAGTCATGGATGGCTCAGAAGCGATTAAACACATCAGGACGAATGGTATTGACACACCGATTGTGGCCATGACAGCAGCCACAATGAAAGGCGTACGTGACCAGTTAATTTATCAAGGTTTCACAAATGTAATTGAAAAACCGATAAACCCTGAGTCGTTAATGGTTGTACTAGGCACCTACCTACAACCCGGCGCGGCAGAAAATTTGCTAACGCCAGATGATAGTCAACTTAAGCGACATAGCACTACTGAGCCAAGTGAGCAGCATATCTTGTTAGTAGAAGATGACCCAGATGCTGCGGATATTACGGCCTTGTTATTAGAAAACTTAGGTGTAGATGTACATATTGCTCATTCAGGAAAAGAGTGTTTAGCCGTGTTTAGTCAGCGCAATGATTGGAGTAAAGTGCTGATGGATTTAAACTTACCGGATGCGAATGGATTAAAGCTGGCTAAAGAGTTACGTAAGAATGCCCCACAGCTTGAGATGGTGCTTTTAAGTGGTGAGGAGCCCAACAGCAGCGAAATGGCTGAAGCTGAAATTTCCAAATTTATCTTAAAACCCATCAATAAACAGGTCTTAACTGATTTAGTGAAAGGCTAAAGCAGCGCGTACTAACGCTGTCATCTCAATAGTAAATTCTCCAAATTCAATAAAGTAAATAGCCCACATACCCAGTACTTGTGCTTTGCGTTCTTATTATTTAATGGAATTGGTATAACAACGCATTAATAAACGACCGCTGGACGCATTGCCAGTGGTCGTTTATTAACGCAGATTGAGATTATTCAGTGTTAATTTGAATCCGTTGGGGCCACAGATAGTAGCAGTATCAAGTGTGGTTTAACGCACGGCCCCAACGAAAGGGGTAGTGAATTAGCCTACTTACAGTGACCTACTTCGTAGGGTGATTATCGCAATGCTAATTCAGCAATTTTTTCGCGCTGCTAGTCAGCAGGCGCTATATCGTGTTTAAAGCAATTTCTATGCAAAATTTTAACTGTTTGATTTATTTAGTTAATATCTTATGTTGTTGATTTTTTGTGCACAAGCTTGTGAAAAATTGCGACACTTTTGAGCGTATTTACAGGGTAAAGTCGTTTCATATGCATACTCTTCTTATGATGCTGTGGACGTATTTTTGGGTTTCACAAACTTTTTCAACAACACGGGCAGTAAAGTCGTGTCGGTTATGAACGCGAGTAGCATTGCTAAGCTAGTGAGTAAACCAAATAGGATGCTGGGTACGAAGTCGGAAAAGCTCAACAAAGAAAAACCAATGGCGATAATTGTTGTCGTGTAAATCAGTGCATATCCTACAGATTTGAAGGTTTTATCGATGGCAGCCTGATTGTCTACATTGCGCTGGTTTAATTCTTCTAAGTAGCGATGAACGAAGTGTATGGTGTCATCGACGGCGATACCCATCGCAATAGCAGAAATGGTGATGGTCATTAAGTCCAGAGGGATGCTTAACCAACCCATCACGCCGAGGATCACCAGCGTGGTCAGTATGTTCGGCAATACGGCGATTAAGGCGACTTTTATGGAGCGGAATATCACCAGCAAAACAATAAACAAAGCACAAAAAACTAAGCCAAGTGTCATTATCTGTGAGGCGAATAAGCGTTGTAGAATATCTTGATAAAGAACAAATAAGTTAGTCAGACTGTAACTGTCAGGCGCAATATCAAGCATGTCTAAATCGCTACGAAAGGTGTCTAAAAATTCTGCGCGATCAAAGTTTTCTGTACTGTCTTGAATACGGGTGCTAATGCGCAATTGGTTATTCTCTGGGTTAAAATACGCACCAAGCAATTGCTCCGTCAAAGACTCATCTAGTAAGGTATAAATAACGGTCAATTCGTATTCTGTGAGCGGTTTTCCTTGGTTTATTTTTTTGGCTAACTCGGTGAAATTGACCACAGAGGTAATATTGCCGGTTGCGTCATACTGGCGCATAACATGTTGAATTTTTTGCAAGGTTTGAATGGTCTTAGCGCTCATAACGAGATCATCCCGGCGCTCATCCTCAGGGATAGTATAAATGAGATCTAACGGCGTAGAGCCTCCAAATTCCTGATCAATAAACTCTAATTCAGTGCGTACCTGAGTAGACTCTTTGAAGTAGTTCAGAAAACTGTTTTCTACATCTAGTTTCAATATGCCAAATATAGCGCCGCCACCAACAACCAATGTCGTCAGTACAATTAGGGTAGGATACTTTAGAGTAAACCCACTTATACCTGACACGATATACTGGCTAAAGCGGCTCTCGTGGCTATCGCCTTTGCGCTTGAATGAGGCGAGCACCGCGGGGAATAACAACAAACTGACACAGATAGAGACACCCATAGCGACTATCATCATCCAACCGAAACTCACTACTGGTTGAATACCACTAAATAGGAGAGAGGCAAAGCCGACACTGGTGGTGATCCCAGCATACAGGCAGGGTTTGAACTTATTGACGAAGGTTTGGTGTAATAAAGCTTGTTGGCTTGCTTCACTGTCGGCTTCTTCTCTTTGCCTGAACTCCACAATGAGGTGCACCACCACGGCTAAGGTCAGTATGAGTTGAAGCGCGATAAAGTTTGATGAAATAACCGTCGCTCTCAAATCCAATAGGCCAAACAAACCTACGGTTAATATTACGCTCAAGCCACAGCATAAAAGAGGCAGGATCACCCAGCGAATTTTCCTGAACAATAAGAACAAAATTACACAAATCGCTAAACCAATTGCACTACCAAAAATTTTTAAATCACTTTGAATAATGTCGATCATCTGTTGACCGAGCACATATGCGCCGCCTAAATATAAATCTGAATCATCTTTATACGGCTTGATGATTTGGTAAATCTTTTCAATTTCCTGCTGACGAGTTTGCTTAAGCTTCTCTTCTATGGGCTGGGCTTTTGCTTTTAAGGTTTCTATTTTCTGTTCGTCTTGCTCACTCAGTTCGCCATTTTCGTTATCAAGGATCTTTTTTTGAATCGCGATAATTTGGCTTTGAATTTCAAGTAATTGTGAGTTCGGTTTAAAGACGATCTGCATCGCAGTGGCGGTTTGATCTTGATTGACTAATAAATCGGTGAACAAAGGATGGTCTGTGAAAACCTCGCGCATTTTCTCAGCAGAATAACGATTTTCCTGCCATGTCAGTTGGTCTGGCTCAAGGTTTGGGTCTAACTTATCAGTTAGCGTCAACAGAGGAACATTCAGTATATTGGTCACTTCGCCTACTCTAGGAAGCGTTTTTAACTCGCTTGAAATCTGCTGAATATCATTGAAAGTTCGTTGACTGAAAAGGGCGTGGTTTTTCGGCTTGTAGGCAACCAAAATAAATTCTTGCGGGGAGAACCGTTCGTTCACTACCTGAGTTTCAACAAATAATTTATTGTTCTTAATAAGTAAGGTATCTGCCGATGCATCAATTTTAAATTGCTGTGCAGACCAAGCAGCTAAACCACCTAAAATGGCAAAAGCTAATAATATTAGTTTTGCATGTCGAATGATAACGTCAGCTAAAAATTTGCTCATTCAGTGCTTACTCCTGTGACGATGCGGGCGCATCGTCTGCTAACTCTGATGGTGTGCTGATTGAATTATTATCATCATCATCATTCGTGCTTGGCTCAACATTCTGTTGCTGTTGGTTTTCTGCTGGGTATTGCTGATCACGCAACATACTTTGCATGTACAAGTTTCGGAAAAAGATATAAGGATCATCTGTTTCTTTACGCAGTTCTTCGTAGGTCGGGGCTTCGGGCGCAAATGCGTGGAAGCCACCATATGATTGAATATATAAAGTCTCAGGACTTTCGGCAGCATATTGAATGGGATGAAATACGGATTCTGTGATGGTCGAAAAACCATTGCGTAGGTCCGACTGTCCCAGTACAGGGAGCACGAGATAACTGCCATAACCTACATCATATTTGACTAAGGTGTCGTTAATTGTGGACACCTTTTCATCAATTTCAAACCAAGCTGTAGCCGGGTCAAAAAAGCCTAGAAGCCCCACGGTCGAATTGATAAGAAAGCGACCAATGCTTTTTCCACTGTCACTTACTTCCCCCTGGAACAACTGATTCAGGGCGTTAAGGGGTTCGCGAATATTGCCAAAGAAATGGCCAACACTGGTTCGTACAGGATCGGGAACCACATTTGTGTAACCTTTTGCAGCAGGAATTAATACGTACTCAAACAATTTGTCGTTAAAGGCAAAAATAGGCCGATTGATGAATTCTAAAGGGTCATCGAAAGCGATATTCTCACTGTAACTGACGCCCTGTGCATTGTCCGGTGCCGGATAACTGACCACGGTTGGTTCGATGGATTGTGTGCCGTGAGAACTATTGACGACCAATTCACTGCCAGCTTTATTAGAAATCTCGGCCTGTTCGGGTACTTGCTCCGGGGAGTGTGAACTACATGCGCTCAGGAATAATGTTGTACTGAGTAAACTCCCTGAAATGAACTTTTTCAAAAGGTGATGAGTTAGCAAACTGTTATTCCTCTTTATATAACTGCGAAAGCGTTTTTAGCGGCGAGAGCGTCAAGTAATAACAAGAGTTTCACGCAAAATTATCGTAAAGACAGTTAATGTTTTTGAATTATTTTGTCTTTACGCAATAGGGTATGTGCAAATATACAAAATCTGTTCCATTCATAACTAATTGTTTTATATAGTTAAATTTTAATTTCGTTAATCGATCAGGGTTTACCTAGGAAAAATATACCTAGTCGTAGCGACAAAGTTACCGATTTTGCTGAGTTTCTTCTCTAGCAAAGGCAACCTATTGTTATATAGCCAGAATAAACGAGATTTTCCTCATATTTATCAGATGCTTGCTGTTTGTGGTTTGGTACTTGCTATGTGTTGTCCGAAATTTGAAATAGCTTCCTAAGGATGACTCATGCAGTACAAATCAGTGTTATTTGGTCTTTTTGCCACCCTTTCTCTTCTATCGTTAGGGGGATGTTCTACTACTACCGAGGCGACTGTCACTCAAAAGCGTCAGGCAGTGCAAACGATGAACGACAAAGTGTTAACAGAATTATTTACTTTGAAACCCAGCGTACGCTCGCAAATCAACAGCGCCCCCGGCTATGCCGTGTTTGATAATGCCAATGTTAATCTTATTCTGGCTAGTTTTGGCGGTGGGTATGGTGTTGTAACCGACAATCAAACAGGCCAGCAAACCTATATGAAAATGGCGGAAGTAGGCCTAGGGCTTGGGGCAGGAATTAAAGACTTTCGGGTTGTATTCGTGTTTCACAACGAAGCAGTAATGTCGCGTTTTGTCGAAAAAGGTTGGGCGTTTGGCGCGCAAGCTGATGCTGCCGCAAAAGCAGGTGACAAAGGCGTAGCCAAAGGTGGCGAGGTGACCGTAGACAACATCACTATTTATCAGCTCACTGAAAGTGGCTTGGCGCTGCAAGCAACAGTAAAAGGGACAAAATACTGGAAAGACGACGAGCTTAATTAAGCTCGTTTGGCTATTGTCCACACTTGCTATATCGGCGTTTGGCTAATATCCAGGCCTGGCGGTTCTAACCAGTCTAGCTAATAACGGGTGCTGATTCAGTGAGTCTCAGTTATTGTTTTGCTATATCTGCGCTACTTGAAGGCTTTGCGGTGGTTTCACCGGCTGCATTTAAGGTGTGAATTTGGCCGACTTGCAATAAAGGCGCGGCATCTAGCGCTTCGGCGTCCATCATTTTTGCGATGCGTTGCATGGTAGAAACCAGTTGGGTTTGTTCCCATTCGTCTAACGACTCAAAACGATTAATGAAATGTTCTTGCAGCAAGGTGGGGGCATTATTAAACGCATTAGTGCCAGATTCTGTCAAACGAACGCCCACTTTACGTTTATCTATTTGTGAGCGCTCTCTGACCACGTATCCACGTGCCTCTAAGCGATCAAGAATGCTGGTTACTGTGGCCGAGCTTAAATTGATATGAGTGGCGATGTCTTTCACCATAACGTCATCGTTATTGTAAATTTCTTGCATAACGATTAACTGAGGACTAGTCAAACCAGACTCTTTACTGAGTTTTTTTGAATAAAGGTCTATGGCCCGTATTACGCGTCTTAGTGACACTAATAACTCATCGTATTTTTTCATTGCTGCTACCTGCTCTGACGTTAATCGCGAACCCTAGCAAATTTTAGCTTGAATGCAACATAAAGCACTTTTTCTCGCATGAAAAAGTGTAAATGGCAAATAACGCTCAAGCGTCGAAGTCATCTGTGCTAGCGGCGATGTAACTCACTCTATTTATGCTGTTTTTTAGGGCTCGGCTTAGCTTTTACTCCCTTTAGATCCAGATTTAGATTTGATCTTTGGACAGTAATTGAGCATAATACTTCGTGTACTAATTAATTGACCTGTAATTATCAGTGCACAACTTATCATTCATTTACGGAGATAAAATGAAAACGCTTAAAGCGATTGGCAATACGCTTACTAAACCTGCCACTTTACTTTTGAGTACTCTTTTTCATAAAACGAGTTTTTGGCTCTTGACCTGCATTTCTTTACTCGTCCTCGCTACTCACAACCAGTCTCGCGCTCGCACCAAAAGCCAAACCTCAGCTAGCCATTAATTAATACAATATGAGTTATATTTCTTTAGCAGTATATTTTATCGCTATGCTGGGGATAGGTGTGTTCGCTTATCGCCGGTCTACGAGCGATATGTCTGGATACATCCTTGGCGGTCGCCAAGTCAGCCCTCAGGTTACCGCGCTTTCTGCTGGTGCTTCTGATATGAGCGGTTGGATGCTTATGGGGTTACCTGGCGCTATGTTCGTTGGTGGCTTTGATAGCATGTTTATAGCTATCGGTTTGCTTATCGGCGCGTTAGCTAATTATATTTTGGTGGCGCCCAAACTTCGGGTGTACACAGAAGTGGCGAACGATGCTTTAACCATTCCTGAATTTTTTGCCAAGCGCTTTAATAATAAAGCCAGCAGCATTCGCATTATTTCAGCCGGAATTATAGTGATGTTTTTCACCTTATATACATCAGCTGGACTAGTCGCAGGCGGCAAGCTATTTGAATCCGCTTTCGGTTTAGACTATCAGCTTGGTCTTTTCATTACCTTAGGTGTGGTGGTGTCTTATACCTTGTTGGGGGGCTTTTTGGCCGTCTCTCTGACAGATTTTGTCCAAGGCTGCATCATGTTTATTGCGTTGGCATTAGTGCCTATCGTGGCATACCAGCAATTCACAGATGGTAGTGAAATGCTTGGTTTTGCTTATCAGTCTATTCCGTCATTCTCACAAACGATGAGCGATATCACCTGGTTAGGGCTGTTATCCAGTTTGGCATGGGGATTAGGCTACTTCGGACAACCACATATCATTGTTCGTTTTATGGCGATCCGTTCAGTACCTGCGGTTAAAACCGCGCGAAACATAGGCATGAGCTGGATGACAGTGACGATAGTAGGCGCTCTATCAACTGGTTTGGTCGGTGTGGCTTATGCTAATAAATTTAACTTAGTGGTTGATGATCCAGAAACCATCTTCATTATATTTTCTGAGCTGCTCTTTAATCCGATAATCAGTGGTTTCTTATTAGCCGCTATTTTGGCCGCCATTATGAGCACCATTTCGTCACAATTGTTGGTGTCAGCTAGTTCGCTTACGGAAGATATTTACCGCTTGAAAGCCGGTAATGACGTGAGTGACGAGCAAACTGTAAAAATGGGGCGGTACGGGGTTGCAGGTGTAGCAATCGTCGCGTTGTTATTATCACTGGATAGTAACAATAGTATTTTATCATTGGTTAGTAATGCGTGGGCCGGATTTGGCGCCGCATTTGGACCGTTAGTGTTGTTTTGCTTATACAAAGCAAATTTAACTCACAAAGCTGCAGTAGCAGGGATTATTTCGGGTGCCGTAACCGTTTTGGTTTGGATTTATGCACCGCTGCTACCCGACGGGCAAGCACTCTCTAGTGTGATGTATGAAATTGTTCCAGGCTTTATTGTTAGTGCGGGTGTTATCTGGCTTGTCAGTAAATTTGGTGAAGAACCAAGTCAAGCCACAGCCGCCATGTTCGATGAAACCAATCAGGTTTTAGCTAAACAACATTCAAATTAAGGAAACATTCAATGGATCTTTCACAATGGAAACGCGTTGTAATTAAAGTAGGCAGCGCGCTAATCGCACCTAATCGCAAAGGGTGCAGCAGTCATTACTTACTTAGCATAGCGCAGTTTATTGTGCGCTTAAGAGCCAACGGTGTTCAGGTTGTTCTTGTCTCCTCAGGCTCTGTTGCAGCAGGCTCGCATTTATTCCCAGAAACCGACAAGGTCGATATCGCCTTGAAAAAGGCAATGGCCGCTGCGGGTCAAACTGAAATGATGGCCACGTGGGACAGACTTTTTGATTTCCCTACGGCGCAGATTTTACTTACTCACGGTGATTTACGAGACCGTGAGCGTTACGTAAGTATTCGCGAAACGACATTTTCATTGTTGAATAACGGTGTGTTACCGATTATCAATGAAAATGACACAGTCACCACAGATGATTTAAAAGTGGGTGATAATGATAATCTATCGGCTATGGTAGCCGCATCTGCTGACGCAGACGCCTTGATTATCTGCTCTGACGTTGACGGTTTATACGACAAAAACCCGAATACCCATGATGATGCGGTTTTGCTTCCCGAAGTGACAACCATTGATAGTCGTATTTTTGCTATGGGTGGCGGTGCAACGAGTGCGGTAGGCACTGGGGGCATGAAAACTAAAATTGAAGCGGCTGAAAAAGCCACCTCTCATGGTATCGATACGTTCATTGTTAATGGTTTTAAAGCGACGACCTTTAATACCTTGCTTGAGGGGGAAAACCCAGGCACTCACTTTAGACCGTACGCGAAACCCATGCAGGAAGATGTGCATTGGATGACCCACACTGCATCAGAGCAAGGTGAGGTGGTAGTGGATAACGATTTTGATACCACGTTTGCGGTTGAAGGTGAACAACTCACTAGTGATGAAATTGTCGAAGTAAACGGTAATTTCTCAGTGGGTGATACCATTTTATTGAGAAAAGATGATGGAACGCGTATAGCGAAAGCGCGTTCAAACTACAGCAGTTGTCTGCTGAGTTTCATTGCGGACCAAGATGATCGGGAATTCGCTGATGAATTCCAAAATAGAACAGGTCCTATCATCTCGAAGAAAAATATCGCTGTATTGGAGAAACAATAAGCATGATTAAAGAATTAGCGCAAAACGCAGCAAAAGCTGCAAAAGTACTCGCAGTATTAGATGAAAAAACCAAAAACCAAGTTTTACAAGACATGGCAGATGCACTGCGAACCAACGCAGAAGTCATTTATGCAGCCAACAAGATGGACCTTGCTCAAGCCGAAAAAGACGGTTTAGGCGCAGCCATGATCGACCGGCTAACATTAAATGAAGAACGTGTTGAGAGCATGGCCGCCGGTATTGAAACCATAGTGTCTTTGCCGGATCCCGCAGGACTTGAGCGTGTTGTGGGTGAGCGCCCCAATGGATTGAAGATCAGTAAAATGCGCATCCCATTAGGTGTGGTGTGTATGATTTATGAAGCGCGTCCGAATGTAACCGCAGATGCAGGTGCCCTGTGTTTCAAATCTGGTAACGGCGTTATTTTACGTGGTGGTAAAGAAGCCTTAGGAAGCAGTAAAGCGATTGCCGCTGTGTTACAAGACGTCTTACAAAAGCATAATCTACCCGTTGAATTGATCACAGTAGTACCTGATCCGGATCGAGAATTGATGATGGAGCTGATGCAACAAGACGAGTATATCGACGTGATTATCCCACGCGGTGGTGAGGGATTAATTCGTCACGTCACTGATAACAGTAAAATACCTGTTATTCAGCACTTCAAAGGTGTGTGTCATCTTTACATAGACAAAGACGCAGATTTACAGACTGCTATAGATTTGTTGGTGAACGGTAAGACCCATCGTACTGGCGTGTGTAATGCGCTAGAAGGTTTGATTGTACATAAAGATATTGCGGACTCATTCTTACCCCTTGCAGCCGCAGCATTACAAAGCAAACAAGTTAAGATCAATGCCAGTGCCAAGGCTGCTGGGTATTTTGAAAATCCAAAGGTCATTGCAGACGATGCGTTCGGTGAAGAATACTTAGATCTTGAAATTGCAGTGGGTATTGTTGATGACCTTGACGCTGCCTTTGAACATATATCGCGCTTTGGTAGCCATCACACAGAAGTTATCTGTACTAAGAATGAGTTAACCGCCAAGCGTTTTCAGCGCACAGTCGATGCGTCTGTGGTCATGGTCAATGCGTCATCGCGTTTTTCAGATGGTAGTGAATTAGGTTTAGGTGCTGAAATTGGTATCGCGACGACTAAATTACATGCCTACGGCCCCATGGGTCTTGAATCTCTAACCGCTGAAAAGTACCTAGTCAGTGGTACGGGACAAGTGCGGGCATAGCTCCTTCTAATTCCATAGCTAACCCGGCCGGGGTTGGCTAGCTTCCTGCATCATCGAGGCTATCTATAGTCATTACAACCGGTGAGCATGCTTAGCAAATCAGAGATTTTTAAACTAAACGGGGCGAGTGCGCAGCATTCGCCCCGTTTGTTATTTTCCTTATCGCTTCTTGTTCAGCCTACGTCCGTTGTCAGCTTAAGAGCATTTATTGATGAATCAACTTAAAGACCGAGATCGCGAGCTTGCCCCGCTCGAGCGAAAGTTCAATCATTTCATATTCTCATTCGAGCAATTTTTTAAGAGCCAAGCTACCGCGAGTATAACCCTGCTGCTTGCGGCTATGGCCGCTATGTTCATTGCCAACTCTCAGTGGCATGAAATCTATCAAGATATTAGTCACATGGCATTTAGTATTTCACTTGGTGATTTCGCGATTAGTTATTCGTTACATACTTGGGTAAACGACGGCCTGATGGTGTTGTTCTTTTTCCTACTTGGATTGGAAATTAAATACGAATGTTTAGTGGGTGACCTAAAAGATTTTCGTGACTCAAGTTTGGTCATCGCTATGGCGGTAGGGGGGATGCTCCTTCCTGCGTGTATTTATGCTGCTATTGCCATGACTGGCACCGATGTGGCCATGCGAGGTTGGGGTATTCCTATGGCCACAGATACCGCTTTTGCACTGGGTATTTTGGCGTTGCTGGGCAGCAAGGCACCGCGTTCAGCTGCGGTTACCTTGTCAGCATTAGCGATAGTCGATGACATGGGCGCTGTGGCAGTGATTGGCTTGTTTTACACTGAAAATATTCACTTGGTTTCGCTAGGTTACGCAGGCTTAACTCTGCTTGGTTTAATACTGATGAATCTCTTGGGCTTTCGTCGCCCTATCTTTTACATGCTAGGAGGGATCCTCCTGTGGTGGTTTGTGTTGCAATCAGGTGTTCACGCTACTGCGGCAGGGATATTAGCCGCACTAGCTGTACCAACTAAACCCTACGCACAAAGCTCTTGGTTTTCACGCAATATGCGCAGTGTATTGAATCGTTTCGAGAAAAACGACCGTGAGGATAAGTCAATTTTGGAGCAGCAAGAGCAGCATGAATTAGTCGAACAAGCCCAAGATATTGCTGCCATGACGACCACGCCTATTCAACGTTGGGGGCATGTATTGAATCGCCCCGTCAGCTTGATAATTTTACCTATTTTTGCCTTTATTAACGCGGGTGTTGCTTTACCGAACGAACTGGACAAAATCTTTGAGTCAGTGGTGTTTGTAGCGGTTGGCAGTGGCTTGGTGTTAGGTAAGGTCATCGGCATTAGTTTATTCGCATGGCTTGCCGTGAAGTGTAATTTTGCGCGCTTACCCAAGGGCTTAAATTTTCATCACATAATCGCGTTAGCAAGCTTAGCCGGAGTGGGCTTTACTATGTCGCTGTTTATTGCCTCTTTGGGGTTTGCTGATTATCCGCAACTATTGGCTCAGTCGAAATTGGGCATATTAGCTGGCTCGGTAATCGCGGCTATTATTGGTACGGTCCTGTTTTTGATTGTCAAAAAAGAAGAGGAAGAGCCAAAAGAGCAGCTTCACAATAAAGCGGGGTTACCTCAAACGGAGCCTGAGTAATATCATTCCGCTTTCAAAAGTGAGGTGCACCTCTCAATGGGGATTGGCAAAATTGATCTGTATAGGTTTTACTGATGTTTACTAACCTGTGGTTAAACGAGACTAACTGTGAGTAGAAAGTGGCAATTTAGCGTTTTTATGCGCTTAGTGGTTATATCCACCATGACGAAATTGGCTGATATTCTAATATCAGCGAAAACCACCTTGCCTTGGATAATGACGAGTATTGGGGCTCCCAGTTGGATGATTTCACTGTTGGTGCCTATTCGAGAGTCTGGGTCGCTTATCCCCCAGTTACCGTTAAAGCGACGCATTCAGCATTTTGTTCGCCGCGAACGCGTCTGGCGTCTAGGAGTGTTAGTGCAAGCATTAGCTATCCTAGCTATGGTGCCAGCTGTCGCGTTGTTGGGCTCCTTTGGGGCGGGCCTATCCATACTTATTTTATTATTGATACTTAGCTTAGGCCGTGCCATTTGCTCACTCACCATGAAAGACATGGAAGGGGTATTAATTGAAAAAGGCCGCCGGGGTAAACTCGTCGGTATCGCCAGTGGGTTGTCCGGTTTACTGTCTCTAATTAGCGCAGGTGCACTTATTCTCGGCAAGTCGCAATTCGAACAGGCGTGGTTACTGATTATTATAGCCAGTGCGAGCGTACTTTTTATGGTAACCCTGCCCCTATCACTTGCCTTAAGAGCCCGCGTAACACCTGATGATAAACACACAAGTCAGTCGTTCTTGCGTACATTACGAAGTGATAAGGCATTGATGCACCTAATTATTAGCCGTTGCCTGTTATTGCACAGCGCCCTCATTGCCCCCTTTTTTGTCAGTATCACTACAGAGCAAGATGGTAGCTTTCACTTACCCTATTTTATTGCCGCAAGTGCCCTCGCGGCCTTTTTATCGTCTTATGTGTGGGGTTCCTGGTCTGATAAGAGTGCGGTGCTGACCATTCGTATTGCCAGTGTCATCTGTGTGGTTGCCAGCGGCGCGTTTTATTGCGTTTTTGATGCTGGCTCATTGTGGTTAAATGTGGGGTTATTCTTTTTACTTTCAGTGGGTTACTCAGGTATTCGTACCGCTCGTAAAACCTACCTTCTCGACATCGCCAGCGGCGATACGCGCACCGAATATGTCGCCACCGCAAATACCATAGTTGGCTATGTGCTGCTGATATTCGGTGCTGTGTATGCTGTTATTTACCCTATAATCGATCAGCACATTATCGCTCTGATGAGTCTGTTTTTATTACTCGGCTTAGGGCAAAGCTATTGGCTTAAAAAAGAGAAGTAACCCCTTCGCCACTTCATTTATTATTTACAAAATATTTTGCCCTTGCTCAGGATCGCGTGCTTGCTTGGCTTGTTGACGAATATCGTGGGTGTCACTACTCAAATCATCAACGTGTTCACTGGCTTGCATATCGTGTTCAATTGCTGGCGATAGCGGTTTATTCTCGGCGTTTTCGTTTAGCTGCGCGGCTTTGTGCTCATCAGGTTCAGCCATTTGATGAACCGGTACGCCCTGAGGAAAGATAATTTCACGTGCATCATCTGGCATGCTGATGTTGTTTTTCTCGAACTCGCGCATGATTAGGCGCATCAACATTGACGACACCTTGAGTAAACTGTATTGCTGGGCATCAATCCAAAAGTAAACTTGTAAATTTACCGTGGACGAACCGAGCGTATCGACTAGCACCTGGGGTTCTGGGTCTTGTAAAATTGTGGACTGAGCTGCTAATACCTTAGTGGCTAGTTGCTGGGCTTCTAAAATACTCGAGTCATAACCGATGCCAATAATAAACTTGCCGCGCATCTTAGGGTTGGCAGTCAGGTTGCGTATGATGTTTTTATAAATCGTGGCGTTTGGAATTTGGATATGGTTACCGTCGAAGTCAACTAATGTGGTCGCTCTTGCTGTCACCTGCTTCACGATGCCAAGTTGGCCCTGTACCTCAATAACATCATCTATTTTGAAAGGTTTCTGAACGCTTAGTAGCAAGCTGGAAATAAAATTCTCTGCAATATCACGAAACGCAAAACCCAATATTAAGCCCATCACCCCAGTTCCACTGACAATAGCAATGGCAAACTCGCTTAAACCGGCGAAGCGCAGAAACACATATAACCCGAGCAAGATAATCAACAAACTTATGGTGCGCCGTGTCACGAGTTTGATTAATTGGCTTTGACTTAGGTAGCCGATTGGCCTAACGAGCAAACTCGAAACGGGCTTGGCTAATAGATAACAGAGCACGAGAAACACCAGTCCTAGCAACAACATTGGCAGGGCTAACACGAATTGCTGCCACAGGTTAATGACATCGGCCCACATATCTAATGTTTGGGTTGATATTGCGTTATGGGATGAGGCGGCTTGGTCTTGAGCAGAAGCGATAGGCATAAAAATGGCATACCAGATAATAGCGAACAACAAAGAAGCCGATATTTGACTAGCACGAGTATGAGTTTGCATTTATTTAGCACCTCAGTTAATTGGCAACAACAATATGACGGTTGACAGGGTATTGCGTTAAGCAAGTAATCGAGCAAACGCAAGATAGGTGCCACGTAAGCTCTCATGTAACAACAAACGAATAAGGACTTCCCCGTGACAGCAAACAGAGGGCAAAGCGCTACTTCTCCCCAAGACATCCCATTGATTGGATGGTGGGATATTTTACGCCGTACCGTGAAAAAAATGCTCGATGACAACCTGTCATTGATTGCCGCAGGGGTCGGTTTTTATTTTTTACTGGCTATTTTTCCTATGCTGGCAGCATTTATTTCTGTGTATGGCTTAGTGGTATCGCCAGATGAATTACAACAACATTTAAATAGCTTGATTGGCGTGGTACCGGCTCAGGGCAGAGAGATCATCCAACAGCAAATAAGCAATATCATTAACAAATCTCAAGCCGAGTTAAGTGCAAGCGTCGTATTCAGTACGCTATTTGCTGTATGGAGTGCCAGTAAAGGGGCTCAAGCTATGGTGACGGCGAGTAATATTACTTACGATCAGCGTGAAAAACGTGGTTTGATTATGATGATTGTCATGCGCGTTGTTTTGACCTTCAGTGCAGTTTTCGTACTGGCCGGAGCGTTGTTAGCCATTGCCTTGTTACCCATTCTACTTAATTATATTGGCCTCATGGAGCACAGCAGTTTCCTAGTAAAGCTCATCACCTGGCCATTTCTGGCGATTGTTTTCAATTTAGCTTTAGCTTCCTTCTACCGCTATGGCCCGCATCGTTCATCGGCCAAATGGCGTTGGGTAACGCCAGGCTCGATACTGGCGAGTGTAACTTGGGTCATGTTCTCTGTAGGGTTTTCCTATTACCTAGGTCAATTTGGGCAGTACGATAAAACGTACGGCTCACTTGGTAGTGTGGTGGTTCTATTAATGTGGTTTTACTTAACGGCTTTTATCATCTTGCTAGGCGCCGAGTTTAATGCCGCTATGGAGCACCAAACACAAGAAGACAGCACCCATGGACACGCAAAAAAAGCAGGTAACCGAGGGGCTGTTGTGGCAGATACAAGACCAGAAGATTTGGAGAGTAAATAAACTAAATTTGAGGTGGTTTGACAAGCCGGAACAGTATTTGCGTAATGAGTTAAGACAATTGCTTTTACATAGCGAAATTTTTCGTTATTTGGCAAATTGGGATTTACAAACCATATAGATAAAACAGGAGTGTTATTATGGATTTACTAAGAATATTGATCGCAATTTTACTTCCTCCTTTGGGTGTTTTCCTGCAGGTAGGGCTAGCTGGAGCCTTCTGGCTAAATATCCTGTTAACCTTATTGGGATATATTCCAGGCATTATTCACGCGGTTTGGATCATCGCTAAACGATAGAACATTTTGCACTCGCAGTGCTGAGCACTCTTGCTGAAGTGGTAGAAAGGCGCTCAATGTGATGCAAGTTTTACCTCAATGCATTGTTGTTCAATCGCCATAACGGTCATCAGCAATTACCCGCCTCATTAGCGGGTAATTGCTCATTTTCTCAGGAGCTAACGATGGGGTCTGGTACACGTAAAACCGTGATCACTGCCATATGCTTGGTAGCGGTTATTGTTGTGTTGCGTTTGTTGGCGCCATACGCGGTGGAGAAAGGTGTGAATTATGCGATTGCCAGCACACCCGGTTTGAGTGGTCACGTAGGTGATGTTGATATCGCTTTGTATCGTGGTGCGTATCAAGTCCAAGACATTGAATTAAACCTTGTCGATGGGGGCTTGCAAAAACCGTTGATTAAAATTCAGCAATTAGACATATCGGTTTTATGGTCGGCTTTATTGCGGGGGAGCATAGTGTCCGAAATGACCTTTTTAAAGCCGCAGTTTTATTATGCTGATACCGCAGGTGAAGAAGAGAAAGTGAATGAAGACGTACAAGATGAACAGACTTGGATTACCTTAGCTAACAAGCTTGTGCCATTTTCCATCGACCGGATAGATATTATCGATGGAAAGTTGACATTCGAAACGATCAGTAACGAACTTAAAACCCACAGCGAAATTCAAGACATACATGGGCAAGTTACCAATCTGACCAACAGCAAAGCGCGCTCTGGGTCACTGGTCACTAACATGCGGATGACTGCTGAAATAGAGGGTGTTTGCCCATTATCACTTTCTGGTTCTTATGATCCTTATGCACAAAAACCGACGTTTAACTTGGATGTTGAAATGCAGCGTCTACCCATGATGCACATAGACCACTTAATTAGTTTCTATTCACCATTTGATGTAGAAGCCGGACAACTTGATTTCGCTATGGAGTTTGCTTCAAAGCAAGGAGTCGTTAGTGGTTATGTGAAAGCTGGGGTCTACGGCTTGTCTGTATTTGATTGGCAAGAAGACGTGGTGCAAGACGGGGATAATCCATTTCAATGGTTATTTGAGGCTATGACCGGTGGCATAGCTGAGTTATTCGAAGGTGGTAACAAAGACCTCGTCGCTACGCGTATACCCTTAGAGGGCAATATTGATGATATTGAAACACCATTATGGCCTGCAATAGGGGCG
The DNA here is from genome assembly GCF_009906955.1 of Paraglaciecola mesophila. Taxonomy (GTDB): domain Bacteria; phylum Pseudomonadota; class Gammaproteobacteria; order Enterobacterales; family Alteromonadaceae; genus Paraglaciecola; species Paraglaciecola mesophila_A. The sequence continues at coordinate 3,352,791 of NZ_CP047656.1, forward strand.
ATTATTAGAAATGCGTTCATTAAATCTCTTGATATTAAAATTGATGAAACCGTCTCATTGCCTCTATCAACAGAGCACAGTAATCGCCAGCAACTGTTTGCTGTACAGCATAAATAAACACTAAACCCCTTGGGTTAATATTTGATGAGTACCACTGTCACCTCTGACTACAAGCGAGGGCGAAGATGTTTACCACCTTTATCATAGTAACCTGTTTCTTATTACTACTGACCTTTGTTCCGCTTCTGCCGAGCGATCACTGGGTTGTTAGAGTGTGGGAGTTTCCACGCTTGCAAATCGCCGTGTTGATAGCCGTCAACCTAGTGGCGATAGGAGGATTTTATCATGCGAATCTGTCTTATATGGCAGGGCTGATACTGGTTAATTTGCTCGCGCTAGGTTATCAAATTTACTGGATATTACCCTATACAACTATGGTTAAGCCAAGTGTAGAGGTGATGGAACAGCCTGATCCTAAACGTAGTATTAAAATTATTAACGCCAATGTACTGATGACTAACCGTGACGCTCCCAAACTAATCAAGCTAGTGAAACAAGAGCAACCGCATATATTGGTTACACTAGAAAGTAACCAGTGGTGGCAAGACGCATTAGGGCCGCTACACGGGACTTACCCGTACCGGGTTAACATACCGTTAGAGAATCTTTACGGCATGCATATTTTCAGTCGCTTGCCCTTGAGTGAGATTACCACTGCAGAACGCGTAGAAAAGGGCGTGCCTTCTGTGCATTGCATAGCAACGTTGGAAAGTGGTGAACAGATTAGATGTCACTTTGTACACCCTGCGCCTCCAAGTCCAACGGAAAATGAGGAAGCCACAGAGCGCGATATTGAACTTCTTGGGTTGGCCAAAGAGATAGCTCAAAACGACAGCGAAAGTACACTGCCGGTTCTTGTTAGTGGGGATCTAAATGACGTGGCATGGTCTCCTACCACGCAAGCATTTTTACGGATAAGCGGGTTATGTGACCCACGCATTGGGCGCGGAGCGTTTAATACCTTTCATGCGCAACATGTGTTCGCTCGGTGGCCGCTTGATCATGTGTTTCATAGTGATGATTTTGCCTTGGTTAGCTTGTCACGTTTACCTGAAATTGGCTCCGATCACTTTCCACTATTAACCGAGCTTTGTCTTAAATAGCGCAGGGTTGGCGCAAACATAGCAATAGGGCTCAAATTGCAATGTTGTCTGTGCTTCGCGGCGTAAAACTTGGGAAACTTGTTCCTTTTCTAATTGTAATTATTTCAACTTTTCGTTACATCTTGATCTTACGGCATTTGTTCTAATCAAATATAACTCTTTAAATTCAATGGTTTGCAGTATTTTGTTAGGGTGGCATGAATAGCGCATTAAGTTACTCGACATCCAGATTTGAAGAAATTTTCAAATACAACTTGAAGCACAACTTCAAACGGAGTTGTAAAAAGAAATTTGAATATTTAAGGAGATTATTATGTTGGGTTGGGCATTAACGTTTTTAATTATCGCAATCTTAGCTGGCGTAATGGGTTTCGGCGGAATCGCAGGAACAGCAGCAGGAATTGCAAAAATCATATTCTTTATATTTTTGGTTCTATTGGTATTGTCGCTCGTAGCAAATGCTATTCGCGGTAAAGGCCCTAAAGTCTAGAAATTTAACACACAATTTATTTATAAAAACAGGACGGAGATTCATTATGAACTTACTTAAAAAATTTACTCTTTTAGCGATGGTTTTCAGCTCACTAACATTAGTAACTGCTTGTAACGATAATAACGCGGAAGAAGCAGGTGAAAAAGTTGACGAAATGGTAACTGACACCGGTAACGCAATCGAAGACGCATGTGAAGATGTTAAAGACGGTGCAGGCGCTGAAGACAAAGATTGTTAATATGCCCTAAAGGCTCATACTGAGCTTTAGTGTTAAAGGGGGTGCTTGCACCCCTTTTTTAATGTTTATAAATCAACCTCACAGGGTAGTGGGTATGAGTTATGTAAAGGCCAGCACGGCACAATTTACATGAGGTGAGGTTAAACGAACAACAGTGGCAAAAGTTGCCCAGGAGAATTCAACATGTTAATGCAAATTACTATGATCGTTTTAATCGTCTCTGTTGGTGTTATTGTCGGCCTAACCGGCATGAGTGGTGGAGGCTTCTTAACCACATTTTTGGCCGCCTTTGGGCTTTTCGTAATTATTGTACTCGGTGCTGCCATGGTGCTTGTTAAAAAGAGAAACGCCAACAAAGACTCATAAATACCTTGTCTAGCTGGCTTACAAGGCAAACCGCTTATATTTATCAGTAACTCAAGTCTTGTCAGTAAGGGAATGAGATGAATACACGGATTATCACACTATGGGAAACCATACGAACCAGTTTTTGGTTTGTGCCTTCGATTATGGCCTTACTCGCCATCGTGACATCTCAATTGGGTTTAGCATTTGACCGATTTGGCGCTGACAGTGAACTTAGCGTATTGGCCGGCTTCTATGAAACGTCTCCTGAGTCAGCCAGAGCGCTTCTTACTACCATAGCCACCGCCATGATTACCGTTACCAGCATCGCTTTCTCCATCACTGTGGTGGCGCTCAGTCTTGCTTCGTCACAGTTTGGGCCGAGATTGATTCGCAATTTCATGATGGATACAGGCACGCAATGTGTACTGGGCTTTTTCTTATCCACTTTTATTTATTGTTTGCTCATCACTCAAGCAACCAAATCATTTGAGCAACAGAGCTTTGTTCCTGGTTTCAGTATTCTAACCTCGGTGTTGTTAGCCATACTGGGCGTTGGTGTTTTAATTTATTTTATTCACCATGTGGCTAGGGCGATCCAAGCGGATAATGTCATCGACAATGTGTATTGCGAACTTAACGAAATTATCGAACGTTTATTTCCTAAAGATGGTGAGAAACATACGGCACAAAACGCTGCTGGTGTTGAGATAGACACGCCTAATTTCAGCCAAGTTTATCCTAATCAACAAGAGATTCATTCACTCAGCAGTGGCTATGTACAAACACTAGACTTAGCACAACTGCAATCACTAGCGAAAGAGACCCACATAGCCATACACATGTATGTGATGCCGGGCGATTTTGTGGTGAAAGGTGCTGTGCTAGGTGTGGCGTACTTCCATCAGCCAGCGCTTGGATGTGCAACCCATAAAATCACTGACTTGGTGCGCCTAGGGGCGCATCGTACTCCTGTACAAGATGCGGAGTTTGCGATTCGTCAACTCGTGGAAATAGCCGTGCGAGCACTGTCACCAGGGATCAACGACCCATATACTGCGGTCACTGTGGTGGATAAATTAAGTGCGGTGTTATGTGATTTAACGGCTAAAACGTTTCCACCTGTGACCTATGAAGATGAAGAAGGGGTAATACGCTTACAGTGCAAACCTGTAGAGTATTCCGGATTAGGAGAAGCTGCTTTTAATCAAATTCGTCAGTACTCCAAAGATAGCTTGGCAGTGACAATACGCTTACTAGAGGGATTGAGCAGTATTTTGTCTTTTAGCCAAGCTGCTGAACATCGTCAGTTTGTGCGTCAGCAAGCGCAAATGATCGAGCAAATTCAGAGTGAATCCTTATTAGGGCAACAAGACTGGCAAGACATTAAAAAACGCCTAGACGACATTAAGCGCCATTTAGAAAACGAGTAACTTTTAGCCATTATTTTAAAGTGCTGAGCGTTTAGTTTTTGTGAAGGTGCGGGGCAGTAATGACTTCACTCGGGCGTGCAAATATTTCACTTATTTCCCTCCGTATGATCAGTTATTTAAAAAAGGTAATGTAATTCAGTGTGTTAGTAAGTGGCATGGTATTCGAATGCAGTTACGCTACTTAGTTAACGCGCAAAGCCAGTTTTGGCTTTCGCCATCAGAAGAAGGACAGTTTCATGCACACTTTTTCATTACCCACCCCCGGTTTTGGCACCTACCGTTTAAAAGGCGACGAAGCAAAAATGGCGGTAGAGAACGCCCTTGATGTTGGTTATCGTCATATCGACACTGCGCAGATATATGAGAATGAAGCTGAGGTAGGAGATGCGATATCGGCCTCAACACTGCCAAGAAATGAGCTTTTCGTGACAACCAAGGTTTGGTACGAAAACCTCAGCGCAGATAAGTTTATTACCAGTGTGCAAAATAGCCTAACTCAGCTCAATACAGACTACGTCGACTTGCTCCTCATTCATTGGCCGTCACCTGAGGACAAGGTACCTATGAGCGAATATTTGCAAGAGCTCAAGGCGTGTAAAGAGCGAGGTTTAACAGAGCATATTGGCGTATCTAACTTTACTCAAAGTCAACTTGATGAAGCCCTAGCCATACTTGGCAAAGATCATATTTTAACTAATCAAATAGAAGTACACCCTAATTTTCAGAACAAAGAATTAGTGGCCTACTGTCAACGAAATAACATTCAAGTGACAGCTTATATGCCTTTGGGTGTGGGTAAGGTGATGGAAAACGATGTGTTAAATGCGATTGCTAAAGAGCATGATACCACCCCTTCTGCCGTCGCACTGGCTTGGCTGAGTCATAAAAAGATTGTGGCGATCCCTTCATCGACTAACGTCGAGCACATGCGAGACAACCTCACGGCAAAACAGATGATGTTAACCGCAGAAGAGATAGAGAAAATAGATGCGATTGAACCTCAAGAACGCATTGTTGATCCTGATTTTGCGCCAGATTGGTAACCATGCATAAAAGCCTAGTCGTTTAACTAGCATTGGGTTACAGCAAAGTACACAGTACTTAAAACGCTCCTAGCACTTCGTGTTAGGGGCGTTTTTTATGGCCTATAAACCAAGTTAAAGGAACGTACAAGGCGAACTGCATAGCGAGTTTTGTTTTGGGTTCTCACTATTTGAAAAGGGAACAACCATTACTCCAAAGCGACGCTTTGATCAGAAACCACTGGACGCATGCTAAGGGGGAACTTGTTAATACGGATTGGTATCAGATCAGTACTAAGCAAATAATTTGTTAAAGAACTATTTACAAGACCTTGGTAATAAATTTCATGTGCGGAGCTACTGTGAAAGTACAAAATGTCGAATAACTTTATTTAATTCATGTGGTTACGGCTTTGGCATTGAAATGGCATTAATTATTGTGAATCTTAATAAGGAGATATTTATGAAAAATTCAATCATTTCAGTATTAGTAGCCGCTTCACTTGGAACCGCATCTTTAGCTGCGAATGCAGAGAATACTTGGAAGGACTCAGCCAGCGACGCCTGGATTGACGGCAAAGCCGAAACCACATTGATGCTAAATGGCAATCTTGATTCATTTGACATCAATACAGATGTGAAGAACGGCAAAGTGACCCTAACCGGTAAAGTTGACCGTGAAGTAGACAAGGCACTAGCCACCGAGTTAGTCATGTCCCTTGATGGTGTGACTGATGTAGATAACCAATTGACCGTTATTGAAGAAATGGATGACGAGCAAGACGGTGAAGTGATGCAGACCCTTAACGACGCAAAGATTGAAACTGTGGTGAAAACCCGTTTGATGTTTGAATCAGAAGTCAGCGGAATGGACATTGACGTAGAATCTAAAATGGGTGAAGTGACCCTTTCAGGTACCGTGGATAACGATGCTGAGCGTCAGTTAGCGATTAAAATCGCCGAAAATACCAATGACGTGAAAACCGTGGTTGATATGCTTAAAACCACTGAACAAGGTGGCAACGCTTAATATTGCGTTATGCTAGTACATTGAAAACACCCGCTATACGCGGGTGTTTTTTTGTTTGCCCAGCGAAGCTGGCAAACCCGTCAGGTTGGAAGAAGCCTGAATCACCCTGACTGAGGGGAAGATAATCTGAATGTTAAGTTAAGGACGTTGTTGGCCAATGGCAGGGTCCGAAGGAAGCCATAGGAAGTACAAAATATAAAAAGTATAAGGACATCCATGTTAAAAATGGTTAATTTTCATCCCTCAACTACACTTTTTGTGTGTTCCAATTTATTGAGTCGACTGTTATGCCCCAGTCACGAAAAAGCCAAATCAGTTTAATCGATACGCCTTATTATCACTGTGTGTCCCGTTGTGTTCGTCAGTCTTATCTGTGTGGCACAAACCAACTTACTGGGCAAAGCTACGAGCATCGTCGTGGCTGGGTGGAAGAGCGTTTACTGTTTTTATCGACCGTGTTCGCGATTGATATTTGTGCTTATGCAGTCATGAGTAATCATACTCATGTGGTGCTTTGTGTGGATAAGGAGTTGGCTGATAGTTGGAATACCGAATCGGTACTAAAGCGTTATCACATACTTCATAAAGGCACGTTACTCACTCAAAAATTTATAAACGGCGATACCTTAACTCAAGGGGAGCTCATCACCCTTGATGACACTGTTGAAATCTACAGAAAGCGTTTATATGACATCAGTTGGTTTATGCGTGACTTAAATGAATATATTGCCCGTGAAGCGAATAAAGAAGATGACTGTACGGGTCGTTTTTGGGAAGGACGATTTAAATCACAAGCCCTACTAGATGAAAGCGCCGTGCTAGCTTGTATGGCCTATGTGGATTTAAATCCCATTAGAGCGAAAATAGCCAAAACACCTGAAACAGCAACACACACCAGTATTAAAAAACGTATTCACTCTGCTAAATATCATCAAGCTCAACCGAGTACGCTAATGCCCTTTGCGGGAAACCTGAAAGAAAACATGCCAAAAGGTATTGCGTATTCACTCAAAGACTATTGTGAGCTTATTGATACCACAGGTCGTTGTATTCGTGATGATAAGGCAGGTTATATAGATAACACTCAAAGCCCTATTCTAGAAAGACTAGGACTAGATAGCGCTCAGTGGTTAGCCTTAACCACTGAGTTTGAAAAACACTTCTGCTACGCCGCTGGGGGCGAGCAAATGATGAATGCCTTTAAGCGACATACCCACCATCAACGAATTCGAGGGATGGGCAAAGCAAAAGCGCTGCTAAAGCGCGCTTAAGTTAGAGCTAGGCTGAGCTACTACATCTCAGCTACTACATCTCAGCTACTACATCTCAGCGAGTACCCCTTATGCACCTCTCGTGAGGTGGACGCTTGTCTGTATTTTTATCTCTTCACATAAATTTCTCTCTAAACCCTTACGATTCCATCAAAAGTCTTCAGTTGCTCATCTCAAAAGTGCAGTTATTTAGTATTAAGAGAATTTCTTACCAATGAATAACATGGCTGTCTACATAAATTTTTAAACGTTTTTCAATATTCGGCTTAAAAGCACGTTTATGCTTTTAAGCGGGGTTTTAATAGTCAAAACATATTATGAATAAGCTGAAGGTTTTATATTGGGTGTCTTTATAATTTGCTCTTCGAAAGACCGAGCTCGCTAAAAAAATCAATAAACTGGACTGAGTAGGCTTAACGCTCACTCTAGCCCTACTTTCTCTTCTCTTTCCTCTTAGTCGTGCTACCAACCTGTAACTGCAAAACCCTGTGCGGTCTAGCAAATCAGCCAGTCATTGCTATTTGGTGTTTTGAACGCGCGCTATTTGTTCATCAACGAACGGCAGATGCTCGGTTTTTATCCAAACCCTTGCACCAGTTTTACCGGCTTTAGCTTTGAATTGACTGCCTACGGGCAGGCGCAGCCAGCTGTGCTTTTCTAGGGTGTCGTGGCCTTCACTAATTTCACCCGTTAGCACTAAAGCTTCAAGGCCTTTGATGGCGTCAAGCTCAAGCATACTATTGGGCGCTAATTCATACACGCTGACGACTTCATATTCATCATGATAGAGTACTTTGCTTATTGCGCCTGTCGCGGGAGGGGTAAATTCAGAAGATGCTGCAGCGTCATCTGCTCGAGCAGGTACGTTCACATGTAATCTGTCATCAAGATTGAATTGCCACAACTTGACGAAAATTACGCAGCCTTCATCAGAGCCAGGTTTATGTGACGATTGAGGCGGGTTGCGAATATAGGAGCCTGCAGGAAAGTCACCATGCTGATCTTGAAACACGCCCTCAAGCACAATGAATTCTTCGCCGCCGGTATGCACATGAGGCGAAAATTCACTGCCTGGTGCATAGCGCACTATGGTGGTTGCCCGAGCGACTTCATCGCCCATGCGATCCAGCGGCCTACGATCAACCCCTGGCATAGGTGAAGCTACCCAAGGCTGCTGTTGACTGTGAACAACGACACGCTGGCTGAAATCAGCATTAATATTCATATATAGGCTCCTATTGGTGCATCAATCATAGAGTTGCTGGCGTATTAAGCCGCAATACTGGGGCGCTTAGCAACTCGGTCGTGCCATGCTTGTAAGTGCGTTAAGTTAGCAGGAATACCGACACTACAAAAACCGCCGAATACCAAGCCACACCACAGGGTAATGTCAGCCATAGTAAATGATTCACCCGCTACGTAGCTTTGTTCGGCTAATACACTGTCAAAATATACTAAACCTGCTAATGCACGTGCATGCTGTTTTTGACCCCAATCACTATTTTGATAGGTTTCTAACTCAGGGCCTAAACCGTCGGTCGCATGATGAAAGTAAGTGGCGATAGCGTCAAGCACTTGGGTTTCGGCGCGGCGCTGCATCATGCTGATGACTGCACGCTCTTTGGCGGTTTCACCTGTCAATGAAGGGCCAGCAAAATGATGATCAATGTATTCGGTGATCGCTGGGGATTCAGAGATATAAGTGCCGTCGTCCAGTTCGAGTACGGGTACACCGGCAAAGGGGTTTTTATGTAGAAAGGCTGCACTTCTGTGTTCGCCGTTCATTAAGTCTACTGGTTTAAAAGTTACGCTATCAAGGGCGTTTTTCTCGGCTAATGCGATACGCACGCGAAGTGGGTTTGGGAAATTTTCTACGTCATAAATAATCATGGGTGTCTCTCTATCGTTTTTTTGATTCATCGTTTTTCAAAAGGGTCTTTAAACGTTCTCAGGAGTAGATTGGTCAAATATGTTAATCTACCTATCGGTAGGTAGTTATAATGTTCAACGGTTAACCTGTCAACTTTCATAAGCTGCTTATCGCGCGCTTAGTGAGTCGGCTTTATGCGGTTTTTCAGTTTTATGTATGGAATTCAGGTGCTTAATTAACTTTCTTGTTGAATAAATATTTTTAATTTTGATAACCAGATCGGTTTCGTGAAGGGGCGTCGTGACGGAGCGGGAGTGTCGGTGGCACGATCATACTCAGAGCTTTCGGTGCGAATTTTCTTAAAGCACGGTCGTTAAAGCATCGGCAACCCAGAAACCGCTAATAGACGCGCCTCACTTGTACCCATGTATCTACTGATAGATAATGTGCGAAACAGGAGCACTTATGAGCAAGAAACAACTTTTACTTAAGGCCGCTGAAGCCAAAGTAAGAACCGGTGGTTACAACAACTTTAGCTTTCGTGAATTGGCCGACGAAATCGGCATTAAAAGCTCGAGTGTGCATTATCACTTCCCAACAAAAGCGGATTTAGGCGCTGAATTGGCGCGTCAATATACAGACAACTTTTTAACCAATTTAGGGGCGCCAGAAGCGCTTATTGCTGAGGGTAAAAAGCCGATTGAAGTGTATTTGCAACAATTTCAGTGTGCCCTAACTGAAGACAAAAAAATGTGTCTTTGCGGGTTGCTAGGCGCTGAAACAGACGGTCTGCCAGAGAAAGTGAAAGCGCAAACTCAGCGTTTCTTTGAACAAAACATTGAATGGTTGACCCAAGCGTATCAACAAGTAGATGGTGCTTCTGAGCAAGCAGCTAACGCGCAAGCTATTGGGACCTTGTCTCTGCTTGAAGGCGCCATGCTGGTAAGCAAGGCCATGAACGATACCGCCATTTTTGCAACCGCCAGTGCAGGGTTGCTCGCCACACGTTAAATATGAAAGTTCACAGCATTAGGTGGCTATCGCTAGGTTAATTGTTGTTGTTTTCGATAAAGTATTTTGTCATTAATGGCGTTTTTCGCAATAATTTCTAAAGGCATACTCCCACATCAATTCACGGCTTATCTTTGCTAAAAGATAGCGTTTTTTAGGATCCTAGGGAGTTTTACTATGCCACTTGCTCTTTGGGCACTTACCTTAAGTGCCTTCGCTATTGGTACCACCGAATTTGTTATTGTCGGGCTGGTACCCACTATCGCTCAAGACCTGAGCGTATCACTACCTTCAGCTGGCCTATTGGTCAGTCTTTACGCCTTAGGTGTTGCCATTGGCGCACCTGTGTTAACTGCTTTAACCGGCCGCTGGAACAGAAAAGTAGTGTTACTGGCGCTTATGTCTTTGTTTATTGCGGGTAATATTCTGGCATGGTTAGCACCAAGCTATGAGTCTTTGATTACCGCACGTATTCTTACTGGCCTTGCTCACGGGGTATTTTTCTCCATTGGGTCTACTATAGCCACCAGTTTGGTCAGCAAAGATAAAGAAGCCAGTGCCATCGCCATAATGTTCACTGGTTTAACTGTTGCTTTAGTAACAGGTGTGCCATTAGGTACGTGGATCGGGCAAATGTTTGGCTGGCGAGCGACGTTTTTAATTGTCGCCTTGTTAGGTTTAATAGCCTTGATGGGCAGTGCCATACTGTTGCCGAATACATTAAAGAAATCAATGCCAGCCACCCTTGCTCAGCAGCTAAAGGTACTCACACAGCCGCGTTTACTCTTAGTGTATGCAATGACCGCGGTGGGCTACGGTGGCACGTTTGTGGCCTTTACCTATCTAGCCCCCATGTTGCAACAAGTGTCAGGTTTTTCGGCTAGTGCCATAAGCTTAATACTTTTGGTTTATGGAGTGTCAGTGGCATTCGGGAATATTTGGGGAGGCAAACTGGCAGATAAACACGGCCCGGTGAGAGCCTTGCAGTTTATTTTCGCAACCCTCGCAGTTGTGCTGTTTATCTTTACGTTTACCGCGGGCAACCCAATTACGGCGGTACTCACCGTATTAGTCTGGGGGGCATTCGCATTTGGTAACGTACCAGGCTTGCAGGTGTACGTGGTACAACTCGCCCAAAAGCACTCACCAAACGCGGTAGATGTGGCTTCAGGGTTAAACATTGCAGCATTTAATGTGGGCATTGCTTTAGGCTCCATTATTGGCGGCAGTGTGGTAGAAAATATGCAACTCAATGATACCCCATGGATAGGCGCCCTTATTGTGGTCTTGGCGTTACTGCTAACAACCTGGTCTGGTGCGCTCGATAAGAAACAGAGGTTACCCACGGAAGCGCAGGCGACATAAGGGTAAACTGCGCAAAGAAAAGCCGGATGTATTCCGGCCTTTTTTTAATGATCTTAGGGCGCAGCGAATACGACACAGATTAAATCACGCTTAAGCCACCACCGAAGGCACGGTAAATATCCACTAAACGGTTGAAGCTCTGTTGCTCTTGCAGCGCTAAAAGGTCTCGGCTGCGCAGGGCGTCGCGCTGGGCTTCCAAGAGCTCAAGAAATTCCCCGCTACCTGCTTCAAACCTTTGGCGGGCTAACGTCATGGCTTTTTCACTGGCTTGCCATTGGTACTTTGTACTTTGCTGTTGTTGACGGCTAAAGTTATAACTTTGCAGTGAAAACTGCATATCGGCTAGGGCATCAAATACCTGTTGCTCAAACTGGGCTAAGGCGATCTCAGAGCTTGCTTTAGCTTGACGGATACGCGCCTTAACCGAAACCAAATCAGCTGCTTGCCAACTGATTGTTGGGGCAACGCTCCAGCTTTTGGTCTCGCCGCCTAAGGTCAAGCCCGGACCTGACATAAAGCCTAAGAAACCACTGACCGATATGTTCGGGTACAAATCGGCTGTGGCGACACCAATGCGCGCAGTGCTGGCCGCTAATGCGCGCTCAGAGCTTGCTACATCAGCGCGGTAACGCAGGTAGTTTTCCCCTGGTATCAGTGCCACAGGTTGCGTTAACTGAGGCAAATCTGGCTCAGCATTAAGGGCAAGCTCGCCGGGCTTTTTGGCCAGTAGCGCTGAGAGCGTCGCATCGGCACGGGCCAACAAGGTACGCATTTGCGGTACTGTGGCTTCAACCTCGAATACTTGGGCATCAATACGCGCCATTTCTAATTCAGAGGCAAACCCAGCTTGGAAACGCGCTTTCACAATTGTGCGAGTTTGGCGTAAGTTCGCTAAGTTTTGTTCAGCTACTCGCAGACGGAACTGGGCACCTCGATAGTCACCATAGCTAGCGGCTACCTGACTGATAATTTGTAACTGGGCGTCATGCCACAAAATATCGGCCTGCTCGGCTTCAGCCAATGAAGCCTCTATAGCGCGGCGTACTTTGCCGAACAAATCCACGTCCCAGGTTAAATTAGCGCCGGTGTTGTAACCGCGAGCAAGCGTATTGTCGTCAGACTCGAGCACAGTTGGGTTTTTGCCTGCTTCGTAGCCCACGTCTAGCGTACCTTTTGGCAATAAGTCATTTTGGCTATCGCGAAAAATTGAATACGCGCGTAACACGTTAGCTTGAGCTTGAAACAAGGTACGGTTTTCTTTGAGCGCTTCATTAATTAAACGATTTAGGTCTTCGTCACCGAAGGCTTGCCACCAGTTAGTCAGCTTTTCCGCTTTCTCATATGTGCTGGCTACGTCAACATTATTTGCTTTGGTGGGGGCCTGATAATCAGGCCCTACAGCACAGGCACTCAGGGCAAGGATAAGCCCTGCGAGTGTGCCGATTTTCAAGATATTACCCATGGTCAGCCTCCTGTTTGGCAGTGATTACTTGGGTTGTGTTGTTAGATTGGCGCTCACCGCGTTTGGCGAGCACGTAGTAAAATAGTGGGGTAAGCAGTAGGCCGAACACGGTCACACCGATCATGCCAGAGAACACCGCAACCCCCATGGCTTGGCGCATCTCTGCACCGGCTCCACTTGAGAACACCATAGGCACCACTCCCATAATGAATGCGATAGAGGTCATCAATATCGGGCGCAAACGTAAGCGGCCAGCTTCAAGGATTGCCTCGTAAGCGGTTCTACCTTCGTCTTGCAATTCTTTAGCAAACTCGACAATCAAAATAGCGTTTTTGGTTGCCAGCCCTACTAGCACAATAAAGCCAATTTGGGTGAAGATATTGTTGTCGCCCCCAGCGATAAGCACGCCGCTTAATGCGGATAGTAACGTCATCGGGATGATCAAAATGATTGCCAAAGGTAAGCTTAAACTCTCGTACTGAGCGGCCAAGACCATGAATACCAACAGGATGATCAACGGGAAGATATACATGCCCGCATTACCTGCGAGTATTTGTTGGTAGGTGAGTTCGGTCCACTCGTAGGTCATGCCGTTCGGTAGGGTTTCAGCCAAAATTTTCTCAATCGCCGCTTGTGCTTCACCCGAGCTAAAGCCTGGTGCTGCACCGCCGTTGATTTCAGCTGTGGTGAAACCGTTGTAGTGCATCACGCGGTCAGGGCCGGCAGTATTGTTCACGTTAATGAACGAGCCAATTGGCACCATGTCGCCATTGTTGTTACGTACTTTCAGTTGGGCAATTTGCTCAGGGGTTTGTCTGAATTGCTCATCTGCTTGCACGTTAACTTGATAGGTACGGCCAAATTGATTGAAGTCATTGGCATATACCGAGCCCATGTAACCTTGCAACGTAGTGAATAGCTCGTCCAAAGAAACCGACTGTTGTTTTGCTTTGGTGCGATCAATATCCACATCTAGTTGAGGCACATTAATTTGATAGCTTGAGAACACGCCGGCTAATTCAGGTGTGGCCCACGCTTTTTGCATCACTTGCATGGTGACTTTGTAAAGCTCGTCGTAACCATAGTTCGCACGATCTTGAATTTGCAGTCTAAAGCCCCCTATGGTGCCTAAACCTTGTACTGGCGGCGGCGGGAAGATAGCGATGTAGGCATCTTCAATGGCGGCAAATTTTTGATTGAGCGCTGCTGCAATGGCACCTGCTGATAATGACGGATCTTTGCGCTCGGCAAAGTCATCAAGTGGCGTAAATACAATGCCGCTGTTGGTGCTGTTGGTAAAACCATTGATACTCAAACCAGGAAACGCAACAGAGTTGGCCACACCAGGTTGCTCAAGAGCAATGCGCGACATTTCTTTAATCACCTCTTCTGTGCGATCAAGCGATGCTGCATCAGGCAATTGGGCGAACGCGACTAAGTATTGTTTGTCTTGACCCGGTACATAACCCGTTGGTGTGGTGGCAAATTGTAAGCCGGTTAAGCTAACCAAGCCGATATAAATCACGCCGACTAACAATCCAAAACGCAACACTTTTTTTACTACCCAGCCGTAGCCGTCTGACAAGCGAGTGAAGAAACGATTAAACGGGTTAAATAACCAGCCGCCGAGCAGCTTGTCCATTCCTCGAGTAAGAGCATCTTTCTTGCTGTCGTGGCCTTTAAGTAATAAGGCTGACAAAGCAGGGCTTAGGGTGAGCGAGTTGATCGCCGAGATAAAGGTCGAAATTGTGATAGTCAGCGCGAATTGCTTGTAAAACTGGCCGGTTAAACCTGACATGAAGGCTGTTGGGATAAACACCGCGGCCAATACCAAGGTGGTGGCAACGATAGGGCCAGTTACTTCTTTCATGGCTTTTTGGGTCGCCGCAACAGGGGCCAAGCCGTCAGCAATATTCCGCTCAACGTTTTCTACTACGACTATGGCGTCATCTACCACGATCCCGATGGCGAGCACCAAGCCAAACAAGGATAAGGCATTCAGTGAGAAGCCGAGTAAGTGCATGAAGGCAAACGTGCCAACTAACGAAACGGGTACCGCGACCAAAGGAATAATTGAGGCGCGCCATGTTTGTAAAAACAGCACCACCACTAACACAACTAACAATACGGCTTCAAATAATGTTTTTACTACCGCTTCAATCGAGCCGCGTACAAACACAGTTGGGTCGTAAACAATGTCGTAACTCAAACCCTCAGGAAAGCTTTTCGATAGCTCAGCCATTTTGCTGCGCACATCATCGGAAATTTGGATCGCATTTGAGCCAGACGCCTGAAACACAGGTAAAGCGGCAGCGTCTTTGTTATCTAGCATAGAGCGAAGCGCGTACGTCGAGGCACCTAACTCAACACGAGCTACGTCTTTCAAGCGGCTAATTTGCCCTTGCTCACCCACTTTAACAATGATGTCTTCAAATTCTTCGACGTCAGTCAAGCGGCCTTTTACATTGATTAAAAGTTGAAAGTCACTGTCGCCACTAGGTTGTGCGCCAAGGCTACCAGCAGCGGCTTGTTGGTTTTGTTCACGAATAGCCGCCACGATATTGCTTGGTGATAAGCCTAGCGCCGCCACTTTGTTTGGGTCTAACCAAACACGCATACTGTAATCGCCCGCGCCGAAGGTACGTACTTGACCAACGCCTTCGATACGAGCCAGTTCATCTTTGACGTTTAGCACAGCATAATTTGACAGGTACAACATGTCGTAACGGTCATCAGGTGAGGTTAAATGCACCACCATGGTTAAGTCCGGTGAGGATTTTTCAGTCACAACACCCAAGCGTTGTACTTCTTCAGGTAAACGTGGCTTGGCACGTTCAACGCGGCTCTGTACTTGGGTTTGAGCCAAGTCTACGTCGCTGCCGATGGCAAACGTGATGGTTAGCGTCATGCGCCCATCAGAGGTGGCCTGAGAAGACATGTACAACATGTTTTCTACGCCATTAATTTCTTGCTCAAGAGGTGATGCTACCGTTTCTGCAATCACTTTCGGGTTTGCACCCGGGTAATTAGCCGTTACGACCACAGTCGGTGGTACCACTTCTGGGTATTCTGTTATCGGTAGCTGCCATACAGAAATGGCCCCAACAATAAAGAAAATCAGCGAAATAACCGCCGCAAAAATAGGGCGGCGTATAAAAAACTGTGAAAACATGAGTGGCTCCCTTAACCGCGATCAACAAACGTTTCGTCAGCTTGCGCTGTCAATTCGTTGCTGGTTTGGTCGAGTAATTTTTGTTGTTGGCGAAGGGCAGTTAGGGCTTCTGGTGAAGTCATATCAACCAATTTAGGTTGGATCTGCATATTCGGACGAACGCGCTGTAAGCCATTGACTACTATGGTTTCATTAGGGGCTAAACCATCAGTGACTATGCGTAAACCGTTAACTTTTTCGCCTAGCACTACATTTCGATATTCAAGTTGGTTGTCTTGGTTTACCACCAATACAAACTTGCGGTTTAGATCCGTACCCACCGCTTTTTCATCAATCAAAATACCTTGATAAGAGTTGCTGCCTGTCAATTTAACTCGAGCAAACAAACCGGGTAATAGGGTGTGATCTAGGTTTTCGAAGGTGGCGCGAATACGGATAGTGCCAGTGGTTTGGTTAACCGCGTTATCCACGAAGTCGATGTTGCCGGTATGCTCGAAATTCGTTTCGCTGGCCAAAGCCATGTAAACAGGATTCGCTTTGTCATCGCGCGTATCCGAGCGCTGACCTGATTCTGCTAACTGAGCATATTTCAGGTAGGTTTGCTCGTCTACGTCAAAGTAAGCGTACATTTTATCCATTGAAACTAAACTCGTAAGCTGGCTTTGACCTGCATTGACGAAGTTACCTTCGGTGATAAGCGCATAAGACACACGGCCTGAAATCGGCGCAGTGACTTGGGTGTAGGATAAGTCTAGTTCGGCACGCTCTAATGCAGCGGATACCGAGGCCACAGTAGCGGCTGTTTGCTGCTTACGCGCTAAACGCCCATCTAAGATCTCAATAGAAACAGCGCGTTGTTCACTGAGTGTTTTGGCGCGTTCAAAATCGTTTTGTGCCTGCACCGATGCACTTTTGGCACTTTGTAATTCCGCTTTTAAGCGATCAACTTCAGCCTTAAAGGGACGCGCGTCGATTTGAAACAGCACGTCGCCTTTGGTCACAACAGCGCCTTCTTCAAACAGCACGTTTTCAATATAGCCAGAAACACGTGGCATTAGCGTTACTGTTTGCGGTGCTTGTAAGCGACCGGTGAATTCGTCCCATTCGGTGATTCGTTCGTTTACCACTTGTGCCACACTCACTTGCGGTGCAATAGGTGCAGCAGGTTCGTTAGATGCGTCTGGATTGCCACAAGCTATCAACACGACGCTGGCGATCCCGCCTAATACCCAATTTTTAACGGTGTGTTTAGTACTCATGCGCTTAATTTCCTCTGATTTAACCTGTTTCAAAATGAAGTTCTTAATAAAAGTTGCTATTTATGTACTGGTCGGTAAGAATATAGATGTGCAGCGTTTAGTCAATACAATTTTGTACTAATCGGTAATTTATTTTTAATCTACCTTATTTCGGATGTTTATAACCCGTCCCATGACGAGGAAATTGAATGGTCTTAATATGAAAATTTGAACTTTGCGTTGTCTCAACAGACTAAGCACAGGAAGCATAGTACGCAGGTAGATCCACATTCGAAATGTCGAAAACTGCACCTTTATTGCCTATTTCTACGAACGTAATAACTGGGTGTTATTGTACTAAAGAGTAAATAACCCCATATAGACAAGGGTTAATTAGCTGTTTACTATGTAAGCATAATGACATCAGGAGCAAAAAAATGAGTGCTGTTAGTTGTACTGCCACTGTGGGGCGACCACGGGCATTTGACATGCAAACCGCCCTAGAAAAAGCGCTAGACGTTTTTTGGACCAAAGGTTATGACGGCGCATCTTTGTCTGATTTAACCTCTGCTATGGGAATAAATAAACCCAGCTTGTACTCTGCATTTGGCAACAAAGAGCAGTTGTTTTTAAAGGCGATCGAGTTTTACGAGAATCGTCCTTGTAGCTTTTTTAAGCCGGCTTTAGCGCAGCCAACTGCTTACCAGGTGGCTGAAATGATGTTGATAGGCGCGGCAAAGGATATGTCCGATGCGTCTCATCCTCAAGGTTGCGTTATGGTGCAGGGCGCGTTGGCCTGTAGCGAAGCGGCCGCTGGTGTAAAAGAAGTGCTAATTCAGCGCCGACAAAAAAGTGAAGCAGATTTACGTGAGCGCTTTGAGTTGGCGGTCGCGCAGAAAGACTTACCTAGTGGTACTGATGCCGCTGCGTTATCTCGCTACTTGTGTACGGTAATCAATGGTATTGCTATTCAAGCCAGCAGTGGGGCAACCGAAGAGCAATTGATTGAAGTGGCAAATATGGCGCTGGCCAGCTTTCCAAAAGGGGAGTAATATCTCATGCCCATTTCGCGTCGTTGAGATGGGGCTTTCATGTGTTTTATTGAGCAAAATCTTGTACTTCTAAATACGCTGGTGGCGCAAAGCAATGGGACAAATACTGGAACGTTCGTTGCCAGTCATAGCCATTTTCTTCTTTTATCTCACTAATACCAATACACGCTGTCACTTGTTTCGGCTGTGCGCTCTGGTCATGTGTAAGCCAGATTACATCGAAAGAGGGGCGCGAGGTAATTTGATGTAGGATCAATGTTTCACTTTCATTAAGTTTAACCGGCACAAAGCGTGGCTGACTCCCTTTCTCAAGTGCAATTTTTTCGCGATAAATAGGTTTTACAAAGGTGATTTCGCTGGTAAATAGCGCTTCACCGCCTCTCTCAAAGTGTCCTTGATAAACGGTCGCTTTCACCTTAAAAGTGTCACCTTTGACAAGGAGGCGTAAATCAAACGGGTCAGGTTTTATGGTAAGTAAGCCATGTCTTTTCAAGGGACTAATAGGCTTCGACGCTTCATTTGGCTGACCTTTTAACAAGTTCGCTGACAAGCGCTTTACGATCTTCAACTGATAGACAATCTGATAATCATGAGGCGGAGAATATAACGGCAGGTGATGCCCGTATGCGCTGCCATCTTGTGCAAACAGTAAGGCCATTCCGTGAACGCCGATATAATGCTTATGCGCTGTGTGTTCGGTTTTTAGCAAACTGTTAGGTAGGCTATCGGCCCAGCTCATACCGGGTGCGATTGTGAGCAGATACAATAGCCAGATCGAAAAATGTTGCATGACATTCTCTCCTTTAGATAACGTTAAATCAAAAACCCGCTGGACGCATTCCGAGGGGAAGCTATTAATGCGGATTGGTATAAGCGTTGCCTGCGCAAAATACCTTGTGCATGAAGGCGTGGTTTAGTGAATTTTATAAATAGTACTGTTCACGGTAGCCTGAATTTTGGTGCCAATAAATAGATGAAAGCTGTACTATTATTTCCATATTGGAAATTAAAAGAGTGACTAACCTTGGATATTGAAGACTTGCGTAAAATCGTTCACGTGGCCAAAACACAGAACTTGCAGCACAGTGCCAAAGCCCTTTTTACGTCAGCTGGCGCCTTATCTAAAATCGTCAAAAAAACGGAAACATCGCTGAATACGCAGCTATTTGATCGCATCGGTCGAAATATTAAGTTGAATGAGCAAGGGCGTATTTTTGTTCTACATGCAGCTAACTTGGTTCATGATAGCGATCAACTTTTGAGTCATTTTGCGGCTAAACAAACTCGACACAGTGTGCAGATTGGTGGGCCGAGTATTATTCAAGATTACTGGCTTGAGCAGATCCTGCCGAACGTGGTTTGTCAGCAATTTTATATCAATGTTGATAACTGTTATGAAGGTGAAGCCCTAACGAAAGTGAAGCATGGCTTGGTGCAATTGGGGTTTGTGACCGGTGAAGCTCTGCATAATGTCGAAGACAGTGAGGTACAACGAATACATTTAGCTAGGGTGCATTTTGCCTTGGCTATTTCAGCCCAACATGCTGATTATATTGAGCTTGTGAATGAGCTTACCCTAGAGAAATTCACTCGTTTGGCTTTTGCATGCCCAAAAAACTCGGCGTTTTGTGGGTTGCAGCGCGGTGTCGGGTCAGACGGCTGGCGTGATGATCAATTGCCGCGCAATATTCAGTTTCGTTTTAACGACTTGCATCCTTTACTGGCCATGGTGAAACGCGGCGCAGCAGCGGCATATTTACCTGAATATGTGATTCAGCATGAAGGGTTAAAAACCTTAGGTAGAGGTCAATTTCAGCAGAAAATAACTCGCCCATTCGAAGATATTTATCTTATTTGGAAGCCGACGTTCGCTCCAGGGTGGTTGAATGGATTACTGGAAAAAATAACGGCAAATTTAGCCTCGTCCCAGTAAACCTTATAAAGTCATAAATTATATCAAATTAGCGGTAATCAAAGGGCTACAAGGATGTTAATTGGGCGTTGCTTTGCGTATAATCAAGCCTTTGCACACCACGAAAAAGGCATTATTTGTGGATTGATTTCAGTGCAGGGCCGAGGATGGCTCGCGAAGCATTTATGGCTGTGAATGAGCAACATTAAAATAAGACAGCATGACAGGCGTTCGTGTTGTTTCTTGTGGTTCTCATCGAACCAACATTATTCAATTATTTAATACGGAATAAGATTATGAAGATAGTTTGCATTGGTGAAATGCTCATCGATTTTGTATGTACAGATACCAATAAAGGCTTGGTAAACGGTGTTAATTACGTAAAGAAATCCGGTGGTGCGCCGGCCAATGTGGCAGCGTGTATTGGTAAGTTAGGCGGCGAACCAATCTTAGTCGGCTCTGTAGGCAGTGACCCTTTCGGTGAATTTCTGATTGAAGAAGTAAAAGGATATTCGGTTAACACTGACCATGTAGCGTCTTTGGCCTCTTCTACTACTTTGGCCTTCGTTTCACTTGGAGACAATGGCGAGCGGGAATTTGCGTTTAATCGTGGGGCAGATGAGCAGCTTAATCTTGACGATGCAACTATCAGTACCTTGCTTGATGATTCGATTTTACACCTTGGTTCAGCGACTGCGTTATTGGGTGGTGAGTTGGGTGACAGTTATTTGCGTCTTGCTAAAAAGGGCAAAGAAAACGGCAATATAATCTGTTTCGACCCAAATTTCAGAATCGATTTATGGCGCGGGCGTGAAGAGCAATTTAAAGCTATTTGTAACACTTACTTTGCCTTAGCGGACATTGTTAAAGTCAGTGACGAAGAGCTTGTGCTTTTGTCAGGACACAGCGATATGGCGGCAGGCTGCCAGCACTTTCATGATTTAGGCGTTAAAGTGGTGTTAGTCACTTTGGGCCCAGACGGCTGCCTAATTTCACAAAATGGCCAGCAATACATAGTGCCTGCGTATGAAATTAATGCGGTAGATACCACAGGAGCAGGTGACTCTTTCATTGGCGCGATTTTATTTCAAATGGCGAATAGCCAAGCTGGGGATAACTTCTTTCAAGATGAATTTAAAGGGTTTATCGAGTTCGCGGGCAAAGTCAGTGGTTTGGTGTGCGCCAAAATTGGTGCAATGACAGCATTACCGACTTTGTCTGAAGTGAACGGTATGACGTTTGTAGTAAAAAACAAAAAGTGATTTAGCGTTACGCTAAACCGCATCAACAAAAAAGGGACCATATGGTCCCTTTTCTATGCGCATTAATGGATTTTTAATCGATGCTGAGTAAGCGCTCTGCAGTGTATTCGTTGGTAATCAAAGAGTTAACTAATTTTGAGCGCAGTGCACCTAGTATGGCATACACTTTTTCTTCACCAGCAGCTAAGGCAAAAACCGGTTTGTCTGATGCCACCAATAGTGGTGTACTGGCAACGCGTTGATTAATCGCGCAATCGAGTAATTGCCCATTTTTATCAAATACCCAACTGATCATTTCACCAACCGCCCCGCCAGATTGCAATTCATCTAGCTCACTTGGGGTCACGAATCCATCTAAGTGTAGCGGAGAGTTAGTCCCTAAATTTCCAACACCTACAAAGGTGACATCCGCTTGTTGCGCCAATTGCATATTTTGTGAAATGTGCGGCATAGCGTGTAACTGATTTTTGGCTTTTACCGTTTCAGGTAATACGGGTAATGGCATGGGGTAGTGCTTGGCGTTCACTCGTTCGGCCATGCGTACCACCACATCATAGGGTGAGGCAGAGCCATCAGATGCCATGTTGCCCAATAACGCAACCACTTTATGTTCGGGGCAATTCAGCGGAGCAAGCTCATCAACGCAAGCGCGAAGTACGCGACCTGTGCCCATGGCCAAGGTTTTTGGCTTATCTGATTTTAAATGACGTTCAATCTCGTTTGCTCCGGCTTGGGCCAATCCTACGGTTGAAGAAGGATCGCTTGGGTCGCTGGGCACCACCTCGCAAGATTGCAGACCAAAACGGTTGGCAATTTTATCCGCCAAATCCATGCATTTAGCAATAGGGTGGTCGAGGCGAACTTTGACCAGTTTTTCGCTCACGGATAAGGCAACCATACGCTGGGCTGATTGACGAGAGACGCCCAATTTTTTGGCTATTTCGTCTTGAGTGTTGCCAGCAACATAGTACATCCAGCCAGCGCGGGCGGCGTCATCTAATCGTCTGTTTTCGGCATTGGAAAGCTTAACCACGGATACCTCTCGATCTTAATTAGTAGTTGTTAATGCTGGAGCTAGGGTATAAATATCCTGCCACTGGCTAATGGTTGTTACATTATCCCTCAGGGGGGCTATGGTTCTTCGCCATGGTTCCATATGGCTGGCGCCTGCAAAGCGAATAACCTGCATGTTCGCTGCCTTTGCCCCCTGGATCCCAGCGGGAGAATCTTCAATGACTAAGCAATGTTTGGCATCAACGCCCATATTTTGAGCGGCATGTAAGAATAAATCCGGGGCGGGCTTGCCGTTTTTAACTTGTGACGCGGTGAAAATATGCGGCGCAAAGTATTGGTCTAATCCGGTCACTTTCATTGCATGACCCACGCGTGTAGGTGAACTACTGGTCGCAATACAACGCGGTACCGCTAGGGTGTCGAGCATATCCTTTAAGCCTACTGTGGGTTGTAGTTCGGCGCTAAAGGCGGCAATCAAGGCTTTTTGATATTCAGGACGAAACGTGTCCGGTAAGGCCACACCGAAGTCTTGGAAAATTTTAGCCGTCACATGCTCGAAGCTATGGCCAAGAAAGTTCGCTTCAAAATAGTCGTCGCTGATATTCACGCCCAAGGTTTTGAGTAGCACCAGTAATTCGCGTTTGCTGAGTCCTTCGCTGTCAATCAACACACCATCGCAGTCAAATATGACCAGTTTGATGTCATTCAGTTCGGGCATTGTGTTCACTAAATCCATGTTGTTACCACGTTTGCTGGGTTAAATAGCGGCTCGGTTTATCTGTTAAAAAGGTAATGCAGGCTTACTTAGTACAAGTTAAGTCATTGCTTTTAAGACAAATTAGCCTTTGCTCAATAGGCTGACAAATATACACCTAAAATTCAAATATTCATTAACTGATTTAATGCGTATTTGAGTAGGGCGGCAAAAATGTCAAAATTGGCCGCCCTAGCCACTATGCCTACGGCATATTCTAACCGTTGGCTATGGTTTGGCCTTGGTTATCAAAGCGCAGTATCTTATTGGGCTGTGCACCCAAAGAAACATCATCACCGTAGCTAAGCGCGCAGTCACCATTGGCTTTCACCGTCAAGGTATCCGCGCCGTTTACCTGCACATGCAAGAAGGTTTCAGATCCCAAGTGTTCAACGACACCCACTTTACCTTGCCAAATACCACCTGACTCAGTGATTTCGATGTGTTCAGGTCTAACGCCTAAACAGGTGGCACCGTCTTCTTGAGGTGTATCTAACTCAATGAAGTTCATTTTAGGTGAACCAATAAAGCCAGCCACAAAGCGGTTTACAGGATATTGGTATAGCTCAAGTGGCGTACCGACTTGTTCGATGACGCCACCGTTGAAGACCGCGATACGATCCGCCATGGTCATGGCTTCAACTTGATCGTGCGTGACGTAAATCATGGTCGTTTTCAGGCTTTTATGTAGCTCGGAAATTTCTAAGCGCATGTTTACCCGCAGCGATGCATCTAAGTTCGACAATGGCTCATCGAATAAAAACGCAGAAGGTTGACGTACAATGGCGCGACCAATGGCCACGCGCTGACGTTGCCCGCCAGAAAGCTGGCCTGGTTTACGGTCTAGGTAATCACCTAAATTCAAAATGCGTGCAGCTGATGCGATTTTTTCTTCTATTTCAGCAGGAGGCACTTTTGCTCTTTTTAACGGAAAAGCAATGTTGTTGCGTACCGACATATGAGGGTATAAAGCATACGATTGAAACACCATTGCAAGACCGCGTTTGGCCGGTGGTGTGCTCGTGGCATCTTGGCCGTCAATTTCAATGTTACCGCTGGTGGTATCTTCTAACCCTGCAATCATGCGTAGCAAAGTTGATTTGCCACAGCCTGATGGCCCAACAAAAACGATAAACTCGCCGTCTCTGATCTCTAAATCGAGCGGTTTAATGACATTCACTTCGTCGAAGCTTTTGGTTACTTGTTTTAAGGTAATACTGCCCATGATAATTCTCCTATTTCACCGCGCCGAAGGTTAATCCGCGTACGAGTTGTTTTTGGCTAAACCAACCAAGTATCAATATCGGGGCGATTGCCATCGCTGAGGCGGCTGATAACTTGGCGTAAAATAAGCCCTCAGGGCTTGAGTAACTGGCAATAAACGCGGTGAGTGGAGCTGCGTTTGCTGCGGTTAAAATGAGTGTCCAGAATGCTTCATTCCACGCGAGTATCACGTTAAGTAGCAGAGTTGAAGCAATGCCAGGTAACGCTATAGGTAGCAATACATGAAATATTTCTGCTTTGATGCTTGCGCCATCCATGCGCGATGCTTCGAGTATTTCATTAGGAATTTCGCGAAAGTAGGTGTACAGCATCCACACCATAATCGGTAGATTAATCAAGGTCATGACTATGACCAAGCCTAGCTTGGTATCCAGTAAGTCGAAGTCACGGAATAACAAGTAAATAGGAATTAACACGCCTACAGGTGGCAACATTTTGGTGGAAAGCATCCACATCAATAGGTTCTTAGTGCGCTTTGTTTGCACAAACGCCATCGACCATGCAGCCGGTATTGCAATTAGCAATCCTATTAAGCTTGAACCGAGCGAAATCACCACTGAATTCCAAAAGTGATCAAAGTAGGGAGAGCGTGCTAGCACGTCTTGGTAGTTTTCTAACGTCCAGTCGAACATAAACAAGCTTGGGCTGGCTGATATGGCTTCTGCTTCCGTTTTAAAGCTGGTGAGTAAGGTCCAGAAAATCGGAAAGAAAATAGCCGCGCTTATCGTCCACGCCAGTAGGGTATAAATAATTTTTGATTTATTGCTGCTTTGAATAGCCATGATTAACCCTCTAAGTTCTTGCCAATCAGGCGCATAAGGAAGATAGCCACGATGTTGGCGATAATGACCGCAATGATCCCGCCCGCTGAACCACCACCTACGTCAAACTGCAACAAGGATTGGGTGTAAATAAGGTACGTAATGTTTGTCGACTCATAGCCAGGGCCGCCGCTAGTGGTAACCAAAATTTCAGCAAAAATCGATAGTAAGAAAATCGTTTCAATTAATATCACTGCGGTAACCGCGCGTGATAAATGTGGCAATACAATATAAAAGAACTTACTGAATGGGCCTGCACCATCTAAGTCAGCCGCTTCAAGTTGTTCTCTGTCCAGTGACTGTATGGCGGTCAGTAATATCAATGCCGCAAAGGGTAACCACTGCCATGACACAATGATGATGATTGATAGCAAAGGCGCTTGAGAGAAGAAATCTACAGGTTCAATTCCAATGAAGGTCGCAAAATGGGCAAATAAGCCATTCACTGGGTTCATCAGCATATTCTTCCACACGAGTGCTGATACTGTGGGCATAACGAAAAACGGGGCAAGCACCATAATACGTACATAATTACGGCCCCATATTGCTTGGTCTAACAATATGGCTAAACCGATGCCACCACAAATCGTGATGAGCAACACACCACCAACTAACAGTAGGGTGTTAAAAAATGATTCAAAAAAAGCCGGGTCGGTTAAGAAAAACTCATAGTTAAGAAAACCGATGAATTCCTCTGTTCCAGGGCTAAGAAGGTTGTAATCTAAAAACGAGAAATACAAGGTCATGCACAGAGGTACTATCATCCAGGCGAGTAGTAAAACTACTGAAGGAAATAGCATGAACTGCGCTAGCGTACGTGAGTGTGTAGTCGCCATAACTGAGTCCCATTACTAAAATAAAAAGCGGGCAAGCGCAGCACATTGCGCCTACCCGAACCAAAGCGCTACTTGGGGTAGCGCGCCTTGCGCATTGCGCGGTCAACTAAGCGTTGGGCATTGTTTAGGGCTTGCTCAACCGTCATCTTCCCTGCTAAAGCGGCAGAGAATTGCTGACCGACTGCCGTGCCAATCCCTTGAAACTCTGGGATAGCGACAAATTGCACGCCCACATAAGGTACCGGCTTTACGGTTGGGTTTTTCGGATCGACTGACTCAATAGAGGCAAGGGTGATTTCAGCAAAAGGTGCGGCTTCCATGTACTTGGGGTTTTCATACAATGACGTACGCGTACCTGGCGGAACGGCTGCCCAACCTTTTTCTTTGGCGACTAAAGCTGAATACTCTTTTGACGTCGCCCAGCTGATGAACTTTTGCGCGGCATCACTTTTTTGACTGCTTGATGGTACGGCTAAGGTCCATGCCCACAACCAGTTGCCGCGTTTTCCAAGTCCGTTATCTGGTGCCATTGCAAAGCCGACTTTGTCAGCCACTTCGGAGTCTTTTTTGTTAGTCACAAATGCGCCTGCTACGGTGGCATCTATCCACATGCCGCATTTGCCTGTTTGAAACAACGCAAGGTTTTCGTTGAAGCCGTTTGATGATGCACCAGGAGGGCCTGATTCTTCCATCACATCAACATAATATTGCAGGGTGTCTTTCCACTCTTGGGTATTGAATTGTGGCTTCCAGTTTTCGTCGTACCAGCGGGCCCCAAAGGAGTTAGACATAGCGGTGATAAGCGCGGTATTTTCACCCCATCCCGCTTTACCGCGTAAGCATATACCGTAAACACCGGCTTCTTTGTCGGTCATGGCTTTAGCGGCTTGGCGAATGAACTTCCAGCTTGGCTTAGTGGGCATGTCGAGACCGGCTTTTGCTAGCAAATCAGTACGGTACATGACCATCGAGCTTTCACCGTAGAAGGGGGCGGCATAAAGCTTGTCGTTGATGGATAAACCGCTACGAATGGCAGGTAAAAGATCCTCTTCATCGTAGTTTGGCCCTAAGCCGTCAAGCTCAGTTAGCCAGCCTTGTTTACCCCAAATCGGTACTTCATACGTGCCTATGGTCATTACGTCATACTGGCCGCCTTTGGTCGCTACATCAGTGGTAACGCGTTGACGCAAGATATTTTCTTCTAGTGTGACCCATTGAAGGTCGATGTCAGGATGCTTAGCTTCAAAATCTGTGCTGAGCTCCTTCATGGTGATCATATCGCCGTTGTTAACGGTTGCGATGGTGATGGTTTCAGCACTTGCTGAAGTACTGACGGTTAATGCAGCGCTTATGCTAAGCGCGGTACAAGTTGCTATCGTTATTTTTTTCAACATCGGGCATTCCCCTTATGTTTTCTGTGGGTGACTCACTAAGTGTTGCGTGCAACTGCACACTTATGCACACTTAGTGAAGTTCAAGAAGCCGGCGGTCGCCAACCAAAACTTAAAACTTAACTGAAATCTCAGACGTGATGCCGTCAAAGCCTGCGCCAATTTGGCCACCAGAGTTGATGCCTTCGTCTTGGTCAACATATTCAACTTTCAATAAGGTTCTATCGTTGAACCAGTAACCTGCGGCAACCTGCAAACGTTCAACTGTGTTATCCGTTTGAGCAATGAGGTCAGAAGTGTTTTCGGCTTCCCCGTAACGGGCAGCAAGATAGAATTTACCTGGAATAATGTAGTGCTGCGCTTCTACCGTCCAATACTCAACAGATGACTCTCCTTTGATGACTCTGTTGGAATCAAATGTTGTTCCGTCAGGGTCGGCTACGCCATCGGTGCCGAAGTAAGTAATCCCTGCCACCGCGTTACCTTGTGTATCTGCAAAGGTATAATCATCACTTGATTGTCCTAGCATCAAAATAACGCTGGTATCTGCGTTCGGTTGATAAGCTAAGTTTAGTTGAATGGTTGTTTGGTCAAGACCCGGCATAATACCGACGTGAGTATCACGCTCACTGCTAGGAGAAGCAGAGAAGTTGTAGTTTTCTCCGTCACCGAAGCGATAGTTTGTGGTGGTGAGTCCGTCAAGGCTGGCAACACCATTTTCGAAACGTAGCTGGTCGCCTTGATTGGCTTGTAAGAAGTTTAAACCGACTTTGAAACCGCCAGTGAACTCTAATGTACCTTGTAGTAAATAGTTAAAGCCACGATCTTCTTGAAAAGCCTCACCAAAGCTTGAGGTCGTAATGTGACCCGTGACGTTATAGGCTCGTAGAACACCGCTATCGAATCGCTCGTTGTAGCGCAATTGGGCACCGTTTTCTGCGGTGGCATAGTCGGTCATCCAGTTACCAATAAGTGCATTGCCTTGGTTGTCTGCCCCGTCTTGAAAGCCTTTAAACTGAAAGGGTGAGCCGCCAATGTTACCTAAGCGAAGTGTTAGGTCAGCGTTTTCACGTTTGTATTCTGTTAGCCCAAATACGTCAAACTCGATACCTGCATAGTCATTGTGAAACGAGAAGTCTCTGTCACCATTGTTACCAAAGTCATTCGGCTCTTCGGCAATATCGATATCTGCTGTGATGTACTCGTTAATATGAAACTTAAACATTAAGTTGGCTCTGATACGGCCAAAACCAGCTGATTGCTCTTCATCTACTGGGCGAAAAGCCCCTTCTTTAGCCTGAATCGACTGATAATTTTGCATGGCTAAAAAATTGACATCCACTAAACCATCAAGGAATGAAGCGGCGTTAACAGGGGCTGATGCGGTCATAACAGCGGCAGCTACTAGGCCTACTTTGCTAAAAAGTGATACTGATCGGGCATGACTCGCCGTTACGTTAGATTCGTTGTGAAAGCGTTTGGCGGCTGTTGAAACTAGTGTTGTCTGTATGTTTTTTAACATCATTGTGTCCTAGTAAAAGTAAATATGTGTGGTGGTTAGATTCCCTTTGGAAATCCCTTAACGCCGATAAACCCATTAACCATCATTTAATTTCAGAGCATAAGCTCTCTTGCGCTGATAAAAATACATAATGGGTATATGCCCGACTGGTGAGCATATTCCCAAATTGTTTTAACATCGTCAATTGTTTTTGCTTACAAAAACTTCACATTTTTATTCATTTTTAAATTATTAGATAAAGATCAGTGGCTTAACTTTGTTAAAAATGTTGGTGAAATGTGTTTTTTGGGCGTGGTGTTGTATCGATGAGATTGCTTGCACCGCAGCTAATGTTAAAAACGCTGTTTCGCTCTGGGTTCTCACTATTGGAAAGGGAGCAAGCATTAAGACATAGCGACGGCTTAATCAATAAACCGCTGGACGCATTCTGAGGGGGACTTATTGATGCGGATATATAACTGGGCGCTGAAAGACAAAAGTCATGCAGCAACTTGACTCACAAGACGGCCTGCCTGGGTGCTAAAAGGTATGCTTAGCTATAAACGGGTCTGACGAAGTAGACGAAAACTTAACCGATTGTTTAATATCGAAACTTTGCAATAGTTATTAAGCTGTATTAGCTACAGATATTTACTTAATTACTTGCTTTAATATGCCGAATGTATGTTGAAAACCAGTGTATTGTTGAGCACAAAAGCATGTTGCTAGCTTTAAAGTGATTTGGTTGAAAGGGATAGATACATGTTGTTTAGAACCATCAAAAGCACCACGACCATGCTTACCGTCGTCGCCATTTCTTTGGTGTGTGCTGCGGTTGTTGTTTTTTCAATTGAAGAATATGAAAGACTTTATTTAGAGACAACCAGTAGTGACTTAGACGGTTTATCAGAAAATATGGCTAATGATCTTGTTTCTTTGATTGCATTGGAGCCGGACGTATTTGAAGTTACGACCACGTTGCTGCGCTTAGATCGCTACGAAAACGTTAAGTTCGCTGTGGTTTATGACAACGAATGGCAGCGCATTAACCTGTACTTTGGCCCTCTATTCGATCCTTATGATTTTGAAGAGGATGTGCAGCTAAGCGAACTACAAAATCGCGAATTTGGTGTGTCGGTCAAAGACGGGGAACTGATTGCACTCAAACTGGTAGGGGATACTCGCTTACCCTTAGGCTATTTACTGATAGTGAACGACTCAGTTGGGCCTTTAAACAAAAGTAAATTGACCTTATTGAAACGCGTATTACCTTTAGTCTTGCTGGTGTTGTTTATTGCGATTGTGGGGTCGCTGATGATTCAGCGAAAACTCTTTTTACCATTGAGCCGCTTGTCGCGCTTAGCGCAAAAAATTTCTCAAACCCATGATTACTCCCTCAGAATAGACATTCGTGGTAAACAAGAAGTGGCTGAATTAAGCCGTGATATCAACAGTATGATGGAAACCATCAGTAGCGAGACCGAGAAAAACAGCGAATACACCCAGCAATTAAAAGAGCAACAAAAAACCATGGAGCGTTTGGCTAACTTTGATAGCTTAACGGGCTTACCTAATCGTCAATTTTTCATGGAAACCTTGCGTATTGAGTTGGCAAAAGCGAAACGTGATAAGCGTAATCTGGCGCTTATGTACTTTGATCTTGATGGATTTAAAGGCATTAACGATTCTTTTGGGCATGAAATTGGTGATTTGCTGCTGCTTGATGTTTGTCAGCGTACGAAAACCTTTTTACGCGAAGGGGACTTAATCTCTCGGTTAGGGGGAGATGAGTTTCTAATTTTGTTGCACAACGACCCTGATGACATCATGTTATTTGAAATATCCGAGCGCATTGTAAATGGCTTAAGTAAGCCGTTTGAAATCCAATCTTGGGAAATGCAAATTGGGGTGAGCATTGGTATTGCTCGTGCCAGCGATTCACATTTCAATGTGAGCGAATTTATCAGTAATGCTGATATTGCTATGTACCGTTCTAAAATGGCGGGGCGAAGCACCCACACTGTTTTTGTACCCGATATGATGGAAGACAACAAGCGCCGCCTCTTGGTGGCAAATTCTATTTCTAGCGGTATCAAAAATGATGAATTCACAGTGCACTACCAAGCTAAAGTCGCTCCAGATGAAACTGTAGTGGGTTACGAAGCCTTGATCCGCTGGCATAGCGAACAACTGGGTTTTGTGTCTCCTGCTGAGTTCATTCCAATTGCGGAACAAAGCGGCAAGATTTTATCAATCACTAAGTGGGTTATTCAGCAAATCTGCGAAGAGTTAAACCAATTGCTGGGTTTGCATGAGGGCAGTGTGGTGCTGTCTGTGAACCTTTCAGCGCACGATATCAACAATGCCTCGTTGGTGGATTACATTCGAGCCATGTTTGAGAAATACAAGGTGGATACTTCATGTATTGAATTTGAAGTCACAGAATCTGCTTACTTGGAAAACTTTGATGTTGCTAACCAGTTTCTAAATCAAATCCGCGATATGGGCTGCTCAATCGCTCTTGATGATTTCGGGGCAGGTTATTCGTCACTGGGTTATTTAACGCAAATTCACTTAAATACCTTGAAAATCGACAAGCAGTTTGTAGATAACTTGAATGTCTCTAAACGCAGTACTTTGGTCACCAAAACCATTATCGAAATGGCGAAGCAACTCAATTTACATATTTGTGCCGAAGGGGTAGAAACACGAGAGCAGGCAGATTTCTTAATTGCCAATGGCTGTCATCAGTTGCAAGGGTACTTATTTTCAAAGCCCATGAGTCTGCAAGATATTTTGGCTAGTTGATTTGATACACAACAGTGAGTTCATCAGGTAAGGGCATTCCTGCTGGTAAATAGCCAATAGAGCCCTGGTGGGTTTTTAAGTACTCTAAAACTTGCTGCTCATTGTTGATTTCTTTCGGTGCCTTTTTACGTCCAGTAAAGCGCATTTGTGCCCAATATGACTGAATGCGCGATTCCGTTAGCCCCACCACTTTGGTGTTAAATAGCACGCGGGTGTGATTTTCTGGCGGTAGCGCCACAGCGTTTAAATCATAGGACAAAGCCCCGCCCATGAAGAGGTTACGCACTTGTTGGCGGGTTAATTGGATTGAGGCGTCAGGCGTGTTGGCCACAATAATGAGCGCGTCATTTGCCATAGCCGTTTTAACGGGGCCAAGAAAACAAAGTATCAGTAAGTAGAGGTATCTATTCATCAAAATACCCACTCTAGACCAAGCTGATACAAGATGGCGCTGCCGTCAAAGTTTCCTAAGTCTCGCAGGGTAAAATCACCACTGATTTTTTCATCGGCGTCAATATGCGTCGCTTCTGCTTTTAAGGCGACGTTTGAGCGCCAATCCCAGCGTATACCAATTTTAGTGCCAGCAGATTTATCATCTAAGAATCCATTTGTAACGGCTACATAGCCGCCAGCAAGTGCATTTAGCTGATCGGATACGCCAAATGGTATTTCATTTTCTGGGTGGTTATAGTAAAGGTTACGCTTGCTGTACGAAAGGTACACAGTATAAGGGTAAAAGTTATAACCTACTGAAACATAGAAACTATCTATATCTGGTACCGGGCCACTTTCCCCTTCCATTTTAGCGATTTCACTGCGCAGAAAGTAATTTAAATCTTCATAATTAACACTGAATTGATAAAACTGAATCAAGCCGTCAGGGTCTAACCAATCAGCACTCCGCTCGAACCCTACTTGCCTCAACTGTTCGCCAAATTGGCTTGCGCTTAGTAGGGTTAATTCAGTATTACCTTGGTTATATGAAGCTCTGGCGTTCCAGTTTTTCCATGTGACGCTGGTGTTAAAACCAAATAGCCCAGTTACTTTGGTTTCAACGCCGCCGTCAGGGGAGTAAATATCATCGTCGTAATACCCCCAATACCCTTCAAGGTTGATGAGTAGTACGGAAACAGGAAACTCGTAGTTTGCCAGTAGCCCTTCAAAGGTTGAGAAGAATGATGTTTCGTAAAATTGTTTTGGTAGGGTGAGCCAAGGATACGCAAAGCCCACATCAAGGCTGTCACTGTAGTTAAAAAAAGGAAGACGTTGTTTGCCTAATTTTACTTGAAAAGCCTTGTTCGGTTTGTAGGTTACGTAAAGCCATTCTAGCCCTGATTCACGTCGTTCATTTGTATGGCCGACTAATTGACTGGTGAGCGATATTGTATCACTAAACTGGTAATCCGCTTGTAAGCCTAATAGTGACTGCTCGCCTAAACTAATGCTGTTGTCATAACCTGCATACTCAGCATTACTGTCATCTAAGTAGCCCATGATTAGGCGCGCAAACCCCGAAAATTGCAATTTGTCCTCTGTTTGCGCATTCGCAAAACAAGCATAGCTGCTTAGGATAATAAAAGCGGTGAGAGCGGGCCTAAAGAAGTACGTCATATATTGGTTAATTCAGATTGATAACTGTGTGAAATGCAACATCTTTGTATTAAAAATACTCGAGGATGGCTAAGAGTCAAATTCTTTTCTGTTTATCTTTACGGGGGAGCGCTTCGTTATCCAGCAAAATGGGTCGAAACAGGGGTTTATTCAAGATAGGCTAGTACGCATTCAAGTTAGTTGTAAGCAAACATACTATGCTTTTTTTCAGTAGTGAGTTGGTCAGTCCTGGGTTGTCTTTATTGTTAATCACTCTCGCTGGCTTCACCTCTTTTTTAACCGCAGCGATGGGCGCTGGTGGTGGGTTGTTATTGTTAGTTGTCATGGCATCATTTCTGCCAATGGCGGTTGTTATTCCTGTGCACGGCTTAGTACAGTTGGGCTCAAACGCGAACCGTATGCTACTGACTTACCGTCATGTTGATATCAGTATGTTGCTGTATTTTGTGGCTGGTGGCTTGATTGGTGCGCTCATGGCATTCTTTGTGGTCAGTGATGTACCGCTGGATTGGATGAAATTGGCTGTTGGCGGGTTTGTGTTATTTTTGTTGTGGGGGAAGAAACCTAGCATCAAAGAATCAAGCCCGTTCGGTAAGGCGTTGGCGGGACTGAGCACGACTTTTTTGTCTATGTTTGTCGGCGCAAGTGGCCCATTAGTTGGTAGTTATTTACACACCAAGGGCTACGATAAAATGCGTTTTACTGCGACGTTTTCGTCTAGCATGACCATACAGCATACCCTTAAAGCATTAGTGTATGGGATGGCGGGTTTTGCATTTTGGCAATGGTTGCCTTTAGTCATAGCCATGATCGCAGCGGGTGCCGTCGGGACTTGGCTTGGCCTAAAACTGTTGCATAAAATTCCTGCCGAACGGTTTCAACGAATGGTGCAAATTACCTTATCTGTATTGGCGCTGAACTTGATGTGGCAAGCAGTAAAAGCGTTGTCTTGGTCGCACTAATGCGTTTAGCGGGTCGTGGTGCGGCCCAAATTACAATGCCAATCGAATTATCTTATTGCACGGTAAAAATAACAGATAAGCCGTCAGGAATAGGGGTACCAGCAAGCAAGTAGCCTACGGCACCTTCGTGGCTTAGAAGATATGCCAGCACTGACATTTCGTCTTCGACTTCTTTAGGGGCTTTTTTACGGCCAGTGAAGCGCATTTGCGCCCAGTAGGATTGAATTCGCGACTCTGTTAACCCAACTATCTTTGTATTGAACAACACTCGGGTGTGGTTTTCCGGGGGGAGCGCAATTGCCTTTAAGTCATAGGGCATGATGCCACCCATAAATAAGTTTCGTACCTGTTGACGATTGAGCTCGATAGATTTATCGGCCGTATTTGCGACCACAATAATCGATTCTGCCGCAGCGATAGAGGGCGTGAAGCTAAACAAGAAAAGCAGCATTAAGGTAGTATACACTTTCATCAAAATACCCACTCCACTGCGAGTTGGTACAAGATTGCATGACCGTCAAACCCGCCTAAATCTTTGACTGCATAATCATTACTAATATCGTCTTGGGCTTGAACAAAGGTCATTTCCGCTTTAAACGCGATATTAGGTTGCCAATCCCAGCGTGTGCCTAATTTAATCCCGGTGGCTTTATCATCAGCAAAGCGCCCTATAACGTCAGCGTAGGTCGCTGCCAAAAAATCGAGCTCTGGGCTTACACCCAAGGGGATCTCACTGGGGCGATGATCGAAATGCAGGTCTTTTTGGCTATAGGAGATGTAAAATGTATAAGGGTAAAAATTGTAGCCGGCAGAAATATAAAAGCTTTCAATGTCAGCGACTAAGCCGCCGTCGCTGACCATTTTAGACACCTCACTGCGCAGGAAATAGTCTAGGTTCTCGTAGTTTGCACTCAATTGATAAAACTGAATAAGCCCATTTGCATCAAGCCATTCGGCGTTATTGGCAAATCCAAATTGGCGTAATTGCTGACTAAACAGACGCGCCTCTTCTTGCTCTATGTTTACATCACCTTGATTATACGAAGCGCGCAGCGTGAGGTTTCTATAAGCAAAGCTCGTGTTGAAACCAAATAACCCAATCACCTGAGTGTTAATTTCTTCACTTGCTAAATATATTTTATCGTCAAAACGGCCCCAGTACCCTTCATAGTTGATTAGCCAATCGTTATGCACAAATTGGTAGTTCGCTAAAACACCATCAAAGGTTGAAAAAAATGCGGTGTCGTAAAATTGTTGCGGCAGGGTTAGCCAAGGGTATGCAAAGCCTACATCTAGGCTGTCGCTGTAATTAAAGAAAGGAATGCGCTGCCTACCCAGTTTAATTTGTAATGCATTGCTAGGGGAATACGAAAGGTATAACCACTCTAAACCAGAATTGCGCTGATCATCAGTAAAGCCAACTACTTGGCCAGTCACCGACAATGCATCGCTAAATAAATACTCGGCTTGAAGTCCGAACAGAGATTGTTGGTTAGCGCTGATGCTGTTGTCGTAACCCACATACTCAGCATTTTCGTCGTCCAGGTAGCCCAAAATTACCCGAGCAAAGCCGGAGAATTGGAGTTTATCCTCTGTTTCAGCGTGAAGCGTGGGCGCAACGCACAGTAACATTAACCAGCAGGCGAGAAATAAGTGGGGTGATCTGCGCGTCATGTTTTTAACTTTACGACCTTAATGGTGGTTAAAATATTACCTATTAATCAAAGTACTATAGAGTCGCAAAGTGTCAACTGCTATTAGACGAAATGCTAAAACACTGTTGTTTTACCTTACATCGGCCAGTGAAATGTTAGTGGCTCTTGCTACGCATAAAATGAATCTTTTTGCGCCGCGCTAATAATACCCATTTCAATAAATAATTAATCACTCAGCGAAAATTTAATAGAACGGGTATAAGTGCTCATTCGGGGAAGTGCTTCACTTTAAATACCCAGTCAACTTGGCTTTCACGGTCTGTTTTTACATACAACAAAGCCCTGTGCTAAACGTCAGCAGAGGGCTTTGATTTTATATGCAGTGGCTATGCGTAGAAATACAAAAGAGGATGCTTTACATCACCTGTGTCGATCCTTACGACTACTTTTTCACTTCGTTATTAAAATGAGTAAGTAACTGATATACCGACATTTCTAGGGTCAACAACTGACACGTAACCATCTGGGTAGCGGGCACTTGTGGGCTCGCGGCTTACAATCGCTTCATCGTCAAAGGCATTGTTTATGTAAGCTGACACTAGCCAGTTTTCATATTCATACCGACCTTGCAAGCGTACCAAGCTGTAGTCACCAGCGACGCGTTCTGCAGTGTTAGTAAAATCACCATAGTATTCATCAACGTAATTTACCGACACACCAAGATTAAAGTTATCAGTTAACCAGTACTTGGCCCCCAAATTAGCGGTCACACTGGGAGCTGAATTTAGCTCGTTGCCCTCGACTTCAGGGTAATTGTCGCCTGGATCGCGGATCTCGGTTTTCAGTAAACCAAGTCCTGCTGTTAATTCAATGTCTTCACTAACAGTGGCTGATATTTCCATTTCTAAGCCGTAAGTGGCCACGTCGTCTACGTTAACAATAAAGCGTGTAGAGCTTAATGCTTGATAACCTTGGTAATCGTTGTAGAAAAGGTTAGCACTCAAAAATACATTGCCGTCGGCAAATATACTGCGGCTGCTTAATTCGTAGGTGTTGACCTCTTCTTCATCAAAATAATAATATTCTTGAGCCGTAAAGTTCAACGCACCGCCAGCAGCGTTGTATCCTTTGCGCGCACTGATGGCGAGGGTAGTTTTTGGTGTCCAAGCGTATTGCAGCACTAACTTTGGCAGAAAGATGGTGGTGTCGTTATCCAGTATTGAATCAATTTCGCCGTATATAAAGTGACGTAGTTGAGACTCTCGTTCTAAACGTGCACCAGCGATAACGGTAAATACGTCTGAGACATCGTAACTAATCTCACTGTAAACCGAGATCGAATCGCTTTCGTCATCACCGTTATAGGGAAAAGAGCCTTCGCTAATGATGTCGTGGTCACGTTCAAAGTAGGCTAACCCAACAAAGCCTTTCACCTCATCGTTTTGTTGACCAAAGTTAAGTTTGGCGTCGATGGTGATATTGCTTTCATCGAACAGAAGTTGTTGTTCATCCGCTGGGTCGGGCTCATAGCTATCGAAGCCCCACTGGTAATCCATGTAGGCAACAATGAGATCTAGGCTCATTCCCTGATTGATTTGATAGTCAGCGGTTAAACTGGTGGTATCTACATCAGTTTCGATATTTCTGAAGAAGAGCCTTTCGTGTTTGTCTAAATCTGTCGCTTTATAATATATACGCCCAGTATCCCCTTGCTCATTGCTTGAAGAATGGGCCAATAGCAGTTTGAGATCTTCTGTTGGGGTCCACTGGAGCTTTGCCCGTACCCGATCAGATTCAATTTTATTTAAATCATAATCAGCTGGGTTGTCAGCGAAACCCGTTTCATCGGTTATGGTGTTGGCATCTAAGCGCTGAGCACTAATGCGAAAAGCGAGCTGGTCTTTGATAAGTGGGCCAGATATAACGGCCGAAGTATCAAGGTAGTTCTCTTGGTTACGGTAACCCACACGCACTGCACCTTCCCATTGCTCAGTGGGGGCTTTGGTTTGAATGTATATTGAGCCACCTATACTGTTACGCCCATTGCTGGTGGATTGCGGCCCGCGATACACCTCAATTTGATCGACATCCCATATGCCGCTGTCACCGGTAAAATCAGCTACAAAGGGTTGAGCTATGCCATCAATTAGGGTGGTAACCCGACCTTTGGCGCCGCCAGAAATAGAGTTAAAGCCACCTGCTGCGCCATTACCAGATACGCCGCGAATATCCGGCACAGCACCAGACAAAGCCACCACGTTAGGGATTTCTGAGATGGCATCGGTCACTGACTGATACTGGGTGCTATTAAGCGCTTCTTCAGAAATAACCGAAATAGATGATGTCGTATCTTTTAACGACCGTTCTATTTTCTCACCGACCACGACTATGGTCTCCAGAGAGGATTCACCTCTATCTGGTGCCTCTTGCGCTACGGCCATATTGCTAGCAAAACACGCCGAGATGACGCCGGCTAATGACAACCGAGTTTTATATTCAGGCGAACGCATATTTTATTATCTCCTTGTGTGGGTTACGTGTGATATTCAGTAACCTAATGTGTGGTGTGACTGGTATGGCTTGTGGGCAAACCCTAAGACCAGACACTATCCGTGGGTATTAATGCTTTGCGTTTATGTAGATGAACTAGGGTGGCAATCAGTCCAAGCAGCAAAACACAGGCAACCAAGCAAACGCTCAAGTCGGTGGCGTAATTAAAGGCTCGATCGAGATTCAATCCGGTTAACACAATCAATGTGCCAATTAGCCCGCACAGTACAGCTAATAGGTGCTTAGCGGCTGTTATCGGGCGGTTTACAAAGGGGTAAGCAAGGCTCAATAAAAAGCCGCAGTAGTAGGCTGTTTGTTGCCAAAACGGAATGTTCACCGCTTTGTGGTTCAGGCCCTTAACCACTATTAACGCACACGCGATCCCGATTAATGTGCCAACGGTGACGCCAATCGTCAGGCGCGCCATGACCTTGACTGAGCGCCTTTGCTCTACAGATTCGGCTGATTTGAGCTTTTTGCGTCGCGCCTCAATCCAGATGATGTTCCCAGTAAGAAACAGCAGCGCCCCAGAAAGCCCTAAGCCAAAGTAAATCCAATGGACGAACGTGCCACCAAAGCCACCAAAGTGCAGCGTGAAAAAACCGTTCACTACTTTGCCTTCAAATCCAGACAGGCTAGGTAGCATAGCGCTATAACCCGATGCGGCGGTGTATGGGTCACTAACCCAATAGGCGTATTCAGGCCCACGGATCCACTCACCGTCTAACTGGCCACCAATCATCACTCTGGCTCGCGGTGTGTTTAGCCCAGCATATTCAAGTACAGCAGGCTCAAACTCAGGCTCTAACGCTTTTATGGCTTGGTCGAGCTTAGCGACGGGTAAAAGCTGGGTAACGTCTCGCTCAACCTTGCTAGGAGAGGGGAGAGTGAACATAGGCGTGTCTTTGTATACCCACTGCTGCATAGCGCCATACAGAATGTCGTGGTAGGCGAACACCACTGTTGTGACGGCTATAACGATATGAAAAGGCAGGGCGGTGATCCCCAGAATATTGTGAAAATCGACCCAAAAACGTTTGCTGTTTTTCCCCTTGCGCAGGGTAAATAAGTCTTTAAACCAGGTGGGTAAAAAGATAATTAAACCCGATACGATGGCAATAAAATATAAGGCAGCTACTAAGCCCATCACGAGAATGCCGTAAGCATCATGATCACCACCACCAGGAATCCCCCCCGTACGGTGTAAGTCATCCAGAAAATCCCCAATGGCTGATAGACGAGTAGACTGAACCAGCAACTCGCCGCTTTCATCTAGGCTGGCTTGCCACGTGGTGGCAGCGTGCGTGTATGGGTCTTCGACGACCCAGCTAACAGGCGCATGCTGAGAAACAGAGTGGGGTAAATTGACGGTCATTTTCGCCGCAGCTGCAGGGTAAGCAGTCAGTACGGCCTGAATTAGGTCATCATACTGCTCATAAGCGATAGTAGGTAAACGTTGTTCACTTTGCAGGGCCCATTGATTTAACGGTGCCTTAAACATGGTAAAAGCACCGGCCACAAAGCAAATATACAATAGCAAGCCAGATAAAATACCGGTCCAGATATGAACCTGCTGGTAGTTTTTAAACGATTCTAAGCGCATCAGTTTACCCTCCGAACTTGATTATTTGCAGCAAACCAAATGCGACACACGTTAAAGTGACAAACGCGATAAATACCGACAAAGGGCGACGAGAGAAGAAAATTAAACTTAAAGGAGTGAGCCACAAAGGGACAATCAGCCACATAATATATTGCGAACGTATATCGCTAGGCACGCTGTCAGGGGCCATCCAACCAATTAAGCTGCTGGTAAATACGGCAAAGGGAAAGCCGATCAAGAACATGCCAATCGTTTTTAGCAGCCACTGGGTTTGGTGATTGGCATAGGAATCACCGCGCACCAAAGATGACTTAGCTTTGCTGGTATTTGCCAACGGCTTTTCGTATTTAGGCATAAACGGGATAAGCCCCAAAAACAGCATTTCCAAGCTAAGCACAGTAAAGACACCAGACAAACCCGACATAACATTCAATAAAAGCCACCAAGCCAGCAAAGATAAAACAAGGCTAATCAGTAGGCTGGGCAAGAAGGTCAAATAGCGTTTGGCGAACCATTGTTGGTTCGGACATCCAATGTAAAACACAGCGGTTGCGAAAAGGCATAACACCAGTGCAAGCCCGCTTGGCAAATTCTCAGCCATAACAAACCTTGTTAGTTGTAAGTGATAAATTCAATTAGCTTTAAAGAGCAATGGGTTTAAAGCGCTGCTTAATTGAGCGGCAGTAGAGTATTTTAATATTAATGAAAATGCAAATGATTATCAATTGAGATTTGTGATAATTTGCTGGTGCTTGCATGCTGAAATGCGCGCAATAGCGCAGAGTATCGACCTAGCGAAACATAGCGAGTGACACGACACCCTTGGTATTAAAGAAAAGTACGCTTGATTTAACGCACTGGGATGGGCGGGGCATGCATATAAATGCTCGCTTGCCCGCGCTTTGCTAGCTTAGCGGACAAGTTACTGGGTGACTTTTAATTTTGTATTGCACCCATAAAATGAATCTTTTTGCGCCGCGCTAATAAGTGCTCTTTTGGGCAGTACAGCTCGCCGAATATCCAACTACCTTGGCCACCGTCCACTGCTTTTATATCACTCGCGTCATAAACCGTGTTACAGCTTTTACAATGCGCCTGGCCTTTGCCCGCTTCAATCATTTCGCTGGCGATATATTCAAAACGGTCAAACGAATTAGGGACTACATTGCACACATAAAGCGCTGGGTCGTAAGTTCGCAGCCAGCGATGAATATAATGTTCTTGCTTGACTGCTTTTCTGTTGGTGTTTATCCACTCGTTTAATTCATTTCTGACGTTTAGCGCCTGCACATCCGTTTCATCAATGTCACGGCCTTCATCTATATCAAAGGGTTCAGGGTGCATAGCATCGAATAGAACAGGTAATAAATCAGCGGTTTCAAAAATAAAACGCCCATTGAGTCTTTCACCGTAAATGTCTGTGCCTTTATACATAATGTGCGAGCCGCACTGGGGCAGAGCATCTACAAATGCCTCCCATTCTTGTTGTACCTTCTGGGCTTTAAGGGCGGCTTTTTGTGCATTGAGCTTAACGGCCTCAGCATTCGCTGGGCTTAGCTCAGGTAGTACAAAATCTGGATGGGTAATAAAACGCGTTTTATCTTGGCTTTTTAGCCACTTCCAATACAGCACAGGCCACACAAAGATATAGGCGGTCGCTCGAATCAGCATAAGCTTGAGTGACGCGGGATTCTCCACTCGGTCTTTGTACAGCCACCAATAGCCAAAAAAAGCGCAAGACGACAGACCACCAACCAAGAAATAAAGCATAAGGTAAATCACAGTGTTGTTACTCCTTTAACGTACTGAAAATCCTGAGATTAGTATTCTTTATACAGATTGCTTGTTAACTTAGAAAGACAAATCATTTCCTATCGGGTACATTTTGTTACGTAGAGTTTAAGGCGTTGCCTGTACTTAAATTGAAGTGTTTTGCCCTCAGAGATAGTATTAAAATTCGCACTGTTATAGAAAATAGCCAGTTGATGTGTCACAAGGATTTAATGTGTCTAACGATTATTACAACGATAAAGTTCAAGAACTCGCGCCTCAATATATGTCGTTGTCGTTTGATCAAGTGCATAACAATTGGGCGCACTATTTACCTGCTATTCTAGACAAACCCCACGCCACGATTCTTGATGTTGGCGCAGGTGTTGGCCGAGACGTGAGTCATATCGCTAATCTGCTCGCTGAAAAAAATCAAGGTGATAATCATTGCCGTGTTTATGCGGTAGAGCCTGCATTGCAAATGCTGCAAAAAGGGCAAGCCACAACCCAAGGGCAAAATGTACATTGGCTGCAAGACGCATTACCCGCCTTAGATAAAACCACCCGCTTAGAAATGAGTTTTGACCTCATTTTACTCAGTGCCGTTTGGATGCACATTCCCGTTTCTCAACGAAGTCGTTCATTACGCAAACTAGCCAATTTGCTTAAACCCGGCGGTAAAATAGTAATTTCGCTGAAATTTGGTATGACAGCCGAAGAGCAGCATGAAAGGAAAATGTACAACGTCAGCGTTGAAGAGGTAGAAGCATTAGCACAAAACCTCGGGTTGTTTTCAAAGCTCGAATCGCAGAACAAAAAAGACCAACTAGGGCGTGAGGGCGTTTACTGGCAAACCCTAGTATTGCAAATGCCAGACGATGGCACAGGGGCCTTTCCGTTTATCCGCCATGTGGCCATAAATGACGGTAAATCTGCCACGCATAAACTGGCGTTGCTAAGAGTTTTGTTAAGAATTGCCGATGGCCATGCAGGTGCGGTACTAAGGCGAGAGCCATCTGCAAATGGCGACAGAGTCATACTGCCACTGGGTTTGGTGGCTTTGTATTGGATTCATCAATACAAAGATCTAATCGATCACCACGGGTTATTCCAAACACCGAATAAAAACCCCAACATGGGATTTATGACAGACGACGGCTGGCGGCAACTGACCCACAGAACCGCCGCCGATTTTCGTATTGGTAACTTATTTATCGGTGCTGACGCAAAAGCGTTATACCGAACGCTTTCAGCCAGCGCGCAAAATATTAAAAAGATGCCATGCACGTACATTACGCTACCCAATAGTGATACTCAGGTGTTCGAAGTCGAAGCAAAAACCGTCAAAGCAAAAGACAGTTTGTTCCTAGATTTAGATTCCCTGACACAATGGGGCGAGTTCTCCTTACCCGAAACCACGTGGTTAGCGCTTAGCCGATATGCCTGCTGGATAGAGCCTGTATTAGTCAGCGAATGGGTAAAAACCATGGCCAGCTACCAAGGTAATGAACGCCTCAACTCGTCAGACAAACAACACTTGCTGTACCAAGCATTAAAATGGGAAGAGCCAATTCGTTCTACCACAGACGTACGCAAACGGTTCGACGTACTTGCCAGTACCCAACAGATGCAATGTGTATGGTCAGCGAAAACTTTAAAGCGAAAATACGACATCGATCACAGCATGCCTTTTTCACGCTGGCCAAATAATGATTTATGGAACATAGTGCCCAGCGATAGCAAAGAGAACAATAGTAAAAGAGATAAATTGCCCTCAGAAAAAAGACTCAGTGCGGCCAAAGAGCGCATGCAACACTGGTGGTCATCGGCGTGGTTAAACGATAACGGTTCTAACGAAAAACAACGCTTCTTCGCTGAAGCGAATATCGCACTACCTGGCCTCAGCGCACAAAACGATTCTATCGATGATGTATTTGAAGCTCTGCTGTTACAAAGAGGGCGCTTGAAAGATATGCAGCAGTTAAGTGAGTGGTAGGGGGATGGTTAGGGTTATCTATTGATGAATATTCAAGGTTGGGCCAACCTTAAGGTGTTTAGTTGAGTACTTTATTTGGCAATTTTATACTTTCTTAAAAATTCTAGCT
Organism: Paraglaciecola mesophila; assembly: GCF_009906955.1. Taxonomy (GTDB): domain Bacteria; phylum Pseudomonadota; class Gammaproteobacteria; order Enterobacterales; family Alteromonadaceae; genus Paraglaciecola; species Paraglaciecola mesophila_A. Next base: position 3,396,795 of record NZ_CP047656.1, read on the forward strand.
GTTAGTATCTATTTAACTTAAAAGCCACACATTTAGTTGTTAAAGAAAATATCCATGGCTAAGAAAAACACGTCTTTCTTCAATTTACTCACCCAAGCACCGTGGTGGGTACCGGTAGCTGTTGCTGCTATTACTTACGTATTTTTAGTCATGATATTGCCTAAGATACAAACCGGTAACCCAATAATCAATGCTATTTTTACAGCGCTTTCACAAGTGGCTCCATTTTTTACCGCTGTTTTTTTATTTGCTACTCCGTTTGCTTATTTTAATAGCAGACGCAAACAAAAATTACTCGATCGCCAACAAGATATTGACTCCATAAAGGCGCTTAGCTGGAAAGAGTTTGAAGAGCTAGTCGCTGAAGCGTATCGCAGACAAGGGTTTCGGGTTATCGAAAACGGCTTCGGGCCTGATGGTGGTGTCGACGTCAAGCTGAGTAAAAATAAACAAACAATCTTAGTTCAATGTAAGCAGTGGAAATCCAAAAATGTTGGGGTAGCTGTAATTCGTGAAATGTTCGGCATATTAACTTCTGAAAATGCGACTAAGGTGGTTATTATTTGTTGTGGAGGATTTACTCGTGAGGCATCAAATTTTGCTGAAAACAAGCCGATTGAATTAATCGGTGGCACCGAACTATTGAGCATAGTAAAAGATATACAGTGCAATTCGTCTTCTAACGTAGAAAATTCTACAAACCCTATGCCTCTCGAATCAAGTCAGCAATTAGGACCTTCACCAAACGTTAATCAAGCCCCATGTCCAAAATGTGGTAATCAGCTTGTTCAGAGACAAGCCAAACGTGGTGCTAATTTAGGTCATGCATTTTTGGGATGCTCTTCTTTTCCGAAGTGCCGTTACACAAAAGACATGCATGTTAACTGCTCATGAATAAATCAACCAACAGCCAACTTCGCTGTCTCGTTCCATAAATAAGCGGGCATTGGATGTTTCAATTTCCAAGTGATATTCATTGGTTGGCTGCCCTCTGACTTTACAAAATCGACAGGGCCAAAGTTTACAAAGCCCATAGTTCGACCATTTTCGTCTTTACCTTTTTCGCGTACAAATAACAGAAAAGTTTTGTGATTATCTTTTTGCTGCACGTAGTCTAAACCTCGCCCAGAATTTGGCCTTGCACTATTTTGTGTTTGCCAGTGAAACAACGTTGGACTGATGGCGTAGTCATGGTACATAGTGGTAGCGGAAAATTGCTTTTCACATTTATCTAGGGTGACAAACAACAACTCAGTATTGGCTCTCTTAATATTCAAAACACCTTCACGACTAGATGACTTCTTCTCAAAAGTACTGTCACCAAAAGCCACAAGGATATGTTCTTTAGGGTATCGAACATGCATTTTAAGTGGTGATGAATTCACTATAGGGTTATCAACCATTGGCATGTCGAACTCGCGAACATCGAGTCGCTCAATGAGTATTGAAATTACTTCACTCAACTCATTTTGTAATACTTTGTCTTTCAATGCGTCTAAGCTGTTTGCTACGTTATTAAAGCCAAGATCTTTACTCGATTTATCCCAAAAGTCATAGTGGCACATCAAAGCATAAAGCTTTTGGATATCAGTCATCACTGGTATTGAAAAGTTGTTATCGCAGAGTTTTTTCACGAAACGTAAATACGAGAGTGAGGAACAGTTCAGCAGTCTATTATTGACGGCTCTGTAATATGCGGTATAAAGTGCGTTATTATCTGACGCTATTTCTTTATCTTTACTTGCTGCAACTAATGCATTCCATCCACCAAATTTACCTATCTTAATTTTGAATATATTTTCCAGAGTAATATTGGGATGAATCACCAAAAAATTAGTAAGAGTTAAAGGTAAGTTAGTGACGTGAGGAAAGTTGATTATTAAGCTAATTAACGGAATTATGTAGCAAATGCACAAACCCAGTAAAAACAATGCTTTACCGAGTTTGTATTGCAAATATTACTTAATTCCCAATACCTCGTTAACTAAATCATCAAGTTCTTTTTGTTCTTCTTCCGAAATATCACCACCGGACATTGTTGCAATACGGGCGATCTCGCTAATAGCCAGGTGATCACTATCCATATCGTCGAACTCAGGAATTTTGAGGTATTCTGCTACGCTGGACCCCAGACTCAATAGCGACCCGTAAGCCATAACAGCTTTGGCAACATAGGTTGAATTGAGAAAGCCTGTCAGAAACGCGGCATGATCTTCTGTTTCCACTGGGATAAAGTAGAGTTTATGGTCAGGCACAACAACTTTTTCACCCAAAATTTTGTCCTCTACAGGACCAATATAGGCGGCGAAAAACGTTTTGCTGTTCATTTCCCGCCACAACACTTTATACGGTGAAAACGTATAGTCGCCTGTACTCCAGAGGGAATAATATGGTTTGTTCTTCTGGAACCGTTTTAAACTGGATCGAACTTTTAATTGTTCTTTAAATTGCTCTAAGAACTGGTAAGTTTTTGGGTAGTTGAATGGCAGATCAGGATCTCCATGCATCTCTCGTTGCGGTACGAGAGAATGAAACGGTGTTGGAACGGCCCTGAACTTTGTTACATCCTTTCCTCTGAGCATAGGGAAAATGTGCTCTGCTTCTACGACATCAGTAATTTCGGGTATTCCCTTTGTACGTCCCTCCTGCACTCTGTTTCGGATAGTCACGTTACCATTGGTCACTTCCTGGTCCAGGATGTCTACCCAAAATATGGCGTGTCTGTCGGTTGTAATACCTTTTCTAGCTACGTAGTGGCTTTTTCCTTCATTAAACACATATTTAAACACCTTGTGCTCTTTCTTCGTTGCAATTAGCCATGGACGGGAATCGTTTTCTCCGCCAGGGGCGGGCTTTGCAAACAGGTTTTCATTTTTTGCCTTCCCACGAAAATCGGAAGCATCTGAAAAAGAGCGGATGGTTTTATTTTTAGCGTCTTTCGCCGACCATTTTTTGTAAGTAATTGGATACTTAGTATTTTCGCCACGTTCAACAACCAGTAACGCCGGAAAGTTACTGACACCATCAAATGGCTTAATGGCGTTATAATCTTCCACCAGAGTTACTGCGCAATTGATACGTCCCTCATCAATTTTAAAGCGTCTGAAGCCCTCACTAGATTCATTTGAAAAAACAGTGCCTGTTATGAAAAATCCAAGTCTTCCACCGTCCTTCAGATATTTTCGAATAGTCTCAAAGGTGATGACGGTAGAAATATCAGATTCGATGCCACCAACCCATTTATCAGAGCTAAAGACTCCCATACTTCGGCATTTATCATTAACGGCTCTGACATAGGCTCTTGGTAAGTGGCTCCATTTAACCCAAGGAGGATTGCCACAAATGTATTTAACCGGAGATATTGAACCCGCCCTGAAGCGTTCTGCAAGAATTGAGCACCATATTCCATCCCAGCCCTCTTCATGAAGTTCTACTAACGTATTAACTGCATTTGACAGTGCAGTTTCTTCATTTTTATTTAACGCGAGCGGTTCTAATGTTTTAAGAAGATGCTCTAGTATCTTGTTGGCTGGTAAATCTGCCATTATCCATTGTTTAAGCTGCTGAAATACAGAATAAAACTCTGTATCTAGTATTAGTTTCTCTGGAATTCGGAAGAGCTTTTCGCCTTTATCAGTCAGAAGATTGTATTCATAACAGCCATCAGGTTGAATGTTGGCTGTATTGATTGCATCAGCCATATAAACTGGAATAGTCACTGGTTTGTGAGGATTCAAATATGGTGCAATAAAAGTCACTATCGAACCTTTAGCGCTCAAAACAGCAAGCGGATTAAGGTCTATTCCGTATAGTCCCGACAATAGCTCATTTGCATCAGCCTCGGGTTTTGCAACCCTTCTTCTTCTAATCGCCTCAAGTAAAAATGTTCCAGATCCACATGTAGGGTCAAGTAAATCTGCTTCAAGATCCCAATCAATGACATCTAGCCCATGCTCTGCCAGCCAGTCTGGTGTATAGAATTCTCCAAGCGCGTGCCGAAGCTCGCGAGGAACAAACCCCTCATAAATTCCTTTAAACAAATCTCTGGTACTTTCTGGCCGTTTTTTGCTTATCTCAAAGTCCACTATTGAAAGTTCAACCAGTAAGCTGTCTATTACCTTTGCAAACTCCGTCCAGTTGTCATCTTCTAAATACCAGGAAAAGAAATCACCGGCATACATATTTGATATGCCAGCGTTCTTGAACAATTTCCCCGTTTCCATTGAATTAATCCTTTCTTGAACATCAATGGTAGTATTTAGAATGTTTTGGGTTGAACCAGGCAAAGCGCAGGCTGCGACTATTTTGGCTAATAGTGCGATATAACTATTAAGCGAAAATAGGTAGGCGGAAATATTTTTTGCGTAGTCTGTTCCATGATGGGTACTTTGACGCTCTATCAAGTTTCTCATTCCATCCGGCTGAATACCGACGACTTGACCGAATAGACGATTCCATTCGGTATAGAGAAGCTTTTCTTTTGAGGTTCCACCTGCATCTGCGTCCACAATAGCATCAAAAAACATTGGAATGAGTTGCTGTCCGTAAATAGAATCAGGACCAACAACCTCTTTTAATAGGAGCGCTGATACAAGTGGCGTTCCGTTGTTCAATAACTCCTGAATTAGCCTAGTGGCGGCCTTTTGATCGAATACTTGCAAGGATTCCCAATCTGGAATACCTGAGAGGTTGTAACGTCCAAACACAATGCTTTCACCATCCCATGCCACCATTGTGTAATCAGATAGTTCTCTACCTTCATCACGGTGTAATAGATCTGCATATTCTTCGGCCTGTTTTTTAGCATGCTTACATTTTGCATTATTCTTTTTATTGAAACTCTTTGGAGGTTCGTATTCGATAATCACTGCACCATGAGCCGAATCTACCCACTTATAGCCCCCTTTTCCATTGGGTACTCTGCGCTGTATAGGACATGGCTTCCATGAACTTTGTAGGTTCTGACTTAGTTCTTTGAAAGATTGCTCAATTTCGTGCTGCAACTGATACTCGTTTTGCGAGCTTTCAGTTTTTTCAATAACATCCTTAACTAACTGGATTGCATGTTGTTTCATTTATTTCTAAGCCTTAACCTTTTCTGTTTCCGCCAAACTGAGCATCTTTCGCCGCACCACGGGGTTTATTAGGAGCAATATCAAGCCCCGAAACGACCATTCTGAAATCAAGCCCGTGGTCCGCCATTTCTCCCATGAGTGCCACAATTACAGCTAGATGATCAGGTACTTCACCTTTAGTTTTGTAATTGGTGTATGAGTTGGGATTTTGCCGCAACAATTCAGCAAGCTCTTTAATAGACAATCCAGCCTTCCCCAAATGGCGTTTAAATTCATCGTATACCATACTGTATATATATTCAGTTATAAAAACAATGATAATGGAAATCGTACATACATTTATTTGTATAGTACATAAATATATTTGTTTTTAATTTGTCGCACATAAATATATGTGCAATCATGAACACATAAGATAATGTGATTTATTTTAAGGAGGGGACTAATGACAATCAAAAAACAACATTTCCTGTTGTCTGCGTCAGCACGTACCCTCAGCCTTAGAAAGATATTCCAGTTAACGCCAGATGAATCCTTTGAACTATTCAAAGAAGCTCGCTGGCCTCAAGGTAAACCTGTCTGCCCTCATTGTGGTTGCGAACATCACTATTACCTTAAAACCCGCAAGCAGTGGTGCTGTAAAGATAAGGATTGCGGTCATACTTTTTCAGTCACCAGTGGGACGATCTTCTCTTCTCACAAATTACCGTTATCTGTGTACCTTGCTGCATTGATTTCCCTGATTGGCTTTTAGTGCTTGCCTCAGAGTCGTGGCACCCGTTTTGGCTCCTGTACCTTGTCGGTAATAGCCGTTGTCGTTAACGGCTCAGATGCCACCCTGAGTATATCCAACACCATCATCTGACATTCCCTTGGCTTAAACAATCTAGCGTTACCTGTGGTTCGCTTCGGCGATACGGTTCTGAGGTCGTATTCCGGCTCAAATACTTTGATTGTGGCCTCTACGTGGCCCAGGCTTTTGTTGAGTCGTGCAATTTCCTGTTGATAATGTTGGATTTGTCCTGCAAGCTCTGAGTGTTTAGAGACTAAAGCAGTAATAACGTGGGATTCAGCCATATTGATACCTTTCAATTAAAAGAGAATATGACTGTATTTTATTCAGTTCATGGGCGGGATTCTTGTGCGCTTGCTACATAATTCCGCTAATTAACTTGTTTCTATTAAGTGTTACTTGGCGAATGTTGGTTAAGATCATTGCTTGGGAAATTATCAGGACACTCATGCTAACGACTTCGTACTTTTACTTAGAATCTGCTCCTCAACTGGTGTTTTTAGTAAACTTACGAATGGTAATTCTTATAAATCACCCTGTACCAGTTACATGTATCTCATCTCATAAAAAACTTATTACTTTTATATCAATAGCTTAGGTTGGGCATCAAGCTTGCTACTGTGATACTTATTCATGTGAAAACGGTAAATGACAATGATTGATCTGGCCTATTCGGTTTACACGGCATTTTATTTATATTTGGTGATGTTGTTAGTGCAGTGGATGGTTGCCACGTTTAGCAAAGCCAAGCAGCCTAATGCAATCCCTGGGAAGATAGATGAAAACTTATCCCACGATAGTTTTGTGTTCAGAGCGCATCGCACTTTTCAGAATACGTTAGAGAACAGTACCTTGTTTGTCGGCACGGTGCTGTTTGCCTTTGTTCTAAATTACCAAAGCCCAATATTTGCTGTTTGTGTGTGGATGTACCTTATCGCAAGAGTTATGCATATGGCGTTGTACTATGCCATTTCGACAGAGAAAAACCCGAGCCCGCGCACCTATTTCTTTTTGATTGGTCTGTTGGCGAACGTGGTGATGTTGGTCCTGGTCGGGCTAAGGTTGTTTTAACCCCTGTGGTGTAACATGTAAGTTGGTTAGGCTGCAATTAGAGTTAACGGCTAGGGCAATTGAACATGTTGTAGCGTAAGTGAGTAGAAGTCTTCGCTTTGTGTCTCGCCAGAGGTTTTATTTCTACCGGTTTCTTTCGAGTGATAAAGGGCTTTATCGGCTCTTTCTAAGGATGACTCCCAAGATTCATCGGCGTCTGTTGATAAAGCAAAACCAATGCTCACTGTTATGTAAAGTGGGCCGTTATAAGTTGTAAACGTTGTTTGCTCAACGGTTTTACGGATGCGTTCAGCAATCGCATACAATTCGTTCGTATTGGTATCGCTTACTAATATTGCGAATTCCTCGCCACCCAAGCGGAAACAGTGGTCAAAGTTTCTCATTAGGCTTTTAGCTACTCGGCTTATCTCTATTAGAACTTGATCTCCTGTGGCGTGGCCGTGTTGGTCATTTACATGTTTGAAGTGGTCGATATCAAACATAACAAATCCAAAGTTTCTTCGTGTTCGCTGGGACAGTGAATACTCTTTTTGTGCAATGCTAGACAGTGCGCTGCGGTTCAACCATTTCGTTAGATAATCTGTCACGGAGGCTTCTCGAAGAGTCACTTCTTTCTTCCAAAAAACGATAATGGCAAAACTAATGGTTAATAAAAATATAAAACCGATTATCGCGAGATTACCTGACGTTTGCATAAATTGATTACCAATAAATTCCAATCGAACATTTTCAGCGAACATTAGAACTGCACGTATAATCAATTGAGCAATAAAAAGAGATAGCACAACCATTAATGGCCAATATGCCTTGCCTACTTTGTCGTTTCTTCTTCGCCATAGCGCTACTAACGCAGAGGCGTTAAGGGCAAAGATCATAGGGTAAAATATCAATATTCTCACTTCTACTGATTCGGCAACCAAAGGAATGTGATGTAGAGGAATGGGGATAAGAAAAACAGCTAACGTCAATGTCCAAGTAGAGCGCCCGTTAATACATTTATTTATGCCACTATAAATCGCAGCGTGAGCGGCTAAATAAAACGCATTTCCCATTGCAGGATGTACCGTAGTCGGCAGATCAAAATCTAAAGAGAATATCGCCAAGATGTTTGACGATATGAAAAATATTCCCGCTATCGCCCAATCCACAAGATACTTTTCACCTCGATTAGCTGCGCGCAAAATCATCATGGTGAGTGACATAATTGTGCTAACTAAGATTGTACAAATAAATAACGTCGGTGCGTCCATTAACTGCCTGTAAACTCAATTTAATCCATTAAATTTGCTTTGTAAGAACAAAACATTCTGCCAGCAGGTTACTTTATTTGCCTTTTCATAACAACATCGCCGCGAGGTAATACGTTAAGCAGCCGCATTGCAGTTGAGTTGAAAAAAGGTGAGCGAAAAGGCTTGATAATGCAACTAAACTTCTTATTTATCAATAAGTTACTAAGCCAACTAAGATAATCATGCAAATGCGCGGTTTAGTTATTGCGGGTGGCTTGTTTTGTTATTGTTTAGCTGATTCGACCCTTAATACGAGCGCTCCTTTGCGCTGGGGTTGTGTGGGTTGAATTGGGTGAAGAAGGCGTCAACGGTATTTACGCCTGTTATGCCTAAAATCCACACGACTTCAACGAGATCTGAAAAATCTGCGCCCCCTGAGTGAATGGTTTTGTTTAGGTAGCGGCCGTTTACCCCGTTGTATTGACTGCTCACTTTATTCGCTTCTTGCCAAATTTGGGTATCGAGCAAAGGATTATTTTCGAGTGGGTTTACCGTGAAATCTAAGGTGTTAAAACCTGGGGTGCCGTTTGCGCTTGCGTTGCCGTCAGGTATTTTATAGTAGGTGGTGTTTTGCTTAACAAAGGCTAGGGCGTTTTTACTGGTTTCTTTTTCGTTCCATTCGCTGTGCTGCACAAGGACGATTTTCTCTTTTGGGAGCGATGTTCCGTTTACCTTGAGTTGTTGAATAAGATGCTGGGTAAAATCACTCTGGCCCGCTTCGCTTATCCATACTCGGCCCCCTTGGGCGAGGGTGGTTGATACTTTTTGCACCGTGTCATTCAATGCCTTTTGGCGCTGCATGTGGGCGTTCGTCCAGTTTGCGTTAAACACTAAGTCGAATAAATGATCGGCGGGTACATATAGGCCACTTTGAATGCCATACGTGCCACTGACGGCCCAGTAATTTAATCTGTTGAATTGGGGAGACTGTAAAATTGAGTGCATGGCAGCAATAGTGTGTACGTCGTCTACGTCTGTTTTAAGATCAAAATGCAGCAGTAATAAATCCTGATTTTTATCAAACTGATAAGGTGCTTTGGTAGTGGCTTGGGCATGATTGGTTGCCGGGGAAGCCGTGCTGATGTCAAAACGTAACAGCAAAAATACAAGTGCAGCGTGTATGGCGAGTTGTCGGATCATGGAGGACACAACCTCTTGGTTTTGATATCTGATTTAACGTATTCGAACATGGAACTCGTCGGGATGATATTACCGTTTTTAATAATGGCGGCGTCAAATTTTGTACGTTATCAAGATTGATGTTGGGCACCGTGCTAGGATTAACCATCGGGAATCCAGCTGAGCTATCAAGCAAGAACAACTCATAGCGCAGTATAATAATAAAAGGTAAACCCTATTGAACCCTGTTTCAGCATCTCAACATCTGAATAAAATTGTTTTTCTTGGCGCGTCTGGCGTCATCGTAGCGTCTCGTTTATCAGGACACCCATTTTAATGCATCCATAACTAATACAAGTTCCCTAAAGGCCCAAGCTATTATCGGGGGTAAGAATTTACAGCATTACTGGTTGATTGCGCTAAGTTTTTTCGTCGATTTCGTCCGCGAATCAAAGAGAGATTTTTGCGCTCGCCCGATGGATTAAATACTGACTGTTGATATAAAGGAATACGTGTCGTTAAGAATGCTCGTTAGGGGGAAAGCAGTTTGGTTTTAGGTTTGGATTGTATTAATATTCCCCGCCAATAAAATACTACATGTCAGAGCACAACATGAGTCAGTTTGCAGTAATTGGATTAGGCCGTTTTGGGTTGGCGGCGTCAATAGAGTTGATGCGTCTGGGGAATTCAGTTATCGGCGTCGATTCAGACTCTAAGTTGGTGAATACGGTATCTGAGCAATTGACGGTAGCGGCCATTGCTGATGCCACTGATGAAAGCTCTCTGAAAGAGTTAGATATCGGCTCCTGTGATGCGGTGCTGGTTGCTATAGGTGAGAGCCTCGAAGCTAGTATTTTATGTGTTCTATTACTTAAATCACTCAACGTAAAAGAGATTTGGGTAAAAGCGACGACTAAACCTCATCATATTATTTTGACTAAGTTGGGTGTGTCTCGGATTATTCACCCTGAAGAAGAAATTGGCGTGCGTGTCGCTCAGTCGCTTAATTACCCTATGATGAACCAGTACATGTCCATTGGTAATGGCTTGTTTATTGTTGAGGTTGAAATTAAATCACACCACCCAGATATGTCGGTTAAAAAGCTACTCGGCAAAGCAGGCAAAGACATTGAGCCTATGTTGGTGCGCCGCAATAGCACTATCATCAAACACTTAGATGGTGACTTTCAATTAGCCGTGAAAGATTCACTGATATTAAGTGGTTCTTTGACTGCGTTGAAAAAGATAGCGCCTGAGTTTTATGCTAAATGAAGCCTTGGGATCCGAATGTTAAACCCTACAAGTTAGCAAAACGCCAATCAAAACTTCATATCCAGTTAAGCCCTCCTGCTGTACTTTTTCTAGGCTTTATTCTACTGATTTTTGTTGGTGCAGGGTTATTAATGCTACCCATAGCATCGACTGCTGAAACGCCCCTTATCAAAGCCCTTTTCACGGCGACGTCTGCTGTTACTGTAACAGGCTTGGTGGTGCTGGACACGGGGTCACACTTCACCACATTTGGCCAGGTAGTTATTGCCGGCTTGATACAGGCCGGTGGGCTGGGGTTTATGACATTTGCCGTCGTAGCTGCTATCAGTTTGGGCGCGCGCCTAGGCCTCAGTCAGCAGATATTGATGAAAGAAGCACTTGATCAAACCAGTATGGAAAAGGTCGTGCAAACGGCCAAATTTGTTTTGTGTTACTCGTTTGTGATTGAGCTGGTGGGCTTTGTATTATTAACCCTCGTTTGGCTTGATGAATACGGACTGAGAGAGTCAGCGTATCAAGCATTCTTTTACACTTTATCGGCCTTTAATAATGCGGGTTTCGCTTTACGGAGTGACAGTTTGTCGGCTTACTCGGCGAGCGTTTCCGTCAATATGATTATTACAGCCTTGTTTATTATTGGAGGTATCGGTTTCGCTGTATTGATTGATATCAAAACGAATAAACGCTGGTGCAAATTAAGTGTGAATACGCGTATCGTGTTGTTGGCCACACTAACCATCAACCTAGTTGCTTTTTTTCTAATTTGGTTACTAGAGGCAAATAATCCCGCCACTTTGGGCACATTGCCCGTGGCCGAACAAGCTTTAACGGCTTGGTTTCAAGCAGTAACACCTCGTACTGCGGGTTTTAATACCCTACCTATCGAAAATTTAACTGACGCGAGTACAACGTTAACTATATTACTGATGTTTATTGGGGGAGGATCTTTAAGTACGGCAAGTGGGTTAAAGCTGGGTACATTTATCGTATTGATTATGACAACTTATACTTTTTTACGTCGTCGTACGCAGGTGACTGTGCTTAATCGCACTATACCTCAGGTGCAGGTGCTTAAAGCGCTTTCGTTAGCGATCATTTCTATTGGTATGATCTTCATCAGCATATTTATTCTCACAGCTATTGAAAATGCTCCGTTTCTGGATATTGTGTTTGAGGTGGTTTCGGCACTCAGTACGGTAGGATTGTCTCGAGGTTTAACTGGTCAACTTAGCGACACTGGCGAAATTGTCATTATTTTTATGATGATAGTTGGGCGTGTAGGGCCATTAAGCTTTGCGTACTTTATCGCGACACCTAAGCCGCGCAAAGTGCAGTACGCAGATGCTGAAATTCAGGTAGGTTAAAGGTAAAAGCCTTATATTTTTTGTTACTTCATCTGTGAATGCTCAAAAAGCAACACGAATTAAAATATGAGCTTGTTTTACCTTACGTGCTTTGTGGCAGGATCGCTTCTGGCTTACCTTTTTAGCATCACTTGAATAGTTTGCGTGAGGCTCATACTCAGTCGGTAATAGGAAATGACGAGAAAGCTTAGGTATCTCGCTTGGCCACCCCTCAGGTTTTAACTTTTAATTTTCGCTATTGGTGTGGTGCTATAAAAACACAAAAATCGGAATAATCTGTATCGCTTTTGTGTTTTAAAGTGCAGCGTTTCAATTAACAAAACTATGACGACACCCATGGTAACTAACGAAGCTCACATTATTATTTTTGCTGGTGAAGAATCTAAACATTGGGTTTCTGAGAATGAAAACTCCGCGTGTGCTAGCATATAACGCATTGAATGCGATAGACCTGTTATCAATGGACATGTGAAAAAGCAGATAATAATTAAAAAGGTAGAATAATTTGACCGACAACACCTCGACTAGCCCACTCAATAAAATCGTATTTATTGGCGCATCCAGCGTCATCTTTGCACTACTTCTTTTCGCTTTGATTTTGCCTGAGTTTGCCGATCAGACCTTTACTCAGGTTCAAACATTGATCGTTGATAATGGCAGTTGGTTTTATGTGTTGACGGTGGCGTCAATCTTAATATTTGTGATGTATTTGGCCATTTCTAGGCATAGTCAAATTAAGCTAGGGCCGGACCATGCAGAGCCAGATTATTCGTTTAGTTCATGGCTTTCAATGTTGTTTGCTGCGGGGATGGGCATCGGCTTGATGTTTTTCGGCGTTGCTGAGCCTTTGATGCACTTTTTAGCGCCACCAACGGCGACGCCGGCTACTATCGAAGCTGCTCGCGAAGCGATGAAAATGACTTTCTTTCATTGGGGGCTGCATGCTTGGGCCATATATGCGGTGGTGGCGTTAATATTGGCCTACTTCAGTTATCGTCATAATTTGCCATTGACCTTACGTTCGGCGTTATACCCTATTATCGGCGATAAAATTTATGGTTGGCGCGGTAATTTAGTCGATATTTTCGCTGTGATAAGCACTATTTTCGGTGTGGCTACGTCTTTAGGCATAGGTGTTACGCAGATCAGTTCGGGTCTAAATTATCTGTTTGATTTCCCCATGACGACACCTTACCAAATCATGTTGATTGTGGCGATTACTGGGTTGGCGATAGTTTCTGTTGTCAGTGGGCTGGATAAAGGCATTCGTATTTTATCTGAATTCAATATGGTACTGGCGATTGGCTTATTGCTGTTTATTTTATTAGTGGGTCCTACGGTATTTTTATTACAAGCCATGCTGCAAAACACTGGCGCTTATTTGTCAGATATAGTGCGTAACACGTTTAACCTTTTTGCTTATGACAAGAAGGATTGGTTAGGTGGATGGACTATCTTTTATTGGGGATGGTGGTTAGCTTGGGCCCCGTTTGTAGGGGTGTTTATTGCGCGTATCTCTAAAGGCCGCACCATACGTGAATTTATCATAGGCGTGATCTTAATCCCTTCTATGTTCACCTTGGCTTGGATGACCATATTCGGTAACAGTGCCATTGAATTAGTATTGAATCAGGGCAGTACCGAGTTGGGAAAATTAGCCACTGACAATACCCCAGTGGCGCTGTTTTTATTCTTAGAAAACTTCCCGTGGTCAAACGTGATATCTGGTGTGGCTGTGTTGATGATAGTGGTGTTTTTTGTCACGTCCTGTGATTCAGGGGCCATGGTGGTGGATATGCTCTGCTCGAACGGTAACAATGACACACCTGTTTGGCAGCGTATTTACTGGGCTGCTGGGGTCGGCTTGGTCGCGGCTATCTTATCGATGGCTGGCGGGTTAAATGCCTTGCAAACGATGACTATTGCCAGTGCGCTTCCGTTCGCCATCGTCCTTATTATCGCTATGTACGGTTTGGTGAAAGCCTTGCGCGTAGAAGAGTTTAAACGTGAAAGCATGACGTTGCATGCCCCCTCTGTGCAACATACAAGCAGTACTGATAGCTGGAAGGAGCGGCTACAGGTTATTGTTGATTTTCCTAATAAGACAGCGGTAGAACGATTTATACAGCAGCGCGTAAAGCAAGCGTTTACGGCAGTAGCAGAAGAGTTAGGTATTAATCAAATAGACGCCGATATTACGCAAACTGACGAGGCGATTATTTTAACGGTTAAACACGGAGACGACCCTGAATTTATTTACGGGGTATACCCTACCATTCATATGTTGCCTGAATACAGTCAGTCAGTAGAACCAGACTCATTGCGTTCTGATGATGACAGCACTTATTACCGGGCTGATGTGCACTTAAGTGAAGGCGGGCAAAACTACGATATTATGGGGTGGTCAAAAGAGGCTGTTATCAACGATATTATCGATCAGTATCACCGCCACTTACATTTTTTACACATAGCAGGCTAATTTGCGGCCGCTGAGCGCTCACAGGTAACCGCTAACCCGCCGCCATCTTTATTGCACTTGGCCTAGTAGCAACAGATGATAACAGGATCAAAACCGACGTTTACCGTCGGTTTTTTTATAGGTGCTGCCCCAGTGATAAGGTTATCCGGTTGGAAAGTAGCCAAGAATACGAGTGACTAATAGCCTACAAGCGCGGCTTACAAGGACAGCCATGTTAGTCGAAATTATGAGGACAGCCATGTTAGTCGAGATACGAGGACAGCCATGTTAGTCGAGATACGCGAGATACGAGGACAGCCATGTTAGTCGAGATACGAGGACAGCCATGTTAGTCGAGATTACGAGGACAGCCATGTTTAGTCATGAGGACAGCCATGTTTAGTCGAGATTACGAGGACAGCCATGTTTAGCCGAGATTACGAGGACAGCCATGTTTAGCCGAGATTACGAGGACAGCCATGTTTAGCCGAGATTACGAGGACAGCCATGTTTAATTGGGCGGCGGGCAAAAAGCGACTGTAAATTAAATATCGAGGTGTGCTGGTAAAACGGTTTAGTTATTGGGGTAAACCGCCTTGTTATGTTGGTGCTCGAATGCTATTGGCCGTGTTAATCGCTCTTCAGGGCAGAGCAGGATTGCCTTTGGGTGATAGAGCAGGAGATCATGATTTTTTGCGAGTGTCTGTCTTTGTCGTTTATGTTTTCTAGCAGTAGTTTGGCGGCTTCTTTGCCAATGATGTAAGGTTCTTGTTTGATAACCGTCACTGGCACTTTGAAGAATTCAGCCATGGGAATATCATCGAAACCTATAAGAGATACATCGTCTGGAATCCCGATGTTCTCTTGGTTTAAGTGGGTTAGCAGCTCGGTGGTGATCGCTAAATGTTGGGTGAAAAATGCGGTGGGTGCGGCCGTTGATTCAAGCATACTCTTTGGTGATTGCTCAAAACCGGTTTCTCTTTGCCAGTACTGAATCAACTCTGGCTCTAGGCTAATATTATGTTTTTCTAGTGCGGTCACGTAGCCTAAATAGCGCTCATTTCTCGACTTCACGTTTTTGAAGTCTTGCGTCATAAAACAGATTCGCTTGTGCCCTAGGTTAATCAAATATTCTGTGGCATCAAACGCGGCTTGGCGATAGTCAGACAAGATAAGATTTTTCTCACTGCCATCGTGTTCAAGCTGAAAATGCACTATCGGTAAGCCTTTTTTGATGTACTGTGCAATAAGTTGATTATTCTTACCGGAAGACGCGATGATAATGCCGTCTACCCGCATTTGATAAAGGGCTTCGAGGGATTTTGCTTCGGTCTCGGGGTCGAAATCTGTGTTGTAAATAAGCGCGTTATAATCGTTATTTTTGCAAAAATCGTCGACTCCGCGAATCGTTCTGCTGGTATCAAACCCCGTGATATCTCGCACTATCACGCCTATGGTTTTGGTTTTATCTGCCTTTAGATTTCTGGCAATGGGATTGGGCACATAATCTAATTCTTTAATGGCTGCGCGAATACGTATTTGCGTTTCTTTCGACATATAGTCAAAACGGCCGTTAAGGTATTGAGAAACCGTACTTTTTGATACTGAAGCAAGCTGAGCAACATCGACTAGTCTGACTTTTGCCATTGGAATTTTCTACGATTGGGTTAAATAGCGCTGTGTTGACATAGTGCAAGATTATGCTAACTTGTTCAACTAAACCGGTTTAGTTGATTTTATTCCGTACAATTTGATCCGCCAAGCGGGCGACAATAAATAGTGTATAGAATGGTTAGGTCAAGAGGGCGTCAGTTGAAAATTACTCAAGTAAAAGTCGTTGTGTGTAGTCCTGGTAGAAACTTTGTCACCGTGAAGGTGGTGACTGATGAAGGTATCTACGGGCTTGGTGATGCGACCTTAAATGGCCGTGAAATGGCGGTCGTTGCTTATCTAGAAGAGCATGTCGCGCCGTGCTTAATTGGCCGAAATGCTCATGATATCGAAGATATTTGGCAATATTTATATAAGGGAGTGTACTGGCGCAAAGGAGCGGTAAACATGGCCGCTATCGCTGCGATTGATATGGCCCTGTGGGACATAAAAGGCAAAGCCGCCAATATGCCTGTGTATCAATTACTAGGTGGCAGAAGCCGACGGGGCGTAACCCTATACGCTCACGCCAGTGGTGAAACCATAGAAGATACTCTAGATAAAACCGCTGAGCATATCGCTCAAGGTTTTAAGGCTGTGCGTTTGCAATGCGCCGTGCCCGGTTTAAACGTGACTTACGGCGTGCTTGGTGACAAAGCTGATTATTTTGAGTTGCAGGGCAGCCGACCGTTGCCGCCAGAAGAAGACTGGTCAACCCAAAAGTACTTCAACATGGTGGTGGATTTATTCAAGCAAGCCAGAGAGCGCTTCGGTAATGACGTGCACCTGCTTCATGATGTACACAGCCGCTTAACACCTATCGAGTCAGCCCGTTTAGGCAAGCTGCTGGAGCCGTACAATTTACTGTTTTTGGAAGATGCGTCTATCGCTGAAAACCAAGACAGCTACAAGGTGATCCGCCAGCATACCACCACGCCGTTGGCCATAGGTGAAACCTACAACACCATATGGGACTGCAAGGATCTTATTCAAAATCAGCTCATTGATTACATTCGCGTGGCGGCCACCCACGCCGGAGGCATTACCCCTTTGCGGCGTATTGCTGACTTTGCCAGTGTGTATAACGTGAAAACCGCGCCACACGGTGCGCCGGATCTTTCCCCTGTGTGCTTTGCTGCCCACATGCATTTAAATTTATGGGCGCCTAATTTCGGTATTCAAGAGTTCGTGGGGTTCGGTAATGAGCATTCCAAGCGCATATTTAAGCACAGCGTTGAAGTGAAAGATGGCTTAGCCAATGTCAGTGAAGCGCCTGGTTTGGGTATCGAGTTTGATGAAGAAGCCGCGAAGGAATACCCCTATAAACGTTCTTATTTACCTGTGAGTCGCTTAGAAGATGGCACTGTGTGGAACTGGTAATTTGGCATTTTTGATTATGAATTTAGTCTTTGATAAGTAGAGATAAAAGCATGAGTAAAAGTATAAAAGTATTGATTCAAGGCACAGGTTTCGCTGGGCAAGGACACGCAGAGGCATTTAGGTCTGTGGGAGCAGAAGTGGTTGGCATCGTTGGCAGAACACAAAGCGTGGTAGAGCAAGTTGCCAAAGATATGGCAATACCGTTTGCCGGTACAGATTGGCAACAAGCGCTAGAGCAATGCAAGCCTGATGTGGTGTCGATAGCCACTCCTGGCGGTGCCCATGAAGAGGCGATTACCCAAGCCATAGAATGTGGATGCCATGTATTTAGTGATAAGCCATTAACCGCTACTGGCGAGTCAGCTAAAAAGTTGCACGAACTAGCCGCTGCTAAAAAGGTAAAAACCGCCTTCGCTGCCAGTTTTAGGTATATGCCTGACGTGATTTACGCTAAGCGTATTGTGGCAGCGGGAGCCATTGGTGAGCCACTAGAAGTGGAATGCATATCGCACTTTAACTTAGAGCGAGATATCCCGTTTGGTTGGTCACATCGCAAAGAAGACGGTGGTGGGCGCCTAAACAACAACTTCACTCACAAGTTGTCGATCGTCACCTCGATTATCGGAGAGAAGATTCTGTCGATTATGGGGGAAGTTCGGGATGATCTAGGTCGAGCGCCGATAGTGGAGGGTGTGCACAACTTCAAAAAGCGCCGGGACTTTATTCCTGATGATCTCAATGACCCAGAACTAAAATGGGGAGAATCAAATGTGGAATGGTCATATACCGTATTGGCAAAATTAGAATCCGAGTTGGCTGAAAAGCCGGTGTCAGTGTTGTTTAAACATGGCGGCTTGCATCCACGTTTTAATGAAGATCATATTGTTATTTACGGCAGTAAGGGCGCTATTTACATCAAAGGGCATTATGGCAGTGGCCCCTTGTATTTTTATGATGCCAATAACGATTGGACCAGGCTGCCATTGCCGGATGATATTGTGGACAACACACCTCAGGGGGAAGGCGACACCGAGCGCAACTGGCGTTACCTTATTCGTGAGTTGGTTAAGGATATTAAAGGGGAGAAAGTCGCACCATATCAGACCTTTAAAGAAGGTGCTCAATATCAGCAACTAATTGATATTATTCGCAAAAATGATAATTGGGTGGACGTTAGTCACCTTCAATAAAAGGCAGTCCCATGTTTTATGAATACTTGGTTATCGCGGGTTATTTCATACTGATTTTAGGCATCGGCTTTGCCTTTAAAAATATGGCGAAAAACTCCACCAGTGATTACTTTCGTGGTGGTGGCCGCATGTTGTGGTGGATGGTTGGGTCAACCGCGTTTATGGCTCAATTTTCCGCTTGGACCTTTACCGGGGCTGCCGGTAAAGCCTACACAGATGGCTTTGCGATTAGTTTGGTGTTCTTTGCCAATACGTTTGCTTACTTCTGTGGTTGGGCTTATTTCTCAGCACGGTTTCGTCAGATGCGGGTTGATACCCCAACCGAGGGGATTAAACGGCGTTTTGGTAGCCAGAATGAGCAGTTTTTCTCATGGGCGTTGATCGTTTTTAGCTTTATCAATGCTGGTGTTTGGCTGAACGCCCTAGGGGTATTTGCCAGTGCGGTATTTGAGGCTGACATTACCCTAACCATTATCGTGACAGGGCTTACCGTGGTGTTTGTTTCTGTGTTATCTGGCGCTTGGGGCGTGGTGGCTTCTGACTTTGTGCAAACCCTTATTGTGGCGGTCATATCCGTCGCGTGTGCCATTGTCGCGCTAGTGATGGTAGGCGGCCCAGTAGCGTTGGTGCAAAACTTCCCTACGGATTTTGTCATGGGCCCAGACATGAATTACGGAGTAATTTTAGTCGGCACGTTCATCTTCTTTTTAGCTAAGCAAATGATCACCATCATGAATATGCATGATGCGTTTCGGTTCTTAAACGCCAAAGACTCCGACAATGCGCGCAAGGCTGCACTGCTGGCCATGGTGCTGATGGGCGTGGGGAGTATCGTGTGGTTTATACCGCCTTGGGCGTCTGCCATTTTATACCCTGACGCGGCGGCATCTTATCCTGAGTTAGGTAACAAAGCTGCCGACGCCGTGTACTTGGTGTTTACGCGCAATGCCATGCCGATTGGAACGGTGGGTTTGTTATTAGCTGGGCTATTCGCAGCGACCATGTCATCCATGGATTCAGCGCTAAATAAAAACGCCGGTATTTTTGTGCGCAGTATTTATCAGCCTTTGCTACTTAAAAAGAACAAGAACGTAAGCGATAAGCAGTTGCTTAACGTTAGCCGCTGGGTGAGCTTTATCAGCGGAGTGTTAGTTATTGTGGTGGCCTTGTTCTTTAAGTCACTGAAAGAGCTCAGCTTGTTTGAGTTGATGATGAGCGTCTCTGTGATGGTGCAGGTCCCTTTACTTGTACCGCTGATATTTGGCTTGTTTATCAAGAAAACCCCCAACTGGGCACCTTGGGCGACGGTGATAATAGGTATGTGTGTCTCTTGGTTGACCGCGAATGTACTTACTCCAGAGGTCTTTGCTAATTGGATAGGGTTAGAGCAGGGGCTCACGCGGCGGGAGTCAATTGACGTGAACTTGATGATTACCATCGCCGGGCACTTAGTGATTACCGCAGGCTTCTTCTGTTTAACCTCATTGCTCTACAAAGAAGAGCGAGATGAGCACAAAGCCGGTACAGATCGCTTTTTCAGGGATCTTGAAACCCCAGTGATCGCCGATTTTGAGCAAGATGAATATGACAAACAACAGCGCCATAAATTGGGCTCAATGGTGATGTATATGGGCTCGGGAGTATTTGTGATGATGCTCATACCCAACCCGATGTGGGGGCGTTTGGTTTTTGGTTTATGTGCTATCACCATATTATTAATGGGATATTTGCTTAGAAACAGTGCCAAATCCAAAAGTACACGCCTGAAAAGTGCTCAAGCAGAAACGTCCGAGCGCGGACAGAGTCAAGCCAGCGAGCGTTTCAATCCAGAAGAAGGGCGTTAAGCGATGACCGATGCAAGACGTGTAATTCAAAGAAAAGGCTCAGTTTCGACATGGGTATACAACGTTGGGCTTAAAGGCTTCACTGTTACCAGCGTGAGTCGGGTTTTTATTCTGCTAATAGGAATGCTTAATCTAGGTTGCTACGCTGTGCCTGAAAAGAGCGCTTTAACGCTAAACACTGAACAAAAAGCATCAGAGGGTAAAGAGGGCGAAGATGGGGTTAAAGCGGTTGACTTACGCCACGGGGTAGATCAATCCGCTGGTGGACTGAGTGCTTATATTGTCACTATCTCAAACGCGACTTTTTATCTTGAAAAAGAAGGCGGGGGCTTATCCAGTATGCTCGATAGCGACGGCGTGGACTGGATTGGTTTTCACAATGTGAAAGGGTCAGGCTGGAAGGGGGAATACCGAGGGTTTCCTAATGCGGTGCATAAGCAAGATGGCAGCTATTTTCATGCGATGAACGCGGGCACAGAGCCTTCCACGTCGCGGGTGACGATTGAAACCCGTGAGCATGTACAAATTATTTTTACATCGGGTAATAGTAAGTGGCAAGCCAGTTGGGATTTTTACCCAGACAGATGCGATTTCACTATGACGAAGGTCAGCCCTGGCTATCATTATTGGGTACAGTACGAAGGCGTACCAGGTGGGTTGATGGACGAAAGTGATTTTTGGTATAACTCTGCTGATAACCAGCGTCACCCTATTAATGAATCATTTAGCGGAGATTTACCCAGCCCAGAATGGTTTGCTTTTGGTGATACGAACGCCCCGCGTATGTTGTATTTACTGCATCATGAAGACAATTTACCGCCGAACTCTGACCAATCAGAGGATACCTATCCAGATGACTATGTTAGTCGCCCGTATATGACTGTGTTGGGGTTTGGGCGTAGTAACAAAGATAAGTTCCTCAACACGCCGCAACGTTTTTCATTGGGGTTTGTTGAGTCTACTGCTTATGAGAGCCTCGAAAAAACGGTGAGGCATCTTATTGCGCAATGACTTAGGGCTCTGCGACTTGAACGTTCAATGACTCAAAACACTGTTATTGTGTTGGCATCGTCACACGCGGCGGATGCAATGATTGAACAAGGGGTGGTTTGAGGTCAGTAACACCTCTTATGAATATGGTTGACATTATCAACTATATTTGTATCATTAGCGCTTCTAAACCTAACCCTTTGTGTCAGATTTTGGTGAGTGCTATGTCAAAAACCTTAAAGAAAATTTTGCTGGTGGCCGCTATGGTCACGCTTGTTGGTGGTACTTTCACCGGTATTATGACTTATTCGAATATCGGCTTTGGCGATGCGTTTGCTCGCCAATGGGCGCTTTCGTTTGTGCAGGCTGTGTGCGTTATTTTCCCTACCAGTGTGGTGGTGATGTGGGTAATGCATAAAGTGGTTGAAACGTTATTCGTACGCCTATCAAGTTTACATAAAAACTTGATTTTCGGCTTTGGCATGGCGCTGAGTATGGAAGCCATCATGGCGCTTAGCACCACCTATCGTAATATTGGCTTAGGCGACCTGCAGCAGTTTAGCCAGGCCTTTCTGGCGAGTTATTTTATGGTGTTACCGGTCGCTTTGGTGTTTTCACCCATTGTGACCTTGCTATTAAAACCAAAAATGGAAGCGTTTCTGGCAAGCTAAGGCATAGCCCCAAAAAGCGTTTGGTTGGCGTTATTTAACGCATTGGCGGAAAGGGTTTTTTGAATAAATACGTGGTCGAGTACTGCGTTTATTTTTAAGATTGCCAGTGCTTCGCGAAATACATTGATTCGTGCGGTAAGGGCTTTTAATTCGGCTTGAAAGGCGTCTGCCTCGCGATTGTTTAGCATAAAGAAGTCGCTTGAGCCGAATTCGAATTGACGTTGC
The DNA here is from genome assembly GCF_009906955.1 of Paraglaciecola mesophila. Classification (GTDB taxonomy): domain Bacteria; phylum Pseudomonadota; class Gammaproteobacteria; order Enterobacterales; family Alteromonadaceae; genus Paraglaciecola; species Paraglaciecola mesophila_A. Next base: position 3,419,186 of record NZ_CP047656.1, read on the forward strand.
TCTTGCTCAAACAGCTTGCGGGATAACACGACCTGTTGTTCTTGCATCTTGTGTAACCGTTTAGCGTAAGACAAGTTGACGTGGCGTTCTTGTAATTTGGCATCAATCGACTGTTGCAGAGCATTAGTTTTCTGCTCAAGGGCATGTATTTCAAACTGTGTTCTGCTCTTTTTAGCTTTGGCTTGTGTGCGTTCAAAAGGCACTGAAAAATAAAGGCCTATTTTGGCTTCTGTGTCTTGAAGCGATGTTGGGCCTGAACCTATGTCTCGGGCGAGTTTTGCTTCGATGTCGAGTTTAGGGAGTAGGGCAACCTCTGCTAAGCGCATTTTTTGCTTAAGGACTTGCATTTCGTGGGCTTTAGCGGCTAAAGCAGGGTGATTGGTCAAACCGGTGGTTTGAATGGCTTCACTAAACGACAACGGCCAGCTTATTTGCGATGCGCTGTTAGGTTGCAATGCTTGGTCTTGCGGGAGGCGGCTGCCGTGCGTGTAATAGCGCAATTTTTGTAAGTTGCCTTGTACCTTGCGCTCCGCGGCAAGCAGCGCAGATTGGCGCTCCAATAATCTGGTTTCAAATTCTAATAACTCAATTTCAGCTATATCCCCTTCAGCTACGCGTGTTTTTATGCCCGCTTGGCGACTAAGGCTGACTGTCACGAGTTGTTCGATTTTTTGGTAATAACTTACGGCTTCTGCCCAGTCTAAGTAGGCTAAGATGGCTGAATAATAGAATTCGCTTTGGGCAAGTTTTGCTTCTTCATTCCACATTTTATATTTGAGGCGGGCACTGGCCATGGCGGTGCGTTTTTTATCGGTTTCTCGGCCCTGTAATAAAGACATTTTCACGCCTACTGAGGCTTCGCCACCAGATAAGGTTTCGTACTCTTGCTCGTATACGGGGAAGTCGCCGTCAGAGATGCGGTATTCTGAGAAAATTTCTGCGTTGTAGGCTTCAATCGGTTTAGAAAATTTTTGCGCAGCCTGTAGTCCGTCGTAATATCCGGCCACCCGGGAAAAGCTATTGTGTTCTAGCTTGGCGTCATAGGCACCATCTGCGTATTGAATATCTGCTTGGTATTGGCCCGTGGTGGCATCAATCGCCAGAATTTCCGGGTGGTTGTTGGCAACCAATGACAAATAATCGTGCAAGGTGAATGCAGCCGAGGGTTTACAGAGCCCTAAGGTAACAATGAGCAAGCTAGAAATGAGTGCGTGGCGCATTATGGCGCGCCCTCTTGGGTTTCTTGGGGGCGAACAGGTGGGAAATTATTAAGCTGTCGCCATAACTCGTAGCCAAGCCTGACTTCTTCTAGCAGTATCCATGCACGAACACGGCTGCCTAGGCGCGCGCTTTCATGTTCTGGCCAGGCAACGGTGGTATTGACGGGGGCAATCCATACGGTGAACATACCAAACTGATCTGCAACCGGTTCAACAAACGATACGACGCCTTCAAAGGTGCCAACGGACATACCCGGCCATCCGCTAAATTGAAACGTTGGCCAGCCATCAAACTGAATACGCACTTTTTTACCTTTGGTTGCAAGGGCAGCATCAAGGCCGCTTATTTTTATACTGATTTGACGCTCTACATTAGCGGGAACAAACCAACCTAAAATGCTGCCAGCCGTAACATAAGTCGCGCCGCCGCCTGACTGGAGCCTAACGACTGTGCCGTCCATAGGGGCGAATTTAGTGCGTGTTTCTTGACGAGCTAGACTCATTTTTAAGGTGTCTAGATCCTCTTCTGTTTTCGCGGCTTCGGCTTTGAGTTTTTCTAGGGCGATTTCTACCGATTCCACTTCTTTTTGTGAGACTAGGCCTTCTTGAAGAAGCTTTTTTTGTCGTGATAGGTTACTTAATGCATTTTGCACGGACAGCTTATTCGATACATAGCGTTGATTGGCTGCCACTTGTTGTGAACGCAGTTTTTCCAGCCTGTCGGAATCTACATCGACTAAGGTGACAATGGGCTGTCCTTTCTTAACATGGTCGCCTTCCCTCACATGCCATGTTTCAATTTGGCCATTGAGCAGTGCCGAGATAGGTTGAATACGATAAAGAGGATCTGGGGAGTTAACCGAGCCGGTACCGTACGCCGTTTGCACCCATGGCGTAAAGGTGAGCAACAAAACAGCACCAATGACGAGGGTGACGACGAGCCAAATAATGGTTTTGTGGGTTTTGGGGACTTTTAAGCTGTTTAAGGTTTTCATGGCGCCCATGAAGTCAGTGTGGGCATTGCTCATGGGCTCATCTCCTGACGTTTAGCGGCGTTGTGTTGGGGTTCTTTATTGCTTTCAAGCACAATCGTGCCATTGAAAAAGGCCGATGTGGGGGCGTTCGAGAAATACAAAACGGTTAAGTCTGTATCTTGAATCACTCCTAAAATACGCTCGCGTCTGGTGGTAGGTATCGCGTCAAAATGTTGATTGATCACCAGTACCTTAGGCTTAGACAACATCACCACCACTAACTTAAGCAATATAAATTCAAGGGGTTGTAACGGTGTTCCTACTGGGGATATGGGGGTTTGTAGTTTTTGTGGAAGCGCGCTGACAACCTCAGTCAAACCTACTTTTTCAAGGGTGTTGTTAATATCGCTGGTGGATACACCTGGTGCGCACATGTGTATGTATTCTTCGATCGTGCATTCAATAATAAGTGAACGATCTAAAACGAACACCGCTTGGCGTAAGTCGTAAGTGTCGTAATCGGATAGGTCGTTGCTATCCAGATTTATCCACCCAGATGAGGGTGTTTCATAACGCTTGAGCAAATTGACTATGGTGCGTTGGGTCCAGTTTGATTGCGTCGATACAAAGTACTTATCGCCTTGGGCGATATTTTTATTGATCAGGCATGACTCATCTTTGCGCCGAATAATGACATTGTTGAAATCTAATGCAGCGCCAGCTGGGGCAGGTTTGGGGGTTTGTTCTAATGCCTCTTGTGGCATGTTAATGGCGCCACCGATCTTGTCTGCGGTACCGTATAATTCATAATACAGTTTTAAGTAATGACTGAAGCGAGAGAGTCCTAAAAAGACCGCTGCCATGATCAATTCTGCTGCAACTAATTGGCCAATAGACAATTGCCCGCTTATCACTAACCATCCACCCAAGCCAAGCAACGCAGAACTAGCCAGTGCGTAAAGCACTAAAAACATCACCACTTGTTTAAAGGTAAAGGAAAAGTGGCGAGCGTGGTTATCAACATATTCTGATACGTAACGCTCGGTTTTCTGACCAGCATAATCGAACTGAGAAGATGACTTTACAAAGTCATTCGCTGACGCCAAGTTGCTTAGCCATTTTGCTGTTGAGTATTTTGATGCTGACAGATGCACGGCTGATACTTTGGCTTGTGTGGACCACAACCGCCAAATCACATACATAATTAAAATCACGCATAAGTTAAACGCAAGCAAAAACGGGTGATAAAACGAAACGAGTGTGAAGCCAACAATCATTTGTAATATCAAGGCAATACCGTCAATCATTAAGCTTGGAATATTCTTTTGCAAGGTCATTATGTCGAAATAACGATGGGTGATTGAGGTGTTTTGACTGCCTTCAAAATAGCTATGAGGCGCTAATATAGTACGCAGACTCAGATCCGCCACTAGGCGGGCATAAATACGCCGTTCGTAATATTCCATGACCCGCATGCGCAGGGCAGCGAAGCAACCGGATAGTAATAAAGTACTAAAAAGCACTATCGCGAGGGTGATGACTGCCCGGGTTGACGCGATATTCGCTATGGTGTTGATGAGGGTTTGTACCGCGATGGGGACGGCTAGCGTCAGCAGGCCAATAACCACGCTGTATGCGATAACGACCGCAAAAAACGAGCGTTCTGGTTTTAAAAGCGCAAACAATGTTTGACGCAAGTTAACTAGGTCAATATTTTTGGAGGACATTTTTAGCTCATTTAAGTTAGCGTCAATACACGGTCAATTTCAATGTTGTTAACTTTATAAAAACTGAGCTCACACAGGAAAACTTCACAGTCACGGGTGGTTAACACCTATTTGACTACAGATAGCTTACTGATTTATTCGCGAAATTAAAGTGGATTATCGCTGCTTAGCTTATAAAAATGTAACGATTTTAGCCGTTTGCTGTTACGTAACCGGCAGTGATTTAGTTCAACGCCCAAGTGATTTAAAAAGAGTGGCAAAAAACTACTCTAGTTGGGCAGCCTTCGGTGGCGCCGCTGTTTCTTGATTTAAGCGTCGCTATGTCGAGATGGTTGGCTCCCTTTCAAATCGTACTCACTTATACACGTGGCATGGTGTAAAGACATATATGGTTTCTCCAAGCCGCTTTTTTGAGAAGAAAGGATCGCCCTCGTCGGGCGACCTTGGGTTATTGTGCGGATAGAGAGTGTGCTATTTTTCCTTGCCTCCTTGCCTCCTTGCCTCCTTGCCTCCTTGCCTCCTTGCCTCCTTGTCACATTGACTAATGTGTTAAGCAGGCGATGGTCTCTCTATTTACTCTTAATGATCGTGGTCTGATTCGGCAATGCCTAACCAAGAGATATTATCTGGGGCGAAATCGAGTTCGATGTCACCCGTAATGGTCAATGTCTCAAGATCGATTTGCAGTATATGCTGGGCAATCGGATCTGCAACGTAAACAAAATCACCATTTTGCGCCACTGTCATACTAAACGACATGCCTTCTGGCATAGTGGATACATCTTGCTCGGAAATATCGATACTATCGCGCAGCTCCCAGTGCGGATTACCGTCTTCTTCATGGGCTTCAAGCACGTTCAAGAAGCCTTGGCTGTCGAGTATTAAAAACGTATCACCCTCATGGGAGAATGCGTAGGATACTGGATTTGCAGGGCTTTCTGGTTGCCATGATAGTGCTTGCATTGTGCCTTGCTCAGGGTTCACATTGAGCAGAATTGCCTCACCACCTCCGTGACCTGATGCAACGCCAATCAAGGTTTCACTTTCTTCATGGCCATACAAGGTGCCAATGCGCAAGCCATCTAATATCTCGATATTGGCGATTTTTTCTGCTTCATATTCGCCGTCGTGTTCATGGGCAACCAGTACCCCATCGGTACAACCAAATACCACATAGTCTTCGTTCTGAGCTGCGCCGTGCAAATCTGGGCAGAGTACGTCTAACACTTGTTCTTGCTCATATACATCATCATGCAAATGATAAACGCCAACTTGGTCGGGTAATACCTTTGCAACCGAGGTGTTTTCTGCATCATCCCGACGAACCGTAGCGAGTAAATATTCTCCACGAGGTTCTGCAACACCGTGCATATTGATGGTGTAGTCTAGCGTGGGTAAAGGGTCAGCTTCGCTGCTTATTTGGGTGTCTGTTGCGACCTTGACCGATGCCGGAGTCCCCGCGTCAGCATCGCCATCAAAGAATACCGCCAATTGACCACCGTGACTTAAAATATGAGTGGGTCGACTACCTGTGACTTCAAAGTCACTCATAACTGGGCTTTGTTCATAGTCATGTAAATGCGCAGTGTGATCTTCGCGCCACATGCCGCCGTCAATAAAGCCGACATAGTCTTGCGCTCGACTCGCGATTACCGCAAAACGATAGTCTGCTGATGATGTTAAGGTGTTCGACGTATGAATTAAAGTGAAGCTGTCTAGTTGGTCGCCGTCGTCTAAATCGAATACAGTGGCGACGTTACTTTCGGCGGATAAAACCGCTAGACGGCCCAGTGATTCAATTGTGTATGCATCATCGTCGTGATCATGATCGTCGTCATGGTCATCTTCAGGTACTTCAATAGGATCTTTCTCAATTAACGTGGTTTCTGCGTCGCCGCAACCGGTTAAAAGTATTGCGCCAATCGCGACAGCAAGCAGATTAAATTTATGTGTATTTGTCATTGTATATTCCTTGTAATGTAAATGAGTGCTTGAGCTAGAAGTTGCCTCTAACGCCAATTGAAATATTGCGTCCCGGGCGTGGTGCAATGTCTTTTAAAAATGAGGTATGTACTCTGGCTTCCGTGTCGGTCAGGTTGTTGCCTTTCAGGAAAACCGCAATATCTTGGTTGGATACAGGTAGGTCGTAAGACACACTTGCATCAACTAGGGTGTAGCCATCGGTCGCTGTTTCGTCTGAAGAAACACGATCTTGTTCTTGATAACGAGTGATATCTAGATGCGCGCTTAAATGCGCGGTTTCGTAGCTGAACTGAGTGCCGAAGCGCAGTGGTGGCGTGCGTGGTAAATCGCCGCCGTCTTTTAAACGAGCGCGAACATAGTCAGAGAATAGCGTTGCTTTGAACGTATCGGTGGCTTGCCAGGCAATTTGTGCTTCGAAGCCGTGTAAAATGACGTCGTCGGTTTGGAAAATGTAAACCGGTAACTCATCAGTATGTTCGTCTACTTCCGCGCTTTCTTCATGTTCATGCTCATGTTCGTGATCGTGGCCACTTTCGGCAAAAAGCCCAGTGGAGGATTGGTAATAGTAATTATCTACTTGGTTGTAGAATGCATTGAATACAAAGCCAATATCCCCTTGGGTTTTACGCAAGGTCAAATCGATATTATTAGCGGTTTCTAAATCGATATTTTCCTCGGTTAACCCTATGCTATCGCCATCGTCGTCTAATGCGAACAACGCACCTACTTCATATGTACCTGTGCCGATATGCGCACCAAATGAAAGCAACTCAGCAGCAGAAGGGGCACGCTCGGAACGTGAAATTGACAGGCCTAAGTTGTAACCGGGAGTGAAGTCCCACACTAATCCTGCAGACAAACTGACAGGGGTAAACTCATGATCTAGAGCAAATACGCGAGTCAGTTCGCTTTCTTCTTCATGATCGTGGTCGTGATCATCCTCCTCAGCTTCTTCATCGTGAGCATGCGCCTCAAGCGTTGGTAGTAGTACGTTACTGGCATCAATGGTGACACGTTCAATACGCCCACCAAACTGCAATAACACATCGCCAAAATGCTTTTCTTCCATGATGGCTAAGGCAATGGTTTGTGCTTCTGAGGGCGGAGTGAAGGCTTCTTCTCCTTGGGCTGCTACATCACTGTTTTTATAGTGAAAACTGATGCCACCGTTCCAGTCTGCGATAGGGTTGTGAATAAAGTCGAGTTTGATTTCATGGGTTTCGTTTTCAAATAAGGTACCAACAGCACCTTCTTCTATTTCAGCGTGTTCATAATCGGTAAATCCCCCGCGTAAATTGATTTTGCTGATCCACTTACTATCAATGTTCAATTCACCCAACAGCTGAACGCGGGTCTGTTCTAGGTCTGCATAGACATTTTCGTCTTCGCCGTCACCATGTGAGTGCCCTGGAATACCGTATTCACGATTAAATTGTTCTACGGCAACGCCAACATATCCTTGGTCGAATAAGTAGCTGGTGCCTAAGGTAATGCCATCAGATTTCTCAGCACTGTTTTTTACTACGTGGTCTTGGGGCGCATCAGAGTCGATGTCAGGTGCCACAGGCACTTCATAATCATTTGATTCACGCCAATAACCGTCAGCGTAAAATGCGAAAGATTCATAGCCAGTGGTGAGATTAAATGAGCCTAATTTTTTGTCGTCCACCGAGCTGGTTTCAAGTAACCATTCGCCACGTGTCGTGTTGTCAGTGGGAACACGCCCATCTACCACGTTTACTACACCACCGACTGCACCGCTGCCGTAAAATAAGGTCGCTGGGCCACGCAATACTTCAATCTGTTGGGCGGTAGATGCTTCACTTGCCACTGAGTGGTCAGGGCCGACTCTTGATACATCACTGACATCTAGCCCGTTTTGTGAAATTAGGACCCTTGGCCCGCTAAGTCCACGGATGATCGGGGTACTGGCGACTCCACCATGAAAGTTAGATTGCACGCCAGGTAGTTTTTCTAAGCTGTCACCTAGTGTTGAAGCTTGCTGGCGGCGCAACGTCTCGCCTGTTAGCACACTTACTGGTGAGGCGGATTCCATGACTGACATATGAATTGGTGTGGCATAAACATCGATTACCTCTATAGGCGAGCGTTGCAAGATAAATTCAATTTGCTTCATACCTTGCGACGGTACCGATATATCCTGGTGCAGATGGGCAAATCCTTGTGAGGAAATATGCAGCTCTTTTTTCCCCTCAGCTAAATCAGTAAAAGTGAAGCGACCCGCTTGGTCTGTGGTGGTTTCAACACCCACGCCCTCAACTACTACCTTTGCACCTGCGACAGCCAGACCATTGTTGTTTACTACCGTTCCTTCAATGGTTTGCGCTAACACGCTGGTGGGTAATAGCACGCTTATTAACGCTGCTAAAGGAGATATCCTGTTCATTTTTGCTTCCTGTGTGATGTTATATTGTATCATTTATTTAATGTTATGTTATATTGTAACCAAATGAAAGGGGAGTGATTCAAATATTAAGCGCCTATGGTAAGTGCGCTTTAGCAGCACCTTTGGAGACCCAAAGTACATCAGACTACTCTGTGTATAGGCGGTGTGAGTGATGGCTGAGGAACATACAAAGACGAACATAGTGATAAAAAGAAGGAGTAATAAGTCATGACGAAACCCATAACGTTATTAGTGATAATGATGAGCTGTTGTTTTAGTGCTGCGGGTAAAGTGCATTTGCATGGTCAAGGCCAGTTGTTTGTCTCACAAGAAAACAATGACTGGCACGTTGCGTTTATTTTGCCCGCTGCTGACGTACTCGGCTTTGAACATAGCCCCGCAAGTGCTGAACAGAAAAGGGTGTTACAGACACTTGCAAAAAGGCTAACTACAAATGACTCGGTGGTTAATTTACGTGGTAAATGCACACTCAGTGAAGCAACACATTCTTTGTTGACCGAGCACGACGAGGATCACGAATCTGCTACTGGGTATGAAGATGAGCACGAAGATGGCTCCGACCATGGCAATCATGAGGGTGCGCATCACGAGGCTGACGACCACGAACGTCATGAAGCGCATGCCAAGCACACAGATGTAGAGGTTGAATACCATTTCGCATGTGCTTCAAGTGCTAAGACGTTATCAGTGACTTTGTTTCAATGGGTACCAACCTTAAGCCGTATTCAAGCGCAGTGGATAACGCAAGTGAGCCAAGGAAGCGCGACTTTAACCCCTGCAAACCCCACCTTGGAATGGTGAGCATGACGGCTGAGTTCGCAAAGGAGTATTTCGACATTGCCAAAGGGGTTTGTGAAAAAGCAGGTAGTCGGTTAACGGATACTCGCCAACATATGCTTGAGGTGCTACTTGAAGTCGATAAACCATTGTCTGCGTACGAAATCACCGAGGAATATAACCAGCTTATTGAGCCGAAAATTAAGACGATGTCTGTGTATCGCATATTGGATTTTTTAGAGTCTGTGCATTTGGTACACCGTCTGCAATCGATCAATAAATACGTCCTTTGCAATCATTCTTTGGGTGCTTGTCATCATCACCCACCCCTGTACCTGATTTGCAAATCTTGCCAACACATCGAAGAAGTTGAACTCGCTGATGAGGTCATAAGCACCCTTACTCGGCAGGCCAAAAGTGTTGGTTTTTCATCCGTCGGTTCACAAGTGGAGCTGTATAGCTTGTGCACAAAATGCAAATCGACAATTAACTAGCATCTTTCGAGGACCCCTATGACCAAGTTACAACATGTGAGCGATAAGGCGGCAGTAGGCCTGTCGTTGTTATGCATGGTTCACTGCCTTTTCTTACCCATCGTTTTAATACTACTGCCACCGCTATCTGGTGCGTTGGCATTTAATGACGAGCTATTTCATCGCTGGATGTTGTATGCAGTCGTGCCCATCAGTTCAGTGGCACTGCTTATCGGCTTTTTTCATCATCGCAGCAATAAAGTATTGATGATTTGTTTAACAGGACTGGCGCTTTTAATTGCCGCCACCCTGTTGGGACATAAGGTATTGGGTAAGTACGGTGAGGTTATTTTAACCGTGATTGGCTCAAGTATTATCGCTTATGGCCACCTGCTTAACTATCACCTACGTCGTCAATGCAACCAGGCAGACTCACTCAAACAGGACTAATTTTAATGCAAGACACAACGCTAAGCGCCGTGCAGCACAAGCTACCGGTAACCGTGCTTTCTGGCTTTTTAGGGGCCGGCAAGACCACTGTGCTCAGTCATATTCTGAATAATCGCCAAGGCAAAAAAGTGGCCGTTATCGTAAATGATATGAGTGAAATTAACATCGATGGCTCATTGTTAAAAAACGATATTTCACTGAGTCGCAATGATGAAAAGCTGGTTGAAATGAGCAACGGCTGTATTTGTTGCACCCTAAGGGAAGATTTATTAATCGAAGTGGGCAAACTCGCCAACTCTGGTCAATTCGATTATCTCGTCATTGAATCAACGGGTATTTCAGAGCCTTTACCTGTCGCTGAAACCTTTACCTTTGCCGATGAAGACGGCGTGTCTTTGTCGGATGTTGCCACCCTAGATACCATGGTTACCGTGGTTGATGGTGTGAATTTTCTGAAAGATTATGACGAAGCCAAGTACTTATCTGAAACCGACGAAAGTTTAGGTGAAGAGGATGAGCGCAGCGTCGCCGATTTACTTATAGAGCAAGTGGAGTTTGCTGACGTGTTGTTGGTATCAAAAACCGACTTGATTGCTAGCGCCGAAGTAGAACGTTTACATGCCATCCTAAAAAATCTTAATACCCGAGCGCGCATCATTCCCATTAAAAATGGCCAAGTGAACATAGCGGATATTATCGGCACTGGGCTATTTGATTTTGAGCAAGCGCAACAAGCCCCCGGTTGGTTGCAAGAAATGCGCGGCGAGCACACCCCAGAAACAGAAGAATATGGCATACAAAGTTTTAGCTACGTGGCGAGAAGGCCATTTCATCCGCAAAAGTTTTATGACTTTGTGCATCACACCAAAGGCTACGGCAAATTACTGCGCTCAAAAGGTTATTTTTGGTTGGCGTCGCGCCCTGAATTTGCTGGGCAATGGAATCAAGCGGGTGGTATAGCACGCTATGGTTTTGGTGGTTTATTTTGGAAAGCAGTACCTAAAGCCCAATGGCCAACTGACGAAGATTATCTTGAGTCGATCAACGCCTCATGGGAAGAGCCCTTTGGGGATATGCGTCAAGAATTGGTGTTTATAGGCCAAAACCTAGATGAGCCAGGGATAAGAGCAGCGCTAGATGAGTGTTTATTAGCGGATGAAGCGTTATTAAAAGGCAAGGCATATTGGAAAACACTGCCTGACCCGTTTCCAACTTGGGAGAACGAAGCATGAGCATAGCCACACCCCTGCATAATCAAGTGCTCTGGAATGAGCAACATGCTGGCGCATTCGGTGAAATGACCTATTCACAAGGCAATGAGTACACAGTGTTGCCAGATATTTACCAAGATAACCACAACCTAGTGGTTTGGCAGCGCACCCTAAGCGACGAGCTAATCGCTCATGTAGCGCATTGCATAGCTGAAAACCCACGGCTTAATCTAGAAAAAGGCATAGCGGCAAACGCAATTGTCGAGGATGTCAATGCTGCGTTAACGCCCCTTGGGTTTAATGCAGAGTTGACGGGAAACATCGCGTCCCTAGTGGATATGTTCTGTTGCTTGTTCGATCTAAAACGAGCGGGCCTACGCCTTAAAGTGTTAGAGCAAGCTATGTGTCCTCGTTTTCATGTGGATTGGGTGCCGTGTCGTTTGGTGACAACCTTTAGCGGAACAGGCACCCAGTGGATCCCCCACGACAAAGTTGATCGTACTAAGTTAGGGACAGGGAATAAGGGTATGCCAGATGATAAATCCGGTTTGTATCGTGATGCCAGTGCCATTCAAGTGCTGTCATCAGGAGATGTCGCGCTACTTAAAGGCGAAGGTTGGGAAGGCAACGAAGGCATGGGTTTGGTGCATCGCTCGCCCCCTAACAATGCCAACGAAAAGCGTCTGTTACTTACCTTGGACTTCATATCGTGACTAAACATTTAACCGTGCTCGGGTCCGTTGCCGAGCTAAAAACAACACAGCATCATCATTTGATTATCCATTGAGGGGCATGTTTACAATATGAGTATAAATTTACCGGATGTTACGTCCAGCGAGAACGTAGCCTCTGCTGCACCACTTAAATGGGTCGGTATGGAAGGCATTGCCGTACCTATTCAGGTGCCTTTGACAGGCCATGAAACTGCCAATGTCAGCGCTAAAACAGATGTGTTTGTTAGCTTAGATAAACGCAACGCGAAAGGCATTCATATGTCGCGTCTATTCATTAAGCTAAATGACATTCTAGGCGTAGAGTTACTCAGCGGTGAGACGCTGACCAGGTTGCTTAATGAACTGATTGCATCTCAAGAAGGGCTTAGTCAAGGCGCTAAAGTAAATCTCGACTTTGAGCTCACATTGCACAAAAAGGCTTTGCTGAGTAATGAGTTTGGCTACCAAAGTTATCCTATTGGCATATCTAAACAGCAAATTAACGAAAAAATGCTGACAGTGGTCTCTTTAACGATCCCTTATTCTAGTACCTGCCCATGCTCCTCTGCGTTATCGCAACAAGCTTTAAGTGATGCCATTGCTGAGCGGTTTTCTGGTGATGTCATTTCAAAAGGTGAGTTATCCCAGTGGCTCACTTCCACAGGCGGTGCGGTGGCTACGCCACACAGCCAACGTTCTTACGCCTATATCAAATTAACGCTTGATGGGGATACCTTGCCCCATTTCCCTGAGTTAATTACAGAGCTTGAAGGGGTGATAGGTACGCCAGTGCAAACCGCGGTAAAACGCCAAGATGAGCAAGCGTTCGCTAAGTTAAATGCTGAAAATTTAATGTTTTGTGAGGATGCAGCTAGGCGCTTAAAGAGAGCGCTTGAGAATGATAAAGGCCTGCTCGATTATTGGTTTAAAGTGGAGCACCAAGAAAGCTTACACGCTCATAATGCCGTTGCCATTGATTTTAAGGATAAAGAGGATGGACAATCTATATAAAGCGCTATTGTTGACAGCGGCTGTAGCCCTGGGGACGGGGTGCTCAACACATAATGCCGCTTCTGATCTAGCGAGCAAAAAAGCATTAGAGCAGGCCACCTCTGCAGAGATAGTTGCACGCGAGCAAGGTCGTTATGAGATCAGCGGTTTCAAAGTGGCTACCTGGAATACGGAGCACTTTGCTTATCCTAGTGATACAGGTTGCAGACCAAGAACCAGCAAAGAGATTGCGGCGATGAAAGCCTATGTGGCAGGCTTAGGTGCCAGTGTGATTGCCTTGCAAGAGGTGGCATCGACCCAAGCTCTTGATTTAGTTTTTCCTGAAAGTGAATGGGATTTGGTCTTTTCTGCTCGACCTGACAGCCCTTCATACGAGTGTCGAGAAAGCGGTTTTACCTCTACTCAGCAAAAGGTGGCGTTTGCTATTCGTAAAGGCACCCAAATTTTAGATGTACAACAAAATGACCAACTAGCATTACACAAAGTGGGCTTACGCTATGGGTTAGCGGTCACGGTTGAAACCCCATTAGGCCCGACCGCTATGTTAAACGTGCACTTAAAAAGTGGTTGCTTTGTGGACGATTACACGGCCAGCGATAAGGACTCATGTCAGACGCTTGCTCAGCAAATTCCTGTTATAGAGCAGTGGCTAACAGAGCATCAATCGTTGGCAATGCCTTACATGGTGCTAGGCGATTTTAATCACAGGTTGGCAAGTGCGGATAATTATCTGGCGAGTAGATTAACCAGCGATAAATACGATGTAGATATCGCTACACGGCACCTTGTTGGCTGTCATCCACGCTACCCAGAGCCAATTGATCATATTTTAATTGGTGGGGTAAAAGCGGCGTCTATCGCCTCGACTGCCCATGTGTATAAGTATGACGGCATGAATGGAAGTACTCCGCATGATAAGAGCCTAAAGGCTCAGGAAAAGGCCATGTTAAGCGATCACTGTGCTGTGTCTGTTACGCTTATGTAGGCGCAGTGTTCATTAGGCTTGTGCAGGTATAGAGCACCGCAAGGTTATACCAATTTAATGCTTGCGGTATTCATCTGGTTGTTCGTCGAACGCTGTGATGTGTGACAGGTTCAGTATGTATGCTGATGTACCTTGATGATCTTCAAACAAGCCTTTTTCCAGCACACCAGTGAGGGTGAAGGCTTGGCTCATCATGATCTTAGAAAAACCATCAATTAAATCCACATAAATTAACTGGTTAGGGGGAGGCGGCGGGTAATGAATACAGGCTCCGTAATAAGGCACCAAGAAAAACCGTTTTACGCTTCTATCATCGTTTAAGTCAATCGGCACCATATAGCCTGAAATACGCACTGCTTTGCCTATGAGGGGCTCAACCACGTTTGTCGAATACAGCGCGGATTGATATTGCTCGTCTGTGGTGGCTTGCAAAGAAAGTGTCACCTGTTCACTGAGCGCTTTGTCACCGCTGGACTGATATTTATCTAATACGTCTTGATCCGCATTGGGTAGTAGGTCACGCCACCCTAATTGAATGATGTCGCTGTTGCTCAATCGGTTGCGTAAATCCATATCTGGGGTCACGTACAACTCAGGGCTAGCTAGCTCATTGTATATGTTAGCGAGGTAATTTTTGTCTTGGCATTTTGTTAGTGAGACGCCAGCCGCAAAAAAGAACAGCATGATACCCACTATTTTTAGTTTGTTAATCAACATGCTCTCGTTATTTCCGGTTCGCCTGTGCTATGAGCGATTTTGCTTTTAGCAATCAAACGGTTAAGGGAGGACTGGGAATTCATACTGCTCATTGGCTCATAAGGGCATTGTTGTTAAGGGCGAACCAGGAGGCCAGTTATCATATGGCGTTTACGGTAACATGCTGAGAAAAATCAACTTTTTCTTCACGTTTGAGTGCATTTATGTGTACTGATATTTTATGGTGACCCACCTTACTGACTTTGTATTTCAATGGATAGCTGCCAGATACGCCCGCAGCGGTTAACCTTGTGTCGCTCAACAAGGTAACGTCTTCACTGCCTGAAAAGGTAATGACGACATTTTGGTATGTCTCAGGTACAGCGTATTCAATATTAAGTATGGTAGACGTGTTCGTTTCGGCGTTAACTCTTGATGGGTGAGTAACATGCAAGGGTTGCTCGAAATCTTGCTGATACTGAATTTGTTTCATTGGATGAAACGACGAATATATACCGAACCCTAAACCGCCATGAAACTCGCATGCCTGCACCGCAAAAGGTAGTAGCCCTACCAGTGATAGAGACACGCTACAAAAAATGACTTTTAATGTGTGCATTTATTCCTCCTCGAAGGGGTAAGCTTTGTTTAGCTTGAGACGATACGCTGAGGTACCGAGAGCGTTTTCCTCGGTGTCGATTACCAGAGTACCTTCAAACCAGAATGGGTCATAAAGACTGTCGAGCTGTATGCCTTGTGGGGAGGTACTATGAATGATTTGGTTAGGCGGCGGTGGCGGCATATGTAAGCAAGCGCCAAAATATGGCACGATAAAAAACTCTGTTATCTGCTGAGAATCGTCAGACTGCAAAGGAACGATGAAGCCGGGAATACGAATGCGTTTATTGGCATAAGTATCGATAACGCGGGTAGAACTCAATGCTTTTTGAAAACGCTTGGTGTTTTCGTCAACGCCTTCTTTTTCATTCAGTGCTTCGACTGAATCTTGCTCTGAACCATCTTCAATACCTAATAGATAATCAGGCGGGTTCATGAGAGCATCAAGATCGTCCTTGGGCATCAGTGCAATCCACTCTATTTCTTGGTAGCTTTCACTGGCTTGTTCTGCATGTGCCACATTGGGCAAGATAATAATTAAGAGCAACGCGATGACGCGCACAGGTAAAATTTGTGTCTTCATTTCTTACATCTTTGCTTTAAAAAGTGCTTCGTCTCAGATTGAAGTGAATGTTATAACATATCAATTGTGATGTTGATAGTTTAAGATATTTTCAAAAAAACGGATCCATGAAAGAAGTCAATACAGATAACCATGAGCCACATAAGCCATGGGCAATTAACCTGCAAAACGTGCAATTTCGCTATGGTAAATCGGGTGCAGAAAACGCATTGAATATCCCCCTTTGGCAAGTCGCCCGTGGTGAGCGGGTATTTTTGCATGGTGATTCTGGCTCGGGCAAAACGACCTTGTTGAATTTGTTGTCGGGGGTGTTAACGCCGACTCAGGGGACTATTGAACTACTAGAGCAGCCTTTTTCGACGTTATCCGCGCGGCGCAGAGACACTTTCAGGGCGCATCATATCGGAGTGGTATTTCAGCAGTTTAATCTAGTACCTTATTTGAGTGTGCTTAAAAATATTCAATTAGCCAATCACTTCGCGGCCAAGCGAGATAAAGATATTGTGGCCTCTGCTAATGCTATGCTGGCCAAATTGAACCTGCCTAGTGATGTATTGCACAAGCCGGCGAATGCTTTGAGTGTGGGGCAGCAGCAACGTGTTGCTATCGCTCGCGCGCTCATTAATCAGCCTGAATTGCTGTTGGTGGATGAGCCAACATCAGCCTTAGATGCATCAGCAAGAGATGCATTTATGACTATTCTGCTAGAGATGTGTGAAAGCGTAGAGGCTAGCTTGATATTTGTTAGCCATGATATGTCACTAAAGGAATTTTTTAATAGCCGCATTGATATGTCAAGTTTGAATAAACCATTTGAGGGCGCAGCATGTTAATTTCACTCGCCTGGAGCAGTCTGTGTAGCCGTAAAAAATCAGTGATCCTGACTTTTCTTTCGCTGCTGATTAGCATCAGTGTCTTGTTAAGTGTTGAGCATATTCGCCAGCAAGCGAAAAGCAGTTTTAACCGCACCATTTCAGGGGCTGATCTAATCGTTGGTGCACCCAGCGGGCAGCTCAACCTGTTGTTATATTCGGTATTTCGTATGGGAGATCCCACCAGTAATATCGATTATAAAAGCTATGAAATGCTCAAAAATAATCAGCAAGTGGCATGGGCAATTCCACTTTCTTTAGGGGATTCACACCGCGGGTTTCGCGTACTAGGAACCAACAGTGATTACTTTGCTCACTATCAGTACGGCGATAAAAGAGCGCTAGAAGTCGCATCAGGAAAGCCGTTTTCAGGGATGTTTGATACCGTGATTGGGGCCGATGTGGCCAAAGCACTAAATTACCATGTGGGGGATAAGATTGTTGTTGCTCACGGTATTGGCGCAACCAGTTTTAGTCATCATGATCATAGCCCGTTTGTGATAAGTGGTATTCTCAAGCCAACAGGCACACCAATCGATAAAACCGTACATGTCACACTGCAAGCTATTGAGGCCATACATCTGGCGCCTTCTCAGCTAGATGCGATCCTTGAAGGTGGTTTAGCAGACAAGGTGAAACCTGACAGTGTGACCGCTGTGATCTTGGGCCTAAAAACCAAGTTTGCCACCTTTAAACTACAGCGTGATTTGAATAATTACCAAGACGATCGTTTGATGGCTGTGCTACCCGGCGTGGCGTTAGCGGAACTTTGGCAAATGATGGCAAGCATTGAAAATGTGCTCAGAGTCATCAGCGTGTTGGTGTTGATATCATCACTGTTTGGTTTGTCGACCATGTTGCTGGCCTCTATGAATGAACGCAAAGGTGAGATAGCGGTACTGCGCACGTTAGGTGCGGGTCCAAGGGTGATATTTGGTCTAGTGTTATTAGAAGCTTTGATGCTGGTGGTGATTGCGGTGGCAAGTGCTGTGGCATTAGTAAGCGCGACGCTCGCGCTGTGCAGTGACAGTTTGGCCGCCCATTATGGTTTGTTTTTAAGTGCCAATTTACTTTCATGGGAAACACTGCAAATCGCCCTTGTCATCGCTGTTGCATCCATAGTGACCTCGGCTGTTCCTGCTTTTGAGGCCTATAAAACCGCGTTACAATCAAGGTTGTCTGGGTGATGCAAGAGTAAGAGGCGATATGCTTGTATCGCCGATATTGAATGCAAAGGCCGATGAATTCGGCCTTTGTTTTTCTGTTGTTAGGTGAAGGTGCTTACGTTCTACCTCTGCTATTGACTGTCTGGTAATAACGGGACATTTAAGCGTATGCGCTGGCTGTTACGAATAAAACCAGCACCTTTTTCAACTAACCTGCGACCTTCGCTGATTTGCTCTTGGGCTTTGGTTTGCAGCTTCTTCGACTTGGCTACCATGTTATTCCCCTTTTTGATGTCATCGATGGCATCTTCCCAACGCTCACCGATGGCATTGAGTTTCTCTGCCTCAAACTCTACTTCTTGAGGGGTTGACGAGTTACCAATTAAAGTCGCTTCATTCTGATAGTCTTGTCTGGCGCGTATAATGGCGTCAGTACCAGACTGAATAAGAATTTCCCCCTCGCGTAATTCTTTGCGCGCATCTTCTAAGGTGCTTTCACCTTTGCTAATAAGCTTCTCACCTTTTTCAGATAGTTTTTTACCTTCTTGCCACATTCCATCTGGATCATTCGCGTAATCCTCCAAATTGGGGGTGCTTGAACAGGCGCTAACTAACGCTACTAATACACTGATGATGAATATTTTTTTCATTTTAGGTTTCTCTCTTTTTCAATTGCCGATGGAGCTTAAATTGATTGTGTCATCACGCTTCATCGTTTACCTGATTGAATAGACGTGCCAAGAGCGGGGTTGGTCACAATATTTAGGTGTGGCAAGAGCAAGTTATTGTTTTAATTGAATTAATTTTTTGGGCGGGCGCTATTCAAGGCTTTGATAGTTAATGATTCATTATTGTGCGTGGTGATCGAGGTAAAAGTTGATTGTAATGGACAGATAAACATGTGGAGTACGCCCAATGACAGTTGAATATATTGATGTGCAAGCACCAGAGCCAGGAGAGTGGCAACAAATAGCGCCTGGAATTTTGTGGTTACGTATGCCATTACCGTTTGAGTTGGATCACATCAACTTGTATTTGATAGAAGATAATGACTCAGATACGGGCGAGAAAGCGTACGCCCTAGTTGATACAGGCATTGGCGTAAATAAAACTCAGCAGCTTTGGGATACTGTATTAGACAAGCTGGATGCACCGCTAAGCAAAGTCATTGTGACCCACATGCACCCAGATCATATTGGGATGGCGGGCTACTTAGTCGATAAATTTCGCGCGCCTCTATACATGAGTCATTCTGAATATTTTGTTGGTAGAGCCATGAGTGCAGGTAGCCGAGGCGCATCAGATTGGCAAGATGATGAATACCTAGTGCGCTGTGGTATGTCGCCTGAGTATGTTGCCACCGCCAGTGAAAACCGTAAAACCAACAAAGGAGTGGGGCAGGTTATTAGACCTATTCCTGTGCATCATGAGCGTTTACAAGAGGGTGATCAACTGACTATCGGTGGTCAGCAATGGCAAGTCATGATTGGCCGGGGGCACTCACCTGAACATGTTTGCTTGTTTAACCCTTCCACTAAAGTGTTGATTTCAGGGGACCATGTGCTGCCAATTATTACCCCGAACATTGGGGTGTACAGCACTGAGCCAAATGCAAATCCTCTGAAATCCTACTTAAGTACGTTACCCCAATTTAACACCCTGCCGAGTGATGTAATGGTCTTACCTTCCCACAAACAGCCTTTTGTTGGTTTGCATACCCGTGTAGACGAATTGATTTCTCACCATCATGAGCACTTGGCCAATATAAAAGGGTTTTGCGCTCAAGGTAAAACCACCAAAGAATGCTTGCCTGTGCTGTTTAAACGGGAATTGAATGAGCACAATATGTTCTTCGCTATTGCAGAAGCACTCGCGCATCTTAATTATTTGTATTTTGACAACCAAGTGACGCGAGAGACCAATCAGGCCGGCCACTACGTATTTACCTCGAGTAACAACGACATAGCTGACAGGGCAAGAGGTTAAGCCCGAAGAAGAGCCGGACCAGAAGGGAATTTCCGTTTTCAATCAATGTTGCCAATTGAGATTGAGGCAAAAAAGCAAGCGTAGCGAACGAAACAAGCACAAAAATTTTGGATAAGGTTGTGTAATAGCTTAGGTATTTTCAAGTAATCAAGTAATAAGGAAGATGCCATCATTTCCTCTCTTTCTAAACTCGATAATGAAGCTTGTGCTCAGTCCTAAGAGAGTTACACTCAAGAATGCCGATTCCATTTCAATTCCTCTCGAAGATAGAAAGTTAAGGTTTTGACGCCTCAATCAGTGACACAAGAACGTAACTTCTCAGCGAGAAAAGTGTCAGCCTTTTAATTTAATCTGTCAGATCACGTTAACAGGTATTCAAATAGCACTATGTTAAGAGTGCGATGATATGCAGCGAAAGAATAAAAAGGGCAAATTTAGTTTGCCCTTTTTGTTGTTGGTTAGCGCGTTATAAATAGCACTCAGAGTTAGAAGCGATAAGTCACACTGACAGTACCATTGATAGGCGCTGCGTAGTAAAACGAGCTATGTAAGCTGCTAATGTACTTTTCATCTGTTACGTTGTTTAAATTCGCTTTTAGGCTCAAGCGCTCGGTAATATCATAGTTTGCATAGGCGTTGAGTAAAAAGTAGCTGTCTTGGGTGACATTGTAATCGGTGTTCTTGGTCTCTGATTGCCAACGACCATTAAGTCCGACTCTTAATGCGGGTAGAGCTGGAACGGAGTAATTCAGCGAGAAGTTCACGTAATCTCGAGGGGCCCAAGTATTAGCATCTTCGCCATTGGTATCTTCAATTTCGATTGAGGTATAGCCTAAAATGAGATCGAGGTTTTCGGTTAGTTGTCCGCTTATCTCCACTTCAAAACCGGTAGATTCAACATCAACACCATAGTAGTAAAATTGCCCGTTATCAGGATTAATCCCGGCATAAGCGGCTAGGTTTTCCTGTTCAGCAGTGAAGTAAGCGAAAGTGGTTAAAAGAGATTCATCTAACCACTGCATTTTTATACCCGCTTCGGTATTTTTGCCTTTGGTTGGATCAAGGTATTGCCCTGATAAATCGTATTGCTCTTGAGGTTGATAAATGTCTGAGTAACTGGCGTAGGCATTGATGTGTTCAGTCAGTGCATAAGTAAAGCCTAAATACGGGCTAAGCTCATTTTCGCTGTTATCAATTTCGGCTCCGCTATTATTCCCGCTACGTTCGAAGTCAATGGCGTTAAAGCCAGCGATTAAAAATAAGTCATCGTGGAGCGTGATTTTACTTGAGCCAAACACGCGGGTTAGGTTTTGTTTAATTTCTGAATACAGGGTGCGCTCTTGCCAATCAGGCTCGGCAACGGCATCGAGTGCATAAGGAAAGGCGGGCAGTGCGCCCCAAGCAGCTTCACTAAAATCAGCGGCATAGTTAAACATAGTGTCGGTACTTTGCGCATAACTAACGCCAAGCGTTGCTTCATGCTCAAAGCCAAATGCACTGAAAAAACCTGATGTTTTTACTTCAATTAAATCGGAATCAATATCTGAATCATAACGTCCTGGATAACCTAACAGGCCTAACTGAGTGTCTTTGTCGATGGTGCCATAGGCGTAAAAAAGTTTGTCTTGCTCTTCGAAATAGCGCTTGTGGTAGTTCACATCAAGACGCCAGTTGTCGCTCATTTGATGGGTAAATTCTACAAAGGCGTTGGTGTTAATTGTATCCCACATTGTCCATTCTTGGGTGGTTGTGTCACTAACGTCCCACTCGGCTTGTGTGCCGTCAGTGTAGTTAAATACTAAGCCGCCCCATAAATTACCATCGGTGTTGGCGTCTTGATGAGATACTCCGACAGTCAAGGTGGAATAGTCCGTTAGCTGACCATCAACAACACCGTAGAAATACCCTCGTTCATCTGATAAGCCATTAAGGTGGGAGTGCTTATCTTCAGCGGCAACAACAAAACGTGCAGCCCAACGTCCATCTTCAGTAAGTAATGTGTTGTAATCGCCTTGTAGGCGTTTGAAATCGTAGGACCCTGCAATAACAGCCACTTCGCCGCCTGTTTCATTCGTAGGACGCTTACGCACATAGTTGATGGTGCCTGAGGCATTGCCCACGCCGGTTAGCAAACCATTGGCACCACGAATGACCTCGATATTTTCATAGCCATACGCATCAATTGCTCCGGTCACGATCCCCCAATCGTTGGGTAAACCGACACCGTCAATTTGGGTGTTTTTAATTTCGAAACCGCGAGATGAATAGTTGGTACGATTGGTTTCCCATGCTTCTACCGTTACCCCAGTGGCAAGGCGTAGGGCATCGTTAATATTGAACGCGGCAAAGTTACTCATCAAATTTGCGCTGATAACGCTAATGGATTGCGGCGTTTCGCTGATATCCATGGTTAAGCCGGTGGCACCTTCACTAATTCTATCTTGACGTACCCCAGAGATAAGCAAGTGCTCAACTTCGCTGACGTCTTGTTGTTCCTGAGTTTCAGTCGTCTGCTGCGCGTGTGTATGCATGGCAAGGGTCAGTAAAGACAAGCTAAATAAGGTGTGCGGCTTCATGTGTTTCCTATTGTTATCAATATATGAAAAATCGAGCTAAGCAGTATACATAAATAGAATTGCATATGATAATGATTTGTATTTACATGGATTTTTAAGTGATTTACAAAGTAGATAGCGTTTTTAGCGTCGTAATATAGTGAAAAGAAACAACTTTACAGTATTAATGGGAATCATTATTATTAACTTTTAGCGCAAGCTATTGGCTTTGCAGTGTATTGATATAACCGTTAAGCGTTCATTTGTAATGCTATCGGATATCGCATATTGGATAGGTGCTGGCGAGACTGTGATAGCCTAGGATTCTCTTCTTTTTGCAATATTAAATCGCGCTTTTAGCCCGCCAATACTTAGCGTTTACCTATAATAAAAACGACGGAAACCCAATGATACTGTTACTCGCAATAGCACTAGGCATAATAGGCAGCTATTTGCTGTATATCAGCTGGAAGCAAAATAATAGGCTCGCCGCCGTTTCAGGGTGGGTTAGCTTGTTCCTTACTGTACCATTACTGGTTATGGATTTAGGGCCTGAGTTTGGTACTGTGTTTGCCCTTGGTTTACCAGCGCTTTATGTTTGGTTGGGTATTTTTCGCGAGCAAAAAACGCAGCCACCCAAACATATCGATAGGCAGTATAAAAGCACTCAGTTTAACGGCAAAAAATGGCTTAAAAATAGCGGTTACATTGTGTATCACCTCATTTTATTGATGCTGGTCAGTAGTCTGCTGGTCATTGCCATTCTTGATTTGCTGCCACTTGGAAGGCCGAATCAATTAGCTGCTGGGGTGATTATTATTCCGTTGGTGTGGTCTGGCTTGTCGTTCTGGCATTTAGCCTCTTCGAAAACGCGTACGCCCTTACTGTTTAGTGCGTTTGTTTCACTTGCTTCTAGCATTTATCTATTTGTTTAATTTATGAAAAATTCAGATCTAAGCGCAAACCCAGTAAATACCCCCTCTATCAGTAAACGTTCGCTCTCTGCTCACGCTTGGTTAGGGTTATTTGTCAGTGCGTTTATGTACATTATTTGTTTGTCAGGTACTTTGGCGGTATTCCATCAAGAGCTAGAGCGCTGGGAACAACCTCAAATACCTGAAACCACAGAAGTCGATATACAGGCGATTGATAAGGCTTACGACACCTTCGTTGATACTTATCCTGAAGAGACCGAGCACATGTACGTGGTCTTTCCCGGCTCAGGCATTCCGCGGATTGTGGTTGAAAATGATCATGTTGCCCATTTTGTGAACCCTGACGGTTCTTTAGGCGAAGTTGAGCAATCAAATTGGACTAAAATGCTGGTAGATTTACACCTCTATTTGCATCTACCTAAGAGCTTCGGGATGATTTTGGTTAGCGCATTTGGGGCATTGTTATGCGCGCTTATTCTATCTGGTTTTCTTGCTCATCCACGGATCATTAAAGACGCTTTCCGTTTTCGCCGCGGCGGTACTGGCTTGCAAGAAAATATCGATTTGCACAACCGTTTTAGTGTTTGGGCAGCACCTTTCCATTTGATGATAGGTGTGACTGGGGCGTTTTTCGGTTTAACAACAGTGTTAATTGGCTTGGTGTCCCAGGCATTTTACGACGGAGATAATCAAGCCGTTTTCGATGAATTGTTTACACCTGAACCTGCTCTTGAACAACCGCTGCAAAGACCGCAGATTGGCCGAGCCATGGATTACATACGCCAGCATAATCCTGAAGGTAGTCCGCTATTTTTAACGGTACATGAACCTGATACCGCTGGGCAGTTTATTGAGGTTTTCGTAAAGCAACCCGGCCGACTTATTTATTCGGAAAATTATCGTTTTGATGTGCAAGGTAACTTCATTGAAACGGCTGGATATCGCGACGGTGAAACGGCTAAGCAAGTGATTTATTCGATGTACCGACTGCATTTCGGCGAATTTGCAGGGAGTGCGAGTAAGGTACTGTATTTTGTGCTGGGTATGATGTTGACGGTGGTATCAGCCACAGGCATTAATATTTGGCTAAACAAACGCAAAACTACAGATGTGATTAATCAATGGTGGCCAACCTTTGTGTGGGGCACACCGTTGATATTAAGCGTAAGCGCGCTACTAAACTTATTCATTCACGTACGCTTAGACCTATTTATTTGGGTTGGCTTAGTGGTAGCTCTAGCGATTGCAGCGCGACAGCAAAATACGCAATTGTGGGTGAGCAGGCTAAAGCAAGCGCTAGCCGTGTCTTTGTTGACGATGATTGCTGCATACACCGCAAAATCAGGTATCGCGGCTTTTAACATAGCGGCGTTGCAGTTGAATATCCCACTGGCTTTATTTGCGATTTACTTATTGCTTAAGGGGCGACAAGCTCGCCCTTAATCCGCCAGGGCTGTTACCAGCAATGTGCTGGCATGACCGTTTGCGTCGATATGTGTCTAAAGGAAGCGCGTTGAGCAAGCTTTTTAAACACTCTTTGGGTGCTCACTATTAACGTGGAATGGTAGAACAGGTGCTTTTATATTTCACAGGCAATAAAAAAGCGCGTTAGAAACGCGCTTTTTAGCTATCAATGAGTGGATTATGCCATCGCACTTTGTAATTTTTTCATAGCGTTCTTTTCGATTTGACGAACACGCTCAGCAGATACTTGGTACTTATCAGCAAGATCTTGTAGCGTCGTTTTATCATCGCTTAACCAACGGGTCTGTATAATATGTTGGCTACGCTCATCAAGTGTCTTTATCGCAGAGTAAAGCTTTTGTGATGCAGTCGCATCCCAATCGGCATTTACTACGTCTGTTTCAACGTCAGCACTTTTATCTTCTAAAAACTGTACCGGTGCGAAGCTGCCACTTTCATCGTCATCGGCAGACAAGTCAAACGCTTGATCATGGCTACTCATGCGAGCTTCCATTTGTAGCACTTCTTTCTCGCTTACCCCAAGATCGCTTGCAACCTGTTGTACTTCTGCATGTGTGAACCAACCTAAACGCTTTTTGTTTTTGCGTAGATTAAAGAACAACTTACGTTGCGCTTTGGTGGTGGCAACTTTCACTATACGCCAGTTACGAAGTACAAATTCGTGAATTTCTGCTTTTATCCAATGTACCGCAAATGACACTAATCGAACGCCCACTGTAGGGTCGAAACGTCTCACAGCTTTCATTAGGCCAATGTTACCTTCTTGGATTAGATCCGCTTGAGGTAAGCCGTAGCCAGAATAAGATTTAGCAATATGCACAACAAAACGTAGATGAGACATAATTAGCTTTCTTGCAGCTAATAAATCGTCTTCCTGTTGTAAACGTTCTGCTAGACCTTTCTCTTCTTCAGCGGATAACATATCAATGCTGCTAACAGCTTGAACATAAGTTTCGATGCTACCGGTCTGTGGAACGGTTAACGTTAATGCACGCATATCTGTAGTCATAATCACCTCGTGTAACATTGTGTTCTTGGAACCATGCAATGACTTTGCCATCCGAGAACTGCTTTGAGTTTACGCTTGTTGTAATAGACCACTCAAAGGCGAAAAAATTTCATGTAGCGACTGATGTTTCAGTAATATATTATACAAAAATCAGATCCGTGTGATCCAGATCAATTAAAAGTTTATACAGCGCTACTTTTGGGGGGTTGCTCGTACTTCATGAACAACGAATGATGCAACCATAATAACAGTTATCATTGTACGCAAGAACTATCTTCGCAATATTAATATTCTATTACATATGCTGGTCTTTCATCACATTTGATAGACGATATTGATCTTTTTTGTTTTATTGAAGTAAAAACAATCCTTTGTCGTATTTACAAGGTTCAAAATAGTCTGTTAGTCTGACTTTGTTCAAAAATACGACGAAAGTACATCAAGGTACTAAAATTAATTTGCAGCGCTTCCCAAGCGTTATATCTTTTGGACTAAACAGTCTTAATAAAAATGTTTTCATAGGGATGTAAATGTTCGCCTTTATTGCTCGTCAGCCTATTTTAGATCGTAAACGTGATGTATTCGCCTACGAATTGCTTTTCAGAGATGGTAAAAACAATTGCTTTCCCGACGCCACTCGCGACGAACGTACCGAAAAGCTAATCGCTAAGCATTATCTCACGCTAGGCCTAGATGATATTTCATGCAATAAGAAGTCATTTATCAACTTCCAAAAAGAAACATTAGTCAATGGTTTGCCTGCTGTTCTTGACCCGTCGAATGTGGTGGTTGAATTATCCGATACTGTGTTACCTCACGACGCATTGTTAGATGTTTGTCGACAAGTCAAAAATACCGGTTTTACTATAGCGTTAGATGATCATAACCTCGATCCAAAATGGGATGATTTTTTACCTTATGTAGACATAGTTAAGGTGAATATCATGCAGAGTGACTATGACGGCATAGCTAAGAGTATGCCTAGGTTACTTGATTCCAATGTAAAATTGGTTGCAGAGCAAATAGATACTCAGCAAGATTTTGAAATTTATCGAGACATGGGTTTTGATTACTTCCAAGGCTATTTTTTCGCTAAGCCTGAAGCGATAAAACAACAGAATTTACCTACGTCAAAGCTAACCTTGGTCGAGTTAATGGGCGTGAGCTCAAGCGAAACCTTTGACATAGAACGTGTTAATTCAGTAATAGAGCATGATGTTGGCCTGTCTTATATGCTGTTGCGTTTTGTGAATAACCCCATGGTTAACAAACGTTATAAGATAACCTCGTTACGCCATGCTATTACCTATATGGGGGAAGTGGAGCTCAAAAAGTTTGTTGCCTTGTTGGCCTTGGCTAACCTTAATGATGATAAGCCGATAGAGTTATTACATCTTTCCCTTGTACGAGCTAAGTTTTGTGATCTGGTCGCGCGTGAAGCCAAGAAAGGTGACAATCCGCCTGTAGGCTTTTTAGTCGGGTTATTTTCGTTGTTAGATGCAATATTAGATCAACACATGGATACCTTGCTCAATCAATTGCCAATAGATGACGACGTAAAGTTTGCATTAAGTGGCGGGCAGAATGATTTGTCTATTTATTTAGTGCTGGCGAAGGCATTTGAAAGTGCCAATTGGCTCAAGGTTATCCGTATTGCTGGCTTATTGAAAATAGACCAGAAACGGCTTCACAGTATGTTTAATCAGGCGATCATATGGGGTAATGGATTGCGTCAATCTGTATCGCCACACTTCCCTGAATCAAAAGTATAGCGATTCGTTTGTAGGGAATTGCCTCCTGTTGCCTGAGATACGATAGGTTTATATCTCAGGCAAATATCACTTAGGTTCTATTGCGCTTACATGGCGCCTTACCGATATCATTGAGCCTACTAACCCCAATACGACTGACGTAGAAAGCATAGTGACTAGGGTGCCAAAATCCACCCCTGTAAGGGTGAACTGCTTCTGATAGAGAGCACTGACGGCTTCAACACTTGCACTCATCCACCAAAGAAGGCAGATCACGGTAAACCATGCTAGTAACCCTCCTAATAAACCGTACCAAAAGCCTGTGTACATGAAGGGGCGTTGAATAAAGGCGTCGGTGGCACCTACAAGCTTCATGACTAAAATTTCATCTTTCTTGCTTAAAATATTTAGCCTAATCGTGTTTCCTATAATCAACACCACAGCTAGAAACAGCAACAATGCGATCATGCTGACCAGCTCTTTAGCGACCGTGAGAATAGCGTCTAAGCGTTGTAACCATTCTAAATCTAACTTGCCGATATCGACTTCTCGCTCGCTGCGCAGTTTATCGAGTAGCAAACGCGCCGCCGCAGGACCCGCATGCTTTTCAGTAGGAGTAACGAGAACCACAGGAGGTAAGGGGTTCTTATCAAGATAAGCAATGGCATCACCAAAGCCTGAAAGTGTCTTAAATTCGTTTAGCGCGTCATCTGCGGGTATATAAGTGACTTTATTAACCTCTGGCCAGGAATTAATCCGTGTCAGTAGTTGGTCAATATGTTGTTTAGAGGTTTCAGCTTTTAAAAATAGCGATATTTCGGAAGCTTGATCCCAACCGGCATTAATCTGCTCGGCATTTTTGACCAGAATATATAAGGTGCTGGGCAAGGTAATACTTAATCCAAGTACCCCTATGGTCATCAATGAAGCGGCACCGGCCCGCCACATTTCCCCTAAGCTTCCTAACGCTTGTCGAAGGTGGCTGAGAAAAAACATTTGGATGCGTTGAAGAATAGAAATTTGACTTAGTTGCGCGCCTTGGGAGCGGCCTTTAAATAATAAACTCATTCTTCAAACTCACTTATGTGTGTGCGGCCAGTTGATGCTGATTCGGTGTTCATCAGTATGCGCGCTTTTGTTAAAAGTCTTGAGATAGGCCATCGGTAATCATTTGCCCATTTTTAAGCGTCAGTGTGCGGTATTTCATACGAGCAATCAGGCCCAAATCATGGGTTGCGATAAACACTGACACCCCAGCTTGGTTAAAATCTTCAAATAAGCGAATGATTTCCATCGACAATTTTGGATCTAAATTACCGGTTGGCTCATCCGCTAACAACAGGGGAGGCTTATTCACCACAGCACGGGCGATGCCGACTCGCTGCTGTTCACCGCCAGAAAGCATAATAGGCAGGTTTTTCACTTTGTCGCGCAAGCCCACCATTTCAAGTGCAGCATGTACTCTTTTACTGGTCTCTTTATGGGAATAACCCTCAATAATGAGCGGTAAAGCAACGTTGTCGAACACGCTTTTATCCATCAATAGTTGATGGCTTTGAAATATCATGCCGATATCACGGCGAATATATGCAATCTGACGACGACTGATTTGATTTAGGTCATGACCATTGATCAGCACTTTCCCTACCGTAGGGCGTTCCATCAAACTGATCAGTTTCAACAAGGTACTTTTACCCGCGCCGGAATGGCCGGTGAGAAAAGCCATCTCACCAGGCTCAATGTGAAAGTCAACTTTGCGCAGGGCTTGTTGACCTCCAGGATAGGTTTTACTAACTTGCTGAAACTTGATCATAACATCACTCTTGGCACATTCGACTTATTGAGTACTTTGTGCATTCGCATCAGCGCTGCTTTCGGCAAAGAGTGCTTCAACAAATTCATCACTTGCAAATGGACGTAAATCGTCGATTCCTTCCCCCACGCCTATATACCGAATAGGAATGTTAAATTGATCGGCTAAGGCGAAAATGACCCCGCCTTTTGCGGTGCCATCTAGTTTGGTTAATGTGATGCCTGACAGGCCTACTGCCTGATTAAATAATTTAGTTTGACTAACGGCGTTTTGTCCCGTTGCAGCATCTAGAGTTAACATGACTTCATGAGGTGCGTTAGGATTAATTTTCTTCATGACGCGCAACACTTTTTTCAGTTCTTCCATTAGATGTTCTTTGTTCTGTAAGCGCCCCGCGGTGTCAGCAATCAGTACATCCACCTTGCGTGCCTTTGCAGATTCGAGGGCATCATAAATAACCGACGCGCTATCAGAACCCGTTTTTTGTGCAATCACAGGGATGTTATTGCGTTCACCCCACACTTGTAGTTGTTCAACCGCGGCGGCTCTGAAGGTATCACCCGCGGCCAACATCACTTTCTTACCTTGTGACTGAAATTGCTTCGCCATTTTACCTATGGTGGTGGTTTTACCTACGCCATTTACTCCAACCATCAAGATAACAAACGGGCCTTCGTCTGTTTCGGGCACAAGAGGTTGGCTGACTTCTTGTAATATATCGCTCATCTGTTGCTTGAGTAATTGATACAAGGCATCGCCGTCTTTTAATTGATTACGTTTGGCACCATCAGTCAGCTTTTTAATGATTTTACTGGTGGTATCGATCCCCACATCGGCAACTAATAGCTGCGTTTCCAATTCTTCGTATAAATCATCATCTATGGTCTTACCACGAAATAAGCTGACAAAACCGCTACCTAAGTTAACTTTGGTACGCGACAGACTTTGTCTTAACTTGGCAAAAAGTCCTATTTTGGCAGGCTTCTCAGACTCTGGTTCAGACTTTGATTCAGCGTCTGGTTCAGGGGCTAGCTCCAGCTCTGTTTCTTGCATCTCTGTGGTGGCTTCTATTACTGCACCAGGTTCTTCAGTTATAACTGATGTTGAAACATCATTATCTTCCACTTCAGTGACTAAGGCCGGTGTGGATTCATCAATGTCAGTCGTATAACTGTTCTCATCGAAAAGAGGCTGCTTATCTACTGCGCTTTCAACTTCTACCGCTGGGTGGGCATGAGACGCATTTTCTACCTCAGTTTCTATAACATTCTCAGGGGCGCGCTCTTGCTCGACACCTTGTTCGTCGATGATTTCATCGATTTGCTGCGGTATTTCTTGGGCTTCTTCTGGTGCGCTCTGAGGGGGATTTTTTGGCTCTGACTTGGGCTTGTCTTTTTTGAGCCAACCGAAAAACTTGGACATATTAAATAGAAATCCTTGGAAAATCGTTGAATTAATTGAGTACACTTACGTTACTTTGCAGCAATGATAGCATTCCTACTATAAATGAAGCGAGACGTAAAAAAGAGACAAGCTGCCAATGGTGCAATTCGTATTATCAGCGGGCAATGGCGCGGGCGCAAATTACCTGTGATGAACGTACAAGGTTTAAGGCCAACCACGGATAGAAACAAAGAAACTTTGTTTAACTGGTTAATGGCACACACACAAGATAGCCGCTGTTTAGACGCATTTGCTGGCAGCGGAGGTTTAGGGGTTGAGGCACTTTCTCGCTATGCTAAACACGTGACGTTTATAGAGTTAGACAAAAACGTTGCGCGCAACTTACAGCAAAATCTAATCTCTTTAAAAGCCGCAGAAGATAGTGCGAAAGTGCTATGTGGTGATGCTTTAGGCTATTTAAATCAACTCAACGAAGAATTTGAGCTGATTTTTCTGGACCCACCTTTTAATCAAAACCTTGTTCCTAAAGCTATTGAGGGCATTGAACAGGGTGGTTTGCTCGCCCAAGATGGTTTGATTTATATTGAATGCGAAACACAAAATGCTCAATACAGTGTGCCGCCTCAATGGCGCTTATTAAAAGAGAGTCAAACTAGCCAGGTGACAGCGCGGCTGTATCAAGGCTAGTTGCTGGCGTAAAATAGCCCTAAGAAGTAATATCGATACCAATATTACTCATGCCTTCGCCAATAGCGATTGCTTGTAATGCTTTGCATGTTTCGCCATTTTTAGGGCTACTGGCTAAAAAGGTGAGTAACTCTTGTTGTATTTCAATTTCCCATTGCATCAATGGATGTTGCTTAATTTCTTCGTCTGATATTTCGTCATCAGAGGTTGCCTCAACAAAGGTTTCTACTGTGCCCTGAGCGAGTTTACTCACCACGACGGCGCCTTGCAGATCTTCTCCCATTAACAATAAGATAAG
Organism: Paraglaciecola mesophila; assembly: GCF_009906955.1. Taxonomy (GTDB): domain Bacteria; phylum Pseudomonadota; class Gammaproteobacteria; order Enterobacterales; family Alteromonadaceae; genus Paraglaciecola; species Paraglaciecola mesophila_A. Next base: position 3,450,996 of record NZ_CP047656.1, read on the forward strand.
TGCTGACATTGACATGGCTGTATCGATCGCTGGGTAAACGCCTATGCTGTCATAATCATTAGGATCCGGTACGTTTGCTTCTACTTTTTCGAGTTGCGCGGCAAAATTAATTTTTGTTTTTGGGTGTGCAAGCCACTCCCAGATAATATTTAAACTATTGCGATAAGGGCTAGGGTCTGCGAATTCAGTCGCCTCACAGAAAAGCTGGTAATTCGGTAACATGCGCTCTAACAGCGCTGCTGAAAAGGCAACCGACTGCCAAGACTCTAATTCTCTAACTTGTTGAAATATAGTTAGTTTGTTTTCTTTCATTGTTACCTCGTTGTTCCGCTTTTACATTAGCGAATAAAATTTTCCGATGCCATCTAGTAGCATTTGGATTGAAATCATAATTAGGATCATGCCCATTAATCGTTCAATCGCTATTAGGCCTCGTTCACCTAGTATGCGATGAAATAGATTCGAAAACATTAATATCACTGCGCTTACCGACCAAGCTGCCAGCAGTGCCAAAGACCAATCTAACATACGACTATGATCTTGATTCGCGAGCAGAATGAGCGCCGCAAGAATAGATGGGCCAGCAATCATTGGGATGGCTAATGGGACTATAAAAGGCTCTTCACCTGGCGGTAAGCCCGTTACACCACCGGGTTGCGGAAATATCATTTTTAACGCGATCAAGAATAAAATAATGCCACCGGCGATACTGACGGTTTCCTGCTTTACACTTAAAAAATCGAGTACGGCTTGGCCACTGAACAAAAAGCCCATCATGATCAGTAAAGAAAAAAACAACTCACGGATCAGAACGATACGGCGTCGCTTGGGTTCAATGGTTTTTAATACTGACATGAACACAGGAAGGTTGCCTAGTGGGTCCATAATCAAAAATAATGTAATGGCCGCAGACCAAGTTTCCATAGTGCTACTCTTTCGGGAGTTAATTGAGACGGGGCGATTGGGCAAGTGTATAACATCTACGCAGCCCAGCCCATCTGATTGAAAGATTTATCTATTTTTTTAGTCGTTAAAGATCAACAGCTCTCGAGCAAATTGTTTGCTATGGTTGAAAGACAGCAATGACCTAGTACCTAGTAACAGCGTACCGAAGTCAGTAAAGAGTGTGTAATATTTAGAGGGAGCAGAAAATGAGTGTGATGACAGTAGAAGAAGTAGCGAATTTTTTGGGTGTCGAGGCAATTCGTGTTGAACGCTTAGAACGTGAGAGTTTATTGATTGCGGTAGACAAAGACGAGCAGGATAGGCCGCTATTTAATGCCAAAGATGTAGAAAAATACAAAGTGCTCGCGGAGCGTCTTGGGGGGCTTTGAGCTTTTAATTCAGCGAACCTAGGTACCTCTTGCGCACCTAGGTTGTTGCAAAATATACGAAAACCAAATGAGTATTTAGTTACTCATTATTCAGTCAATAGGGCCTTGGCTATGGTTCGAATGCCCATACCTGAGGCGCCTGCCGGTGTATAGGCATCTGCACTATCGTTAAATGCAGCGGCCAAATCCATATGCAACCAACCTTGACCGTCATTGCTCACAAACCGTGAAAGAAAGCCGGCAGCGTTTGATGCACCTCCTGCTCCTCCGCCTTTTTGCGCGCGGCTATTGGCTGTGTCTGCATAATGAGAGGGGCATTTTTCTTGGTGCCATTTCTCCAGCGGCAAGGGCCAAGCCGGCTCGTTTTCTTCATCGGCGTATCCTAATGCGCGCTGCATCAGATTTTTATCTAGCGCAAAAAAGGCATTGTAGTCACGTCCTAATGCCGCGCTAGCTGCGCCGGTTAACGTTGCAGCATCTATGATCAATGGCGCTTGGGTTTCACATGCCGCCATTAGGCCATCTGCTAGCACTAATCTACCTTCGGCATCGGTATTGACGATTTCTACCGTTGTTCCATTTTTATAGGTGATGACATCACCGAGCTTGTAAGCGTGGCCACTGATTAAATTTTCAGCACAGCACAAATATAGTTTCACCCGTTTTTCTAAGCCTTGCATAATCGCTAAGCCTAAACCACCGGTTACCATGGCGGCTCCGCCCATATCACATTTCATGTGCAGCATACCTTCGCTGCCTTTGATGCTATAACCGCCACTGTCAAAGGTTATGCCTTTGCCCACTAATGCGGCGCTAACAGGGGCAAGGGGATCGCCAGTTGGGTTGAAGTCTACTTCAAGCATTACAGGCGGGCGTTTGCTACCGCGGCCAACGTTATATAGTCCGTGCCACTGCTGTTCTACAAGCTCTTCGCCCACCCATTGCTTTGCAGTGACATGACTAGGACTTAAGCTGGTTAACCATTCCACACTGCTGCTGGCCAATTTTTCGGGGGACAGATCTTCCGGTGTGGCATTGGTTTGATTACGAGTAAACACCAACGCTTGATAGCGCTGGGTTAAAGCACTGCTATTTTCGTCATCTGCCCACTGAATGTGGTGCTGTTTTTTGCTACTGGTGAAGCTATAGGCAAAAGCCCATTGTTGTTCGATATGCCATTTACCACATAAAGTCACGAAATCTAAATTCAAACCGTCTAGAATACGCGCTGCGCGGCGAATGGTTCTATGTTGAGGGTCATCAGATAATAAATGGATAGTAGCGCTTTCATTGTCGAATGATAGCACAGCATTCTTGCCCCAATGGGCAGCGGCTGGCGCATTTGACAGTTGGATAGAAAGTCGAGACATAAAACACTCCTAAGATAAGTAAGCCAATATCATAACAATTTTGTAACGATAAACAGTATGGTGATGAATGCAATTTAATAACAGTTTGATTGAAGGTGTGTTGATTAAACGTTACAAACGATTTTTAACCGACGTCAGATTATTAAATAAAAATGAAGTCGTTGCTCATTGTCCCAATACAGGCGCAATGACGGGTTGTGCTGAGCCGGGTATGCAAGTTTGGCTTTCTGTAAGTGATAATCCCAAGCGCAAACTAGGCTATACTTGGGAGTTAGCGGTAACCCAACAAGGGTATTGGATTGGTATTAATACTAATAATGCCAATAGAATCGTCGGGGAAGCGCTGGCAATGCAGACAATTAGTGAATTAGTTGGCTACGACAGTGTGCGCCCTGAGGTACGTTTTGGGCTCGAAAACAGCCGAATTGATTTTCTTCTTAGCGCATCGAGCAAACAAGATTGTTATATTGAAGTGAAATCGGTGACCTTGTTAGAAGGTGAGCAAGGCTATTTCCCAGATGCCCAAACGGTAAGAGGCCAAAAGCATTTGCGCGAGCTAACAGCTATGGTCGAACAAGGTTATCGTGCTGTTTTGCTGTTCTGTGTTCAGCACACGGGTATTCAAAGCGTAAAAGTGGCAGAACATATCGATCCAAAATATGCACAAATGTTTGCTCAAGCAGTTGAGGCAGGGGTGGAAGTATTGGCATACTCATGCGTAATTAACGAACAAAATATTACGCTAAATCAACGACTCCCAGTGATTGTATGAAAATATAAGTTGCTTTTTTCGCCGACATCGCCATATTGCCCGTCGGAATTTGGTTTTTAGCATTAACAGCAGGTCAGTGCGTAGAATTGCCAGCGGTATTTCTTTCTGTTATACATACCCGCTTGCACAAAACCGTCCTGTGCTCGTAGTTAAGGAGAATTGGCTGATGCCAACAGGAAACACGATGAAAACACTCGGATTATTAGCCCTAGCTGGTCTTACTCCCTATCAGGAGAAAGCTGGCGAGGAATACATGAATGAAAAACAAATGGAGCATTTCCGTTTGTTGCTAAAAGCATGGCGCGACCAATTACGCCAAGAAGTAGATCGTACCGTGCATCATATGCAAGACGAAGCGGCTAACTTCCCTGACCCAGTTGACCGGGCAGCACAGGAAGAAGAGTTCAGTATTGAACTAAGAACCCGTGACCGTGAACGCAAATTGATCAAAAAAATCGAGAAGACCCTTAAACGTATCGAAGAAGACGATTTTGGCTTCTGTGATACCTGTGGTATCGAAATTGGTGTTAGGCGCTTAGAAGCGCGTCCTACTGCCGATTTATGTATCGATTGTAAGACCCTAGCTGAAATTAAAGAAAAGCAGCTTCAAGGTTAGTATTGATAACGAAAAAGCTGCTCAACGCAGCTTTTTTTATGCTTATGTACTATTTCGTTTGCACGATTTCGCTTAATGCTCTCCCCTTTTGATGCACGTCGTTCTCATCAAGAGACCCAGTATGTAGGGAGGTTTGCGCCTTCTCCTTCTGGGCCATTACATTTGGGCTCACTTGTGGCCGCGTTAGGTAGTTATCTACGGGCTAGGCAAATGGATGGTAAATGGCTCTTACGAATTGAAGATATTGATCCGCCGCGAGAGCAAGCAAATGCTGATGAACTCATAAAAGAAACCTTGGTACGTCACGGTTTGTTATGGGATGAAGATGTTATTTATCAACATAATAGTCATGAGCGTTATGAGCAAGCGCTTAAATATTTGCGGGTCAACGGTCATTGTTATTTTTGTCAATGTACTCGCAAACAGCGGCTTGCCAATCCGAAAGGACAGCCTTGTGCATGCGCCCAGTTAGCATTGAGCCCTCAGGGCAGCGCAACCGTTCTTCGAAATACCGTTGCTGTGCACGAAATCGATGATCTAGCGCTTGGGCGTGTTTCTTTTGAAGAGCAGAGTAAAGACGACTTTATCTTAAGGCGAAAAGATGGACTTTACGCTTACCAATTAGCTGTGGTGGTAGATGATATTGCGTCAGGAGTAACTGAAGTCGTGCGTGGCGCGGATATCTTACCCGCTACTGCTTATCAACTTGCCCTATATAACCTGTTTGCACAGCCTGCTCCCGCATACGTACATTTACCGCTAGTGATGGGGGACAATGGTCAAAAGTTAAGTAAACAAAATCATGCCCCCCCATTAAATAATGAGCTCGCATCCAGTAATTTGTGCACGGCATTAGAAACATTAGGTTTGCGTGTGCCAAGTCATTTAAACAACGCCCCGGTAACAGATATTTTAGACTTTGCAGTGCATAACTGGAGCGTGGCGCTTACAGCTGATAATCCGCATGCGTTTGACAATAGAATTGACGCGTAAGACAGGTTATGATCCGACGCGTTAAACACCCTGCTTTGGGTAGTCCTTTATATTGGAGCTGAACTTATTATTTCTCGCGTAATCAACAAGGTTAAAGAGGCGTTTAAAAGCACGCCGAGCACAGCTAAAACCACTCTTGTTGCCAACATTATTCCCCGTGCTGAACATCCGGTATCACGTAGCGACATTAGTGATAATGCGTTAAAGGTGTTATATCGCCTACATAACAATGGCTATCAGGCCTTTTTGGTTGGTGGTTGTGTGCGTGATATTTTACTTGGAAAGAAACCTAAAGATTTTGACGTGACCACAGATGCGACACCAGAGCAGGTCAAAGAACTGTTTAGAAACTGTCGACTGATTGGACGCCGATTTCGTTTAGCACATGTTGTATTTGGTCGAGAAATTATCGAGGTTGCTACATTTCGTGGTCATCATCCAAGCCAAGATGAGGATAGCAAAGGGCAAAATTTAAGTAAGCAAAGTGATCACGGTCAACTATTGCGCGACAATGTATTTGGCAGCATTGAAGAAGATGCGGAGCGTCGTGATTTTACGGTCAATGCGATGTATTACAATATCGCTGACTACAGTATCCATGATTTTGCCAATGGCATGCAGGCGGTTAAAAATCGTCAGATCACTATGATTGGCGACCCCGCTACGCGCTATCGTGAAGATCCCGTGCGTATGCTTCGTGCAGTGCGGTTCTCGGTAAAACTAGGTATGAAAATAAGCCCAGAAACGGCTAAGCCCATACACGAATTAGCCCCTTTGATGGCGAATATTCCGCCGGCACGCTTGTTTGAAGAGGTGTTAAAGTTGTTGCTGTCAGGGCAAGGCCTTGAAACGTATAAGCTACTCAATGAGTTTGGATTGTTTGAGCAGTTGTTCCCGCAATTAGCACCATTACTGAAATCGCAAAATAGCCGTGAGCTTGCGTTTATCGAGCAGGTGCTAATGAATACGGATAACCGTATTAATTCGGATATGAAAGTGACACCCGCGTTCATTTTTGCAGCGTTGTTGTGGTACCCGCTAGAAGAGCGTTGTCAGCAGCATATGGTGGAAGGTGGCTTAAATCACTTTGATGCATTTAATTTGGCACTGAGCGATGTGTTACATCGCCAAATTCAACGCATTATGATCCCGAAGCGCTTTACGATTACCGTACGTGAGATTTGGCAATTACAACAACGCTTGCCAAAGCGTTACGGGCGTAGGGCATTTCAGATGCTTGAACACCCCAAATTTAGAGCTGCCTATGACTTCTTGTTAATACGCGGGCAAATTGAAGGTGGGGAGTTACTTACGCTAGCCCAGTGGTGGACTGACTTTCAGAATGTTAACCCTGAGCAGCGTCAAGGTATGTTGAAAACCTTGCGCGACAAAGAAGGCGGCCCACCTAAACGCAGAAGTCGCTATAGAGGCAAGAAGAAAGCCGCCCAATGAACCAAGTTTATGTTGGGTTAGGGAGTAATTTAGCCCAGCCAGAACAACAAATAAAAGATGCATTAAGAGCAATTGCATCATTGCCTAGCACTAGCGTAACTGCCACGTCGAGCTTGTATGTGAGTCGACCTATGGGGCCGCAAGACCAACCTAGTTATGTTAACGCAGTGCTTGGGGGGCAAACTGAAATGCAACCTGTTGAATTTCTTCATTGCTTACAAAAAATTGAAGGTGAACATGGTCGTGAGCGGAAAGCTGAGCGCTGGGGGCCGCGTACCTTAGACTTGGATATTCTACTTTTTGGCAATCAAGTTATTGATTCTGTTGAACTTACCGTTCCACATTACGGCATGGGTGAACGCGAATTCGTCTTGTATCCTCTACATGAAATAGCCCCAAAATTACACCTTCCAAACGGTACTAAATTGAGCGAAATGCTCAATAATTGCCCTCTCAATGGGTTGGAAAAACTCCCCTATAAATGAGTGTGATAGAAATCCGTTAAAAAATCAGTATAGTGCCTGATTTACTCAAGCTCTATTTAGTGTTCATCGTACTGGAGTGATTCAAAATGAAAAAAGTCACAACTTCCACGTTGTTAAAAATGAAGCAACAAAGCGAAAAAATTAGTGCGCTTACCGCATATGATGCGAGCTTCTCAAAGCTGTTTGATGAGCAAGGGATAGACGTACTGTTAATTGGCGATTCATTAGGCATGGTATTACAAGGCTGTGATGACACATTAGGCGTCAGCATTGATGATGTGGCGTATCATACGCGCGCCGTGCGTAAAGGGGTTGAGCGGGCATTTGTCATCGCAGATATGCCGTTTATGTCTTACTCCACCCCAGAACAAACTTACTTGAATGCTGCAAAGCTAATGGCTGCTGGGGCGAGCATGGTAAAGCTTGAAGGTGGGCGCTGGTTACTTGACAGTATAAAGGGATTGAACGAACGCGGTGTGCCAGTGTGTGGTCATTTGGGGTTAACGCCTCAGTCGGTGCATGTTTTTGGTGGTTTTAAAGTGCAGGGCCGTGATGATCTGCAAGCAGAGCAAATGCTCGAGCAAGCCAAAGAAATGGCGGCAGCTGGGATTCAGCTTCTGGTACTAGAATGCGTACCAACGGAGTTAGCTGGAGCTATTTCTCAAGCCGTGGATATTCCTGTGATCGGTATAGGTGCTGGCGCCGAAACCGACGGACAAATTTTAGTGATGCATGACATGTTTGGTATTAGCGCCAATTACATGCCGAAATTTTCAAAAAACTACCTTCAAGAAACGGGCGATATGCGCACAGCGGTCAGTCAGTATATTGAAGAAGTGAAAGACGGCTCTTTCCCGTCTGAAGCCCATAGTTTCAGTAAGTGAGTTCAGTATGCGAGTGATCAGTAATATTGCCAGCTTGCGCGATGTGCGTCGTAGCTGGCAGGCAGATTCTAAAGTGATTGCCTTTGTTCCTACCATGGGTAATTTACATCAAGGCCATCTTAATTTGGTAAAAGAAGCCAAATTAAAAGCCGATGTCGTTGTGGTCTCGATCTTTGTCAACCCGTTACAGTTTGGACCGGATGAGGACTTAGAAGCCTACCCACGTACTTTAGAGAATGACCGCAAAGTGCTCAGTGAGATGGGAGTAGACGTGCTTTTTACTCCTCAAGTGAAAGATATTTATTCACGTGGCCTTGAGCAGCAGACCTTTGTCGAAGTGCCGGGGATTTCCTACATGATTTGCGGTGCCAGTCGACCAGGGCATTTTCGCGGTGTGGCGACTATCGTTTGTAAGTTGTTCAACATGGTTCAGCCGAACATGGCGTTTTTCGGTGAAAAAGACTTTCAGCAATTGCAGGTCATCAAAGCCATGGTTACAGACTTATCCATGAATTTAACCGTGCATGGGGTTAAGACGACCCGTGAAGATGATGGTTTAGCGATGAGCTCGCGCAATCAATACTTGAGTACTGAACAGCGTGCGCTTGCTCCGACTTTGTATTCACGATTACTGGAAATGCAAGACAAAATAGAATCCGGGCGCCGTGACTTTTCGCGTATCACCAGTGAATGTTGTGAGCAGCTTGCACAAGCTGGGTTTAGCATCGATTACATCGAGATCCGCTCTGCGGATACGCTTTTGCAGCCAGGACATGAAGAAACAAACGTGGTTATCTTAGCGGCCGCGTTTTTAGGTCGTACACGTCTAATTGATAACCTGCAAGTGTCGTTAACCTAACCGCTTATACTGCTTATTGGTATAAACAAAAAAGGCCGTTAGTGAATGCTAACGGCCTTTTTATTTAGTTATAACAACAACTCATTGGGTGACTTTTTCTGTCAGCTCAGCCCAATTTTGACTTTTGCTAGCTATCGCTACCTGTTCATCAAGTATATTCTGCAAGTCGTTTTCCGTGGTCAACGGGTTAGCCAATACCACACGAAACACCGTCATGGTTTGCTCGCCATAGGTTTGGGTTTGTAAACGAGTACGTGATACAAATGATTTACCTGCTTCACGTTGTTGTTTTTGCACATAGACAGTGAGCTTATCGAGCTTCTCGTTAAAGTGAGGGCTTAATGACGGATCAGCTTTGATCTGTTGCTGCACTTCCTGCGGGTTAACCCGATAAGTTAGCAAAGACAAGGTAGGAGGAGTGATCAATTCAAAGTCAGGGTGTGATTGGATCATACGCGCGAAAATTTTGGCTTTTTCGATGCTTTGGTTAATCAATAACTCGTACCCCTGGCGACCAAATATATGCAAAGACGCATATACCATCATGGCCATGCCGTTACGCGAACCTTCTAGCGTGGTGGCACCTAAATCTTTTGAGCCAGCGCGCAATATGTAGTTAGCATGGTGGCGCACAGCATTACTGTCGTTAGGATCTTTAAATAACACCATACCTGCGCCCATTGGCACGTACATTTGCTTGTGTGCGTCTATGGTGACGGAATCGGCGCGCTGGATCCCTTTAAGGATATTTCTATGGGTGCTTGAGAAAAGCGTGGCTCCGCCCCAAGCGGCATCCACATGGAAATGACACCCTAATTCTTGAGCAACATCAGCAAGCTCGTCGAGTGGATCAACATGCCCCGTCTCTGTTGTGCCCGCTACGCCGACAATACTGAGGATTTTATTGCCTTGTTCAGCGTATTGTTTACCAAACGCTAATGCTTTTTCTGGGGACAAGCGTTGAGTCGGGCAATCTAACGTGATGAGCTGTTCACGACCTAAACCGAGTAAGTCCACCGACTTTGACAGGGAATAATGGCCTCGGCGTGAAGATAAAATTGCCATTTTTTTATAGCCGTAATGAGCTAAACCAGCGGCTAAACCTTCTCTGGCAACCCCTTTAAATACACCGTCGGCGGCTAAGGCTTTATTCCGTGCTACCCACAGCGCGGTAACATTGGCTATGGTGCCACCAGAGCAGAACGCTCCTAAGGCGTGGTTCGCACTGTGTAAATACGTATTGTAGAACTCACTGTCTTGGGCATACACAAGTTCGTGCATCATACCCAACACTTGACGCTCTAAAGGCGTAAAGGCTTTAGAGGTTTCGATTTTGACCAAATTTTGATTCAAGCCAACTAACAATTTAGCTAACGATAAATGAAAATACGGTAAGGCAGATGTCATGTGCCCGATAAATGTTGGCGAATAGGTATTAACTGAATTAGCGACTAGTTTTTCAAGTAAATTCGCAGCGTGCTCAGACACAAACTCTGGATGTTCGGGCACATTAAATTCAGCAAAACTTTGTTCTATTTGCTCAAGTGACGTGACTTTCGTTACCACGTGTTGAGACAAAAAGTCAGCCAAGTTATCTGACAGATGCTGCTCAATCTGAGCTAACTTAGAATCTTTACCTTCAGGCATGGTAAACACTCTAAACAAATGCTCTAAACTGACTTCAGCTACGGCCACGCTTGACACCTCTTATGAAAACTTTCAGGTCGCGAACTTTACATTAATTTTCCAGCTAGACCAACATAAACCCCCAGTTTATGCTGGGCTATAGTGACTATTTGACGACTAATTTAAGGTAACAGAGTGTGTAAAGGGATGCTACATACAATAAAGTGCCTGAAAGTTGTTCAATTCAGCCTAGCCATTAGGAACTAACTTGCTATAGTATAAAGAAAAAATGCTGTCTATTATGAAAGTTTCTCAAGTTACTGAAAGCTTCAACCCCGATAACGTTGTGCCGTTTTTTCAACCTATTATGGATTTAACAAATAATCAGGTTTGGCGTTACGAATGTTTAGCGCGCCTTATCACGTTCGGCGAGCGGCCTTTTATCCCTAGCGAATTTTTATATTTGGTCGACCGCCAAGAAAGTCGTTCACAATTAACGGAAACCATCTTTAATCGCAGTGCCCAATACTTCCGTGAACGCAATATGCCATGGAATATCAACATCAGTCTGGCTGATATGCAAGATGAGAATATTCATCGATTTCTTACCGAACAAGCCAGTAGTTACCCCAACCCCAAGCGGGTGGCATTAGAAGTCACCGCACAGAATGTGTTAGCGGATACAGACACATTTGCAACCTTTTCTGATTTGTGTAAAAAGCTTGGTTTGAGCTTATTCGTAGATAATATTGAACCCGATGTAACACAGGTAGAGCACTTGCTCGCTTTACCCATTAGCGGGTTAAAAATGTCAGGCCCGATTATGGCAGACCTTGCTCAGGATGAGCAGGCACAAGCTTTAATTAAATCCTTGTGTGCTAAAGGACAAAGTTTGAATATCGCCTTAGTGGCTCAGCATCTTGAGAGCGAAGCACAGCTTACCTTGCTGAAAAAACTTAATGTGCGCTACGCCCAAGGCTTTTACTTCAGTCAACCTAAGGCGCAGGCGCACTAACGCTTTCGCTGGTCATTACAATTGGCTAATTACTTGCCAGCTATGTTGGCCGCTCGCCCAATATTTACGCTCGAAGGGCGTGATGGCTTGCGCATCATGGTATTGTTTCACCTCGCCATTAAAACCCGCTATTTCAAGGGCCAAAGCAAACTCCTGAACGTAAATTTGCCAGTTACTACGCACCTCAAGTTGCCCGCCTAGCTTAACAATCTCTGCAAACGCAGGACTGCCGTGCCAGCGTCTTTGTACATGAGCAGACTTAGGGTACGGATTGGGATACAACAAAAAGTGTTTACTTAAGCGCCATTTAGCCTGCACTGCTAAGCGCCAAAAGTCATTTAGATCCGCTCTTAGTATCAAAGCGTTATCTTGCTTTAAGCTGTAATGCTCATGCTTACCCACGCGATGGGCTGATTTGTCTACACCTATGACTTTTGCCTCTGGGTGCAGATTGGCAATATGGGTGGTACTTTCGCCCACCCCACAGCATGCGTCTAATATGAGCGGGCCTTGCCAATCACCTAGCCACTCTTGTGCCTGAGAAAAGGCCTGCAAAGTATGCTCAGTTAACGGGCGTTGGCTAGCATGCTGTAAATGACGAGCAACCAAATCTGGTAGCTTTTCATGTACCCCAGTTTGGTTGCTTTCAATGTGCCGAGAATTACCCTCGGGCATAGAATTGTGGTTAATCACGTTTACTATTCCACCTAGCTTCTAATACCCACACCGCGATTAATCAGTGAGTAGGCAAAGCCAAGCAGCGCCACATTAAACACCACTAACAACCCTAGTGAGTACATGTAGTCCACGTCAGAGACGCCTAAAAAACCATAACGGAAACCATTCACCATATACACGATAGGGTTGATTTTACTGACCCACTGCCAAAACTCAGGCAGTAAAGTGAGTGAATAAAATACCCCACCTAAATAGGTAAGGGGAGTTAGCACAAAAGTGGGTACCACGCTGATATCATCAAATGATTTGGCAAAGATGGCGTTAATTAAGCCCGCAGTGGCGAACAAAATTGAGGTTAACAACAAAGTAATAATGATAATCGGAATATTGTGTAGTGTGATATCAACAAACAACATAGATACACAGGTCACGATAATACCGATGAGTATCGCTCGCGCGACCCCGCCGCCTACGAAGCCAGCGATAATCACCCAGTTGGGGATAGGCGCTACCAATAACTCTTCAATATTGTGCTGAAATTTAGCGCTGTAAAAAGAGGACGAGACATTCGAATAGGAGTTGGTGATCACCGCCATCATAATCAGCCCTGGCACGATAAACTCCATATAACTGAAGCCACCCATTTGGCCGATGCGACTGCCAATCAAATTACCAAATATGACAAAATACAAGGACATGGTAATTGCTGGCGGCACCAAGGTTTGTATCCAAATACGCAAAAAACGAGTGCACTCTTTTATCCATAGCGTTTGCAGTGCAATCATAGTGCGACTACCCATTAGCGAGCTCCTTTTGTGTTTTTTTGTTGTTCGCAAGCTCTTCGCGGCCTGATTCAACCAAACGTACAAACAATTCTTCCAAACGGTTCGATTTGTTGCGCATGCTTAGTACTTGTATTTTTTGGCTAGATAGCTGCTCAAAGACGTTATTCAAACTTTCTTCTTTGGCCACATCCACTTCGAGTGTGTGTGCGTCAAGCAGACGATACTCGAAACCCGACAGTGCAATGTTTTGATGCTCACCGGCCAGATCAAGAATAAAGGTTTCAATATTAAGCGTGGCCAATAGAGACTTCATACTGGTGTTTTGCACGATGACGCCTTTATCTATAATCGCGATATTGCGACACAACATTTCAGCTTCTTCAAGGTAGTGCGTGGTCAATATGATGGTGATCCCTTGCTCGTTAATCTCTTTGAGGAACGTCCACATTGAGCGGCGTATTTCAATGTCTACCCCAGCGGTCGGCTCATCCAAAATCAACATTCTGGGCTCATGCATGAGTGCCCGAGCAATCATTAAACGGCGCTTCATACCGCCAGATAGGTTACGCGCCGGTTGATTACGCTTTTCCCATAAATCTAACTGCTTAAGGTATTTTTCAGCCCGCTCTTTGGCAACGTGGCGCGGCACACCGTAGTAGCCTGCTTGGTTGACTACAATTTGAAGCAGCGTCTCAAATTGATTGAAATTGAACTCCTGTGGTACCAAGCCAATACATGATTTGGCTTCTACGGGATGGGTGTCTAATGAGTATTCGAATATGTCAGCAGTGCCACTGGTTTTATTCACTAGAGAACTGATAATGCCAATAGTGGTGGATTTGCCCGCGCCGTTTGGGCCGAGTAGGGCGAAAAAATCACCCTGCGTTACTTCTAAATTAATCCCATTCAGGGCTCGGGTACCACCTTTGTATACTTTGGTTAACCCTTTGATATTCAATGCATTCATGCTTTATTCCGCGTGATTTTCAGGATGTTGGATTATCTGTTTTTACGATGACTGCCAACTTAGAGAGACAAAATGAAAAAGCATAAAGTTGTTGGCTGAATGTACTCACACCGAAAAGTATGCATTATATCATGGGGATGAATGAATAAAACACGACGAACAATGAATAAAATGTAAGGTTTTTAGTTTGTTAATCCCATAGGGAAGTTTTTGGCACCCTGCAGGCTATGCGAAAACGCAAAGCAAGAAACCAGCTAGTGCCCAATTAGCACCTAAAAGCCAGGACTCAATCAAAATAGGAGAGAAAGAACCATGGCCCATATGCAGCCCCTACCCAAAGAAACCACCCCCGAATTAGCGGATGACTTCGCAATCTTTGAACAAATTTTAGGTTTTGTACCCAATAGTTTGCTGACGATGCAGCGCCGACCAGACATCGTACGTGGTTTTGGGGTGTTAACCAAAGCGGTGATGGCACAAGACGGCTCAGTTGATTTAGGTTTCAAACGTCTATTGGCACACTTTTCAAGCCGAGCTGCAGGTTGCCAATACTGTGAAGCCCACTCCTTAATAGCCGCTAAAATTCACGGTATTTCTGATGAAAAGGTCGCCGCAGTGTGGGAATACCAAACCAGCCCACTTTATTCAGATGCAGAGCGTGTCGCCCTTGACTACGCACTCGCCGCAGGTTCTGTGCCGAACGCGGTAGATGAGCCACTGATGGCGCGTATGCGAGCCTACTGGGAAGAAGATGAAATCGTTGAAATTCTAGGTGCCATTTGCTTATACGGTTTTCTAAATCGCTGGAATGACTCCATGGCTACAGACTTAGAAGATGCGCCCAAAGCACTAGGCAAGAAGGTGCTCGCTCAAGGGGGCTGGACTGGTGGCAAGCATGTGTAAAAATGCGAACTAATAAGCGGTACTGATAGCTAAAGATTGCCGTATATCCAATCGAGCCCTTGAATGGACGTGGTTGGAAATGCGGTAGCGTGAGAGGCACCGTCGATAATCTTAAAATTGAGGAGTAAATGAGATGAATCGACGGCATCGATTTTTTCAGCCAATAATTGTGCGCCACGCACCATATCTTGCTGCTCACCGAATTTTGGCGTCTCCAAGCTACCGACTGACAAATACACTTTTGTTTCATTTTTGGGCCTTTGCACATTCATGGCTAATAACTCGTTATCGTTAAACCAAACTGATGGGCTGCCCAGTACGTAACTAGAAAATGTGTCTGGAGCCGTAATTAAAATATAGGCGCCAAACAAACCGCCGAGAGAGTTCCCTACATATGTTCTGTGTTTAGAATGGGCGCGGTAATTTGACTCCATATATGGGAACACTATGTCTTGAATAAAGCTTAAGTGGGCTTTTGCGCCACCCGTTTCTAGTTTCCAATCGCTGGCCTTGCTTGGTGTAAAGTCTCTTATTCTGCTCGCTGCGCCTTTCGAACCTTTAGCGTATGAAATGCCTACAATGATTGCTTCTTCCATTGTGCTACTGTTCATGGGGAATCGAGTGGCGCCAGAGACCAGTGGGAAACTGTACGGTGCGTCAGTGAGATAGATCACTGGATAATGCTTACTTTTGTGCGAGCGGTAAGAGCGAGGAAGTTTGATGAAAAGCGGATAAACTCTTTTTGATATAGGCTCTTCCAGTTCAACTACCTCACTTCTAGGAATGGTATAAGCGAATTTTTCAGTTTTTTTCACCAGCCATTTGTTAAGTGGTTCAACCCACGCGTTATGTGGCCGGTAGAAAGCGCCATGTTCTAGCCCCGTAGAAATTGAAACTTCTTCAAATGACCTCACCTTATTACCACTGCGCTGTATGACGTTTTTACAGGAGCCAACGGTATCTGAGGTCTCATAAATTGAGAGGATATGTCCCTGCAACATCACGTCATTATGAGTAGCTAGGCTGCTGGTGCAAGCAGCTAAAATCACATAATTAATATCACTATTGGCTAGATAGCTTGAGGTAATAGCGGTGATAAAACCGCCACGAGAAAACCCCACTAGTGTTATATTACTGGGGGATACGCCCTTTTTAATTAAGTACTGAACTTGATGTTGGAGTTTCTTGGCATGCTCAAAAGGGTCAGTATTTTTTGCCCTGTGCTCAGCAATAATGAGGGCGTCTAGCGTTGAAAAGGTCTCAAGTATTGCTGGAAAGTCATAAGTGCCCCAAGTGGGGTGTTCTGGCATTGAATCTACGCCTTCGACAATAAAACCGTGAGAGTAAAAAATATACCGCGCGCTTGGGTTGATAGATGCCGGCAACTCATCGAAGACATTGTTGGCGAGCGCATTTACGCTGTGAAGAGTAAAGATCAATAAGATAGCGAGCTTCATGGCTTTCCTTGCTTAGCCCAAAAAGGGTTTTGATAAGATGAAAGCGGGCAAAGTAGCGTAAATCTGTTTTGGGTGCCATATGGCTCTTAGAATAAATATCATCTTCTTTATTGCTGAAAACATTCTCTGATACGTTTTCCTATTCAAAACCTCGAAGCGATAACAAAGCGTTATGGGACCCTATCAGCGCTCACTACGTAGCGCATGGTCGGGTTGGGTATCATTGAGTTAAACGGGTAGCAGGTGATTAGTGTGAGTTGATCTGCGCCTTGTGACTCGATGATGTGAGTTTGACTTTGATGCACAATGAAGGTCGATGTGACGCGGAACTGCCCTTGCGCTTCGAGAGTTTGCACGCTTATGGAATCTCCCTTGTTGAGGTATTGCAGGGCGGCAAAGTGAGTATCTCTGTGACCCGTGATGACACTATTGTCACCCTTAAATGGTAGTGGGGTAGCACTCATATGCCCAGGCCCAAATGCCATGGTGCGCCCTGATGCCCCTGCTAAAACGTATAAGGGCTTTCCCGATATCGAGCCTGGTGACTTACTCGGTAACGTGAGTTTGGCCACAGGATAGGTATCAGCCCAGGGCCAAGGTTTGGTTTTTATGGCTTCGAGTGTTTGATTAGTGCTATGGGAAGGGATGTTAGCTTCAACTGCATGCACGCTACGTTGCCAAGCGCTGGCGATAAGCGCTTGGGCCAATTGCGCTTTTGCCCACATGTACACTCCGTTTGACACCAATAACCCACCGCCTAATAGACAAGCGAGCCAGATAATGTTCAAGCAGATGGTTCGGCTGAGTAACCTTAGGGGCCGCTTTATGCGCAGCCCCAAGGGTTTATCTATACTCATCATCATATAAGAAACCTGCGACGAGCAGCTAGCGCCGCGCCAAATAGTAATAATCCTAAAGTGATACTGAGTTGGATATTCGTAGCCGTTTGCGGCAATTTCCCGTGCATTTGGACTCCAGCCATAGCAAGGCCAGCAGGGGCGTTATGATTAATCGGTTTGTTTTTGCTGTTCTCGTGATCGGGTTTAGTGTCTTTTGAATTAGCCTCTTGCTCATCCACGGCGATAAGGCTAGTAAACTGGCTAACCATATGATGTTCAAGGGCAATCTCGGTGATACTTTGCCGCCACGTTTGACGCATAGTGCTGTCACGTTCACGTCGCAGGGTATGACTCAGTTGCTCTATCTTTTCTCTTGCCCAAGCCACGCCCATTCCTGCGCTTTTAGCTGTCGGGCTAAGAGGCATGCGAATCGACCAAGGTTTGCTTGGGGATGCGTTTGTTGCCTGCCAACCTGTGACCTTAACCGCGTTGTCTGGCTGTTGTAGTTGCATACCATTCTCTAAATGCGCCACGGGAGCACGGTAGTGAATAACCACAGGTTGATCTTGGTATAAATCAGGGATAACACTGGGGTAAAACTCGGTATCACGGGCAAATTCAATGTGTATGTCTTGCATCACAGGGCGAGTGAGCTTGCTGAACAATTCAGTCATTTTTTGCTGTGCCTGATTAATGTCGCCAATATAGGTAAAGGTGCCTCGCCCGGCTTGGGCCGCTTGGGTCATAAAGTAACTGTTTGGGGCTGAGCCGATCCCTATGGTAAATAAACGACTGTCTGCTAATTGATTTTCAATCAAGCTCATGAGCGCGTCTTCATTACTCACACTGCCATCGGTGATGAACACCACTTGTCGCAATTGCACAGGGCTGACCCGGTCTGTATTCGGCTGACCAAGGTTGGTTTTGTGTAGCGCCAGTGATAGCGCTGGCGCCATTTCAGTGCCGCCATTTGCGCTCAAACTAGCGACCCAATTACGAGCCCGTTGAATATTGTTGGCCGTGGCTGGCATTGCCATTTTCCATAGCGCTTGAGGGGCGTCATTAAATTCAATAACGTTGACGCTATCTTCAGGATGCAGCTGGGCTAAGGCAAAATCTACCGCGCGCTTAGCTTGCACAATAGACTCCCCAGCCATAGAGCCAGAGGTATCGAGTAAAAACACGATTTCTCTTGTTGATACTGGAGTCATCGTATTTTTATCGTCTGCATCATCTTGTGTTGGGGGCGTTAACATCACCATACCATACCGATAATTCCCTATCGTTTCGCTAAAATGAGCGGCACTTGGGATGTCACCTGCAGTGGGTTTCCAGCGTAACGAAAAGTCTTGGTTAGCGATATGTTCTTTCGTTAGCTCAATATGGTAGTGACCTGCTTGTTGGTCATTTGAGGTGATATCGATTGGATGGTGCTCACTAACAATATCTACAGGGCTCATTGAAAAACCGCTGTCTAGTTCCACGCTGATGCGAATAGGATTTGCTGGTTCATCTGGGGTTTTTATTTGCTGGCTAAGTACCGATACATTTTTACCCCAGCCATTTGGATTGACCTTTGCCACTGAGGTTTGATTCATCAAAACTTTCTGTGAAGCGCTTGGTGAGTAACGAGGGGTGATTGTCATGGGAAAGCGCAAACTAAATGTCTGTTGGTCAAAGCGTATGACCTGCTGATATTCAATGGTTACACTGATGGTTTCATTTGGGCCGATATTGGCGATAGCATTGGTAAATAGATTGGGTCGTTGCTGCTCGATTAAGCTCGCTTTTCTGCCCTGTTTTTTGGCTGTTTCGAAATGCGCTTTGGCTTGTTTTTTGGGCATAATTTCACCCGTCATTTTGCGTTCACCTATGATCATGTTGAGATGGTCAACCGCGGCATTTTCGGGAAGCGGAAAGGCATATATAGCATTCACCCAATCTTGGCTGGGATTATGAAAGCGTTGAGTGACTTGAGTTCTGGCGATCATACCTGTCACGTTAATCTTTACATCTGTGCTAAGCAAAGGGCTAAGTTGAAAGCGACGAACGTGCTCGTTTGAGCGCTCATTATGCTCGCCACTAGGGGGGCTATCCTCTGATGACTCACGCAGGTAAAACAAGCTGCCTTGTTCAACATCATTAATAGAATCAACATAAACGGCAGGTAGGCTGGTATCCGTATCGCTTGCATTATTGTTTGTCTGGTCTTCGAGGCGCTGTTGGTTATACATAGTGTTTTTCTCGATGTCGGGTTGCATCAGGTATTGAGAGGCTGCGCTGTGTAACACACCTATGGTGCTCACAATGAGCAAAAAACCGCTGAACTTAAGTAAAAGGGACATTCCTGTTCTCCGTTTTATATCTATTTAGTCGCTGAAGCGGCCATCAGCGGTGTGTGCGACGCAGGATGAATAGACAGAATGACCTTGCGGGCGAAAAACCAACTTTCTGGCTGGCTCTCTATGCTGTTCATTCTGGTCTCACCAAAGGATTCTGTGTGCAACTGTGTAGTAGGCACTTGCTGCTTAGTTAGATAGCTTTTTACGCTGATGGCCCTTTGCTGTGAAAGTGCTTGGTTGTAATTGGAATCACCGCGCTCGTCGGCATAGCCTGCAAGGGTTATTTGGAGGTCTGGTGATTGTCGTATCAGGGCTGCAATTAAATCTAATTGCCTGTGGTAATGGTTTTCGATGAGGTGTGAACCCGTGCGAAACTGAATATTCGTTTCGATTGGCGTCATGGTTGAGAACTTACTTATCACAGCTGTGTTTTGCGGCGCTGTATGGCCGAGATTTTCAATACTCGCTGTTTGAAAGGAGGTGATTTCACGCTCTTTTTGTTGACTTACAGGGCTCAGATCATGGTCATCACGTTGCAGGGCGAGTAATTGCAGTTTTGTCTCTTTAAGGTCTGATTTAGCCTGAGCTAAGGCGTTATCATTATTTACATCATTAGAAATAAACAAGCCCATTATGCCACCAATTACACCCCCTACAGGGCCGCCAACTGCGCTACCAAGCAGTGCGCCTGAGCCAAAACCGACGAGGTCATTTTGGGTGGTAGAGTGAGAGGATGTTTTCTTTGGCGTTGCAGCATTAGCCATTGGTGTAAAAGCGTGACTGAGAATCAATGATAGGGTAAGTGCAATAGCGCTATATTTCATTATGGTTCCTTAACGGTATCAGGGAGTTAATGTTTTTGGATCAGGCTTAGTACACACTCGCTTTGAGGCAAATTAACGACTGAAAAGTGGCAATCTTTGGGGCAATTGTGGCGAAAAAATGGAATTTCTTTTTGTGCGTCAAAAAAGCAGAATTTTAGGATATAGTGGCGTCACGAAATAATATGAGAGTAGTTATGTCTCAACGTATTGCGCTGGTAGAAGATGATCTCGCTATTCGGGAAAACTACGCAGCAGCCCTTAAAAAACAAGGCTATGAAGTAATCTGTTACGCCAATCGCCGTGAAGCTGAGCAAGGTTTTGTCCAGCGCTTGCCCGACTTGGCGATTATTGATATTGGCTTACAAGATGAAATAGATGGCGGCTTTATGGTTTGCCAGCAATTGCGCAGTTTATCTAAAACCTTACCGATTATTTTCTTTACTGCCAGAGATAATGACTACGACACTATTTGTGGTTTACGCATGGGGGCTGATGATTACTTGACAAAAGACATTAGTTTGCCCCATTTGTTAGCGCGTATTGCCGCCTTGTTTCGTCGAGTGGCCTTGTTAAATCAACCACAGTTATCCGAAGATGTCATACAAACAGGTGCGCTGAGTATTGATAGCAAGCGAATGACCGTGAGTTGGCAACAGCAAGACATTGAGCTGACAGTGACCGAGTTTTGGATGTTGCATGCGATTGCTAAATACGCAGGGCACGTAAAGAGTCGTCAACAACTGATGGACGAATCCAAAATGGTGGTGGATGACAGCACCATCACTTCTCATATCAAACGTATCCGCAAAAAATTTCAGCAAGTCGATAGCCAATTTGACCGTATTGAAACGGTCTATGGAATGGGATATCGCTGGAAAAACGGAACAATTCACTAATTTTTTATGAGCCGTCCTGTCAGTCAACCTATAAATCAACAAACCAGCCATGAGCCAAATAAGCAGCGGTTTCATCTTCGCTTTGGTATTCGCTTAAAGCTTCTGGCTTTATCTTTGTTTTTGTTTGCTATCCCTTGGCTTGGTTATCAATACGTATGGGAGCTGGAAAGTTACCTGCGCATTGGGCAAGAGCAAACCATGGTTGGCACAGCGCGAGCGGTTGCTACAGCTTTACACGAACGGCCATCTCTGTTTGACACCCAAAGCGCGTATTTAACCGATGTTAAACCCGGCACCGACTTATACGCACACAAAATACACGACCCTATTCGTTTAGATGGCAAGTTAGATGACTGGCAGGATTATCAACATTTAAGCCTTGAGTATGGGCAAGACCATTTGCTTGATTACCATGATGACTATCAGGCGAGTAGTTTTCACTTTCGGCATATGGTGGGGCAGTTTGGCGAGTATCTGTATGCCATGTTTGAAGTCACTGATGAAAATGTTTTATTTAGGGGGAAAAACAGCCTGAGGGTTGACCGCAATGACTATCTGCAAATAGCCATGAGCGACCAAAATGGTCGTTTTCAGCGTTATGTTGTGGCGCCGCAAGAAGCAGGTTGGGTCAATGCCTATTTATTAGCCGAGCCGGTTGACTCTATGCGCCCAGTTTCTCTTGAAACACAAATTCAAGGCCGCTGGTTAAACACGGCTAAAGGCTACAATATCGAGCTGCGTTTCCCTTTAGCAATGATAAGCAGCAAAATTGCGTTCGCTATTACCGATGTAGATGATCCGCAAAGTCGGCAAATGCGTTATCGAATAGGTACGGCAAACCCAAATAAAAGCGATGCCCTAGGCACTGTGCTGGTGCCATCGCCGGAAATCGAAAATATCATCAAGGGCTTAAAGTATTCGAATGCTAGGGTGTGGGTCATTGATAAACACAAGCGAGTATTAGCTCGCTCGGGCAATATCCATAAATCTGTCGGATTAAGTAGCAGCGCTTATTCATCAACCCAGGGCCTTAAAAAAAGCTGGTGGCAACGTATCGAGCAAGAATGGTTATTGCCCATATATTATCAAATATTAACTAAGCCCCCTGCCGATTTTATTGATGACTTACAAGATGCCTACGCGCTGCAAGGCCAAGATATTAATCAAGCGCTTACTGGCACGCCTGCTTCTTTGTGGCGCTTGAGCCCTGACAACAAAGCGGTGATCCTCTCGGCTGCGCATCCTATTTTTATTGATGAAAAGGTGATGGGCGCCGTGGTGGTTGAGCAAACCACAAATGGGATCCGCACCTTGCGAAATCGTGCTTTGGAAAAACTGTTTCATGTGATCTTAGCGGTTATGGGGCTGGGTACTCTGGCGTTGTTCCTATTTGCTTCGCGCATGTCATTTCGTATACGTAAACTTAGAAATCAAACTGAGGCTGCTATCGACAGTCACGGAAAAATCATTGGTAGCATTGCCAATGTAAACGCGCGAGATGAGATAGGTGATCTAGCCAATACGTTTAACTTAGTACTGGGCAGGCTAGGGCAGTACAACGCGTATTTGCAGAATATGTCGTCGCGGTTATCTCATGAGTTGCGCACGCCCGTGGCCATTGTTAAATCATCCTTAGAAAACCTCCAACTTAGCCAGCATACAAATGAAGATGCCCAGTACATCGAACGTGCGCAAATGGGCATCAAACGCTTGAGCAGTATTTTAAATAACATGAGCGAAGCCACCCGTTTAGAGCAAGCAGTGCAAAGTGATGAGCGCGAAGAGTTTGATGTAAATGCTTTGCTCAGTGGGTATGTAGAAGGGTATCGAATGACGTACCCCAGCCATCACTTTTCGTATAGCAATGAAACTGGGGTGACTTTATTGCTTGGTTCGGGGGATTTATTCGGCCAAATGCTAGATAAAATTGTCGCCAATGCCCTTGAGTTTAGCCCGCAAGGTTCAATGATAGCGGTGCAATTAACCCAACGTGGTTCCAAGCATGTGCTAAATATTGACAACAAAGGCCCCGCATTGCCTAAACATATGCAAGGTAAGCTATTCGACTCTATGGTATCGGTTCGTCCTGAGCATGCTACGTCTGAACCTCATTTAGGCCTAGGGTTACATATTGCCAAAGTCATAGCGCAATTTCACAACGCTGAAATTCAAATTGAAAATCAGCTCTCAGATTCTAGCCAGCCTATTGGTGTGCGTGTATCTCTCATTTTTTAGGTATGACAAAGCATCTATTTGGGGTTAACTGGATACAGCTCGGGGTGTAAAAACGGTGCCATTGCCAGCACCATTGCATGGGTGTAATTGCCTTCTCGCGTCGCATTGCCGTTGGTCAGTAACCCTATTGCCCCTCCTTTTTGCTTGACGTTTTTGGTGTTAAACAACTTGTCCATTAACGGGCCAAGTTCTTCGCCATTCGCTAACGCTTGATAAACAGATTCTGGGATGGGCATAATCGCCCCGCGGCCAATAGATTTGCGTTCATGATTGGCAATGACTATGTAGGCAAAGGTTGCGGGCCCATATTCAAATTTATCTACGCCCCCTTCCATCGCGACATAAAAATCTGCTTTAGCATTCGCCTGACAATACCTAACGCGATTCATCGCACCAATACGGGTTTCCTCGCTGGTCATGGGCTGTTCAGCCACTCCTGATGGGGCGTGCATACCTTCACACGTTATTTGATGGTCAGGGTAAAGCATACTGATAGCGTTTTTCGCTGCGTTTACTTTAACCGGATTTTTGGAGCCTACGACAACGTGAAGCGCGGCAGGTGATAAAGAATGAGACAAAATTAGCTCCTTTACAGCCAATGCAGTAATGCACAAATGAAGCAGGGTAACACAGTAAAATGTTTGAAGGTTCTACGCTGGGTTTAAAAAGCTCGCCCCGCGCTTTGGGTATTTAGCGACAGTATTTGCTTTGTGGGCCATACAAATCGAAGTTATATCAATTTTTTTGGCACAACTATTTATAACTAAAAGTTCGTATCAATGGCTATGCTCGTTATCCTGTTCAAGTGTAAGAAAGCGTCTAAAGAGCAACAAGGGTTATGAAGTTACATCATTTACAGGGTTATATTCAGTCAATTTATCTGGTGGAGTATCCAGATAGACTCATGCTGCTAGATGGTTGTACCCGAGCGGATGTAGACACGCTGCGTCATTTTATTACGCAAGAACTTAAGCGTCCCTTTAGTGACTTGAAAGTAGTAATGGTGACGCATATGCACCCAGATCATGCTGGGGCGGCGCATCAACTAAGAAAGCTCATTGGTTGTAAAGTTATCTCAAGCGACGTCGAGCACTCTTGGTACAAAGGGTTTTCAGGTTGGTTGATGTACTTAACGGATTTGGGGCTAGCACGCTGGGTAGCTAAGCGGTTAGGGCGCGAGCGTAAAAGTATGTGGTACGCCAAAACGTTGAAACCGGATATCACGCTGGTAGATAAGCAAACGATCCCCGGGTTTGATGAATGGTGTGTGTTTGAGACGCCAGGACACACCGACCGTGACTTGTCGATAATGCATATGCCAAGTCAACGCATGTACGTGGCTGATCTGGTGGTAAAAGTGAAAAGTCGATTTATTCCGCCGTTTCCGGTGTTCTTTCCTAAGGTTTACGGGAGGTCAATCGACAAGCTTATGGCCATTCGGCCGCAATCAATATTGTTGGCTCACGGTGGTGAAGTGCAATTAAATGATGAGGATTACGCGTATTTACGTGCGAGCGTACCTAAAGGGCCGCAAACGCCTTGGCGCGTAGTTAAAGCGAAAAGTCGGCGCGCGTTAGGCCTGAAAAAACGGGTATGGAAATAAAAGGCGTACTCAGCTCTGCTAACTAGTCGCAATAATGGTATATTTTCCATATTGCATGAATTTTTTTCATAGGTTTGCTGTTATGTTAGAGCGTCATCATTTAGCCATCATTCACGCTGTGGATAAACACGGAACCCTAACCGAAGCGGCCAATGCTTTGCATTTAACCCAATCAGCCTTGAGCCATGGGATCAAAAAGCTAGAAGTGCATTTAGGTGCTCCAGTATGGCAAAAAGACGGTCGCCGACTACGTTTAACGCAAGCCGGGCAAGGGTTGTTAAATTTAGCCAACCGAGTGTTACCTCAATTTGAACATAGCGAACAGGTGATCCAGCAAATTGCCCAAGGTCTGCGTGGTTCGTTACGCATCGGTATGGAATGCCACCCATGTTATCAGTGGCTGTTAAAGGTGGTGTCACCTTTTCTGCAACGTTTTCCCGATGTGGATGTTGACGTACGCCAAGCGTTTCAGTTCGGCGGTTTAGGGGCACTACTAGGCTATGACATTGATATGTTAATCACGCCCGATCCGCTTTTTCAAAAAGGCTTAGAGTATTTACCCGTGTTTGAATATGAACATGTGCTTGTGGTGCCAACGTCTCATTTTGTCGCAGAAAAAGCCTTTGTTCAGCCTCAAGACCTAAGTCATGACGTATTGATAACCTACCCCGTTGAGAGCAGTCGTTTAGATGTATTCAGCCAATTTTTAACGCCTGCTGGTGCAAGCGTTAGACGTCATCGCACGATTGAAACCACTGAAATTATGCTGCAAATGGTGAGTGCTGGGCGTGGCGTAGCTGCATTGCCCAAATGGCTGGTAGAGCAGCATCAAAAAGACTTGGCGATAGTACCGGTTCGTTTAGGGAAGTCTGGCATATTCAAAAACATTCATCTTGGCTTCAGGGCTGGAGAAACACGCCCTGAATATCAAAACGCTTTTATTGATCTGGCGAAACAGACTGATCATCTTATGTAGTCAGGTTACAGCTTCGTTTGCTCGGTTAGCGTTAAAATACACTTAACGATTTTATCTCGATCGTAAGGTTTGCCTAAGTGTTCGTTCATACCTTGTTGTAGGTAGTGGATTTTGTCATGCTCAAAAATATTGGCGGTTAGTGCAACCACAGGTAAATCAGGCATCGCTAATTCAGTGCGAATGTGTTTAAGCGCCGTTAATCCATCCATAACAGGCATATTGATATCCATAAGCACGATATCAACATGTTGTGCACGCTTAAGCTCGTCAATGCAGTGTTGCCCGTCATTTGCTGGGATAACCGTTGCACCTTCAGCGCTGAGTAGCTCACAGATGATCTCTTGATTAATCATATTGTCTTCGGCCACTAAAACCACTAAGCCATTTAATCTGGGCTGGCTTTCTTCTATAAGTGAAATAGATGCAGGCGCAGGCCCTTCGAGGATGTGAAACAACTCCTCATTACGACAAGGCTTGCTAAGAATACGCTCTATCGGGAAGTGCTGGCTCATTCGAGTAATGCTGCTTGCTTCGTAGGCAGTCAAAATCAGTATTCGACTGGTTATCTTGTTGTCAGACTGTTGTAGACGAGTCAAAAATGCCAAGCCGCCAATTTGTGGCATAACCCAGTCCAATAAAATAACGTCAGGTTGCTCACCGTCTAATAAAGCATCTAACGCATCACTGGCAAATTGATAAGCTTGAACGTCAGCCCCCATGCTGGTCAATGCATGTTCCAACATAGTGAGCGAAATTGGATTGTCGTCAATGACTACGATGCGTTGAGGTTTAGATAGCAACTTAGGTTGCTCGGGTTCAGTGATAATCAGGTTATTAAGTTCTAAATTGATGTGTGCAGTAAAACAGCTTCCTATTCCCAACTGACTACTGACAGAGATTTCTCCGCCCATTAGTTTGCATAGCGCCTGACTAATAGACAGAGCTAAACCACCATTGACATTTTTATTTCGCTCCAGTGGCTGGCTTTGCTTGAATAACTTGGTGATGTCTTCTTGGGCAAATCCTGTGCCTGTATCGCTGACCATAAAGCGCAATCGATAATCACTGTCTGGAGAAGAAGCAGTTTGCTCTGTATCAGCGTTAAGTACTAAATGAACATGTCCGCTGGTGGTATGTTCAATCGCATTCGCGCATAAATTAAGTAAAATTTCTTTTATGCGACGACTGTCACCAATCAAGTCGCAGTGCACGGTATGCGGTACTGTAATGTTAAAAGAAAGCCCTTTGTCTTGGGCTTCTTTAGAAAGCATCGCATATAAGCCATCAACGATTTCATGTAGCGAAAATGGATGTTCTTGAAGTCTTAACTCACCGGACTCTAGCAGGGCGTAGTCTGATAAGTCGACCAATACCCCGTTTAAATGTTGAGCAGACATCTGGATTTTGCGCAGGTAATCCTGTTGTTTGAGTGTCAGTTCAGTTTGCATACATAAGTCGGTCATTCCAATTATACCGTTGACAGGTGTACGGATTTGATGACTCAGGGTTGTCATAAATTGGGTTTTACCACTTAATGCATGCTTGGCTGTTTGATTGCTTTCTTGTAGGGCACTTTGAGCTTGCTGCAATTCGCTTTCGAGTTGTTTGGCGTTATTATTTTCTTGTAAATAGCGTAAATAAAGAGCCCGGTGTTGCATAAGGCCGTAGCGCAAAAGCAAACTCACAAAAAGGCAGCCAATCAGTGCCATACTCAAATAGATATATTGAATTAATGGAATCGACTTAAAATGGTTACTAGCAGGATAAACCCATAGATGCCATTTGTGCCCATGTATGTTTAACGGCACATTAACGCTTGTAATATCCTGATGCTCAAGGCTGACATTCGGTAAATCAGCCAGCATTTTATTATCAGGAAAGGCAAAAGGGTGGCGTTCGTGATCGGCCAGCACATAAGCATACTGCGTGCGATTGAGCTCATGCGTCAAGGCTTGAGTTAAGGATGCAATACGATGCACTGAAATGATAAAGCCAAAGTCGCTATTTTGAGGACGTGCGGCCACGGGGTGCACGATAACAAAAAGCGGGTGAGTGTTTTGGGTTATTTGTGGGTCTAAAATAGGAGATACTACGACATCATTTTGCTTCTCGGCTCGTGCGATAAATGGCTGAATGTAAGCGTCTAACTCCGTCTCTAGCTCAACTAAACCCTGCATGGGGGAAAAATGAATAGGTGATACAAGGCCATTGCTTTTTACCCAAAACAGCTCAGCTACGTCTTGGGGATTTGGATAGACCAATTGAATAAATTGATTTAATTGAGAGGTACTTATCTGAGGGTTTGATTGAATAGCCTTTGCAAGCTTATTATTGCGCTCCATTGTTTGTTGCAACGCCAAGTCGTAACGGGCAACGAAATGTTGCATGCTTTGTTGGGCATGACTGGCCGCTTGGCTACGATAAGTAGACACGCCCTGATTAAATAACAAAAGCGCGACAAGACTACCGAGCACAAAAGTCACTAAAAAAACGACATTGGCCATTTTACCACTAGCAAGATACTTCATTCCATGTCATCCATTTCAACGCTAAAGGGGTTGGTACGGGCAAGTCATTTGCCTTTTACACCAAGCTTCACCGTACTCCTCGGATGAATAAATATCAACAACTGCAAAGTTAATTAACGTAAGAAATTATGGAGGAAGAATGGATAAAGGAAGAAATATTAAGAATGGCAGATATTTCGGCTGAAATATCTGCCACGGATGCGACACCAAGCCAGGACCAGTGAAACTCAGTATCAAACAGGCAGGATTAATTTAATCTAAATGAGAATTGTTTTCAAGTGCATTTGTAAAGTAAATAGAAAAATCTTGCGCAATACTGGATTACGTACAAAGTTGATACCGTATTCAGTTCATTGATTAGTTAATTAAAAATAAGCCACAACCTTGGCAAAGCAGGAAGGTGTGGCTTTCAAAGTGCAATTTCTTATGCGAGAAGCAACGCGCTGATTAAACCTATGAGTCCCCCGAAGACCCCACCCCAGACAACCAGCCAACCTAAGTGTTTTTTGATCATGGCTTGAATAATGTCTTTGACCATTTTAGGGGTAAGTTCATCTAGACGTTGCTCAACAATCGATTCGATTTTCTGTTGTACGTCTTGCATCACATTTGGCTGCTCTAACTGACTGCTTAAGGTCTCAAGAAAACGCTCATCTTGGCTTATTTCGATCAGGGAGATTTTCATTTTTTCTACAAATGGCTGTTTCAGTGGCGTGAGCGCCTCTGCGCCGCCGAACATTCCGAGCATGCTGCCAAAAGAAGAGGCGTTGATAACTTCAACTAAAGAATCGAACGTTGGTTCTAAATCGACCTTTTCCAATACTGGGACGAGGTCCAGTTTGATCTGTTGATTACCGCTGGTCAGGAAGCGATTGATATTTTGTTCAGTAAAAAACTGCGTCATCATCAGTTCGCGGATCCCAGCCTTAAACTCTTCAAAGCGCTGGGGAATGACGCCTGAGCCGTATAACAGCGGCACTTTTTCAAACAACATGTGTACCGCAAGCCAGTTTGTCACTGCACCAGACAACGCAAATACGCCTATGGTGGTGACCATCATATTTTCTAACACTAACCCCAATACAAGTAACAGCAGGGCAACTAAATTGGTTAGGATACTTTTGTTCAAAATGGCTCCTTAAAGAATGGGTATAAATAACGTGCAAACAAGCACAGTTGTCTCGAATTGGCGCTATGCTAGCAGGGCAGCGGGTAGGGTGACAACAGGATTTGCTAGGGAATAAAGGACCGTGCATTTCAGAGATAAGTTCGAACTAGCCTCGTTGGCATATGAACTACCAATGTGTGGTTTTTGGACAATTTTTGGGAAGCACAAAGTGACGTTAGTCGCGCTAAAAACCGTCGCCACTTCCCAGTGTCTGCATGTTAAATATATCCATTTAATACCAATTATTTAATGGAATTGGTATAACTTTTGAGCATGCCCCGCTTTATGATTTCATCAAAAGGTACGCTAGGAGGGAGCGTTCCGAATACCAATCCCTGCTGTTTATCCAATCTGGTTTGGCAAAATGCCTCAGCCATTTGTTGATCCTCCGCGTTTAAAAGCAGGGCGCCTTGCAGTGCAAGAGCCATTTGCTCAATCACCAAACGACTGCGCACTTCAAGGGTTTCTTGCTCGTCAAAGGCGGTAATAAGGGTTTTGATGTGGCTGTCATAAGCGTTATTTTTACCAACTGCCGTATTTAGTTCATCAAACAGCGCTGTTTTTACTTCGGGCTCTTTTCGTAAGGCTCTGAGCACATCTAAACATTGTACGTTGGCACTGCCTTCCCAAATAGAATTTAACGGCGCTTGGCGATATAAACGCGGCATGATGTTTTCTTCTACATAACCGATACCGCCCAAACATTCTTGGGCTTCATTCGCAAATGCAGGGGCACGTTTGCATATCCAATATTTGCCAATCGCGGTGGCGATACGGGATAAACCCGCTTCATGTCTATTGGTGCTAGCTAAATCGACAGCTTTGGCTACGCGCATGGTTAAGGCTAGACTGGCTGAGACCTCTAACGTGAGATCCGCCAGTACATTTTTCATAAGGGGTTGGTCTATGAGTTTTGCGCCAAAGGCTACTCGATGCTGAGTATGGTGCAATGCTTGCACGAGTGCTTGGCGCATCAAAGCGGTCGAGCCAATCATGCAATCTAGACGCGTAAGAGAGACCATATCAATGATCAATTTCACACCCTGACCTTCTTCGCCCACTAAATAAGCTGTCGCCCCTTGAAACTCGACTTCTGACGAGGCGTTGCTCCAATCACCTAGCTTATCTTTTAAGCGCTGAATACGGACTTGGTTTAACTGACCATCGGGCAATATTCGCGGTAGTAAAAAGCAACTTAGTCCATTTTCTGTTTGCGCCAATATTAGGTGCGCGTCACATAAAGGGGCAGAAAAAAAGAATTTATGGCCGACAATGTGATAGTTACCATCCGGTTGCTTTATTGCTTGGGTTGTATTGCGCCGCACATCAGAGCCACCTTGCTTTTCTGTCATCCCCATACCTAGTGTAAGGCCACGCTTTTGCTCGGCGGGTAATGCACGGGGGTCGTACTCGCCATTGATCAATTTCTGTGTCCAAAATGCTGGCAAATTCGGTGACTGCTTCAGAACTGCCACTGCCGCATGGGTCATCGTCAAGGGGCACGACGTGCCTGCGTCTGCTTGATAGTGCATAAACAGGAGTGCGGCTCTAACAACGTGAGCGCCTGCTTGCGATGGATTTCTCCATGAGTAGGCGTGCACCTGTGACTTCATCGCGGCGGCCATTAACTCATGATACGCAGGATGAAACTCTACAGTGTCTGTTCTGCGCCCGTAACGATCAAATGGCTGAAAGATTGGCTTATGTCGATTGGCT
Organism: Paraglaciecola mesophila; assembly: GCF_009906955.1. Taxonomy (GTDB): domain Bacteria; phylum Pseudomonadota; class Gammaproteobacteria; order Enterobacterales; family Alteromonadaceae; genus Paraglaciecola; species Paraglaciecola mesophila_A. The sequence continues at coordinate 3,482,319 of NZ_CP047656.1, forward strand.
TGCTCGCCGGCATCCATCAGTTGATGGCCTACCTCATGCCCATAATTTTCCAGTAACTGCTCGGCGTGTTGGCCCCCGTTCAACTTGACTGCCGCTTTTAGCAAGTTGTCACACGACCACAAATTGTAGGGAGACATGATCTCTGGTTGGTTTTCTACGTCATGGGTTGTAAAGGAAAAAGCTGGAGTCATCGGTGATGCCTTATTGCGCATTTTTTATAACATTACTTAATATGCTCTAATGTGTCAATTTTCGTAATATTTGGTTTCTAAGTGGGTCAGTTATATGTGATATTTCATATATTTTATGAAGATGCCTGACGAAATCTCGCTGTTGTTCGTCAAATTTTATCTGTCGTATTCTGTGTTGCATACCGCGGTACGATGGGAGGCAATACACGGATTTTGCCTGTAGCCAGGCAATTAGGTACATTGTGTGGTTTGTGCGCAAGTTATTAGCAATTTGCTAAGCATCACCAAGGTGGAAATAGAGAAGATGGAAAAACCCGTCCCTAGGCGCTTGTTACTAAAGTTGCTTGGCTCCCGTTCAGGAATAAAAATGGATGCGGCGAGTGCAGTACGCGTCGGCGCACTATTTGGTATCACTGAAAACAATATGCGGGTCACGCTCACGCGCTTGCAAGCGGCCGATCTGCTGAATTTAATCGACAGAGGGTTTTATGCTTTGGGTCAACAAGGGCAAGCGTTAGCCGAAGAGGTTGGGGCATGGCGCAGCATTGAGCAGCAAGTTGGCTCTTGGCAGGGAGAGTGGGTTGGGTTACTAACGCACACTCAAGCTAAACGTGATCGCAAAGCGCAGCGAGTCACTGCTCGGGCCCTGAAAATGCTCGGTATGCAGGCGATCACCAACGATTTTTATCTAAGACCTAATAATTTTTCGGCCGGGGTTGGTTATGTGCGTACCCACTTACATAGCTTAGGCGTAGATCCCAGTGCGCCGGTTTTCAAGGTGGCGCAATTTGATTCCGACATGGAAGATAAAGCCCGCGATCTTTGGCCGGTGACAGAACTTGAAGCGCGTTATCAACAAGGCATACTTGATATTGAACAAGCGTTAGAACGCTTACCTAAGTTGTCTTTGAAAGATGCCGCCAAAGAGAGCTATTTAGTGGGGGATAGCGCCTTACAGCAATTGGTTTTCGATCCATTACTACCAGCCCCTCTAATTAATGAATCACTTCGCCAAGCATTTCGTGCAAAAGTGCAAGAGTATGACCAAATAGGCGAACAGATTTGGCTTCAGTTTCTGCGCGAATCAAGTTAATACCAGTTCCATTTAATTTTCGCTGAGTGGTTAATAATTTATTGGAATTGGTATGAGAGAAGTAGTACGGGCTCAGCTTTACGTTTTTGGCTAGCGCAAATTCATTCAATCTTCATTTTTTAATTTTCAGCGAATATCTTATTAACGAATACGAATGGGAAGTTTAATTAGTTGTGTGAGAGAAAAAATTACCCAATTAAATTAATAAGTAAGCTCTTTTTAACGGCACTAAAACGTTAGGCTGGATAATATTATTGCCAATTGTACCAGGTTAAATGTAGCGATTTGGCTTGTACTGACTGTTGAAAAGCACTGGGTGGTGATGTAGGTTATTATTTTGATGCCCCTGCCCAAAAGGTATATGGACTATGATGAAACGGACTTTGGTGGCCATACTGGTCTTTTATGCTTCATTCATTTCTGCGAATGAAGACCTACCCCTAGCATATTTTATCAAACACGGTGACTATCTCGACTTACAGCTTTCTCCTGATGGCAAATACCTAGCTGCCCGTATCCGTATCGATAATAAAGTAATTCTGGGGATCCTCTCTACGAACGATATGAAGATAGTTGGCGGTGTGCGGCCGCAAAATAACGACATTATTCACACTGTTACTTGGGCGAATAATGAACGCCTTGTGTTTGAATATGCTGAAAAGCAGTCCTCTCTGGACAGGCCGGTCCCTACGGGGGAGTTATATGCCATTAACTACGATGGTAGCAAAAATACAATGCTCTATGGTTATCGTGCAAATGACGCAAAAACAGGCAGCCGACTCTCTAACAAAGATGATGTTCTTGCCAGTCAAGAGGTAATAAGCTTATTGGAAAATGATGACAGGCATATTCTTATTAGTGAATATCCATGGGACAAAGATGGCAGTCGCTATTACGACAACCGGGTAAGACCGGCGCAGATAAGCAAGCTAAACATTATCTCGGGGAAAAAGCGAAAAGTAGATGTATTACCTCACAAAAGTAGCAGTGCCTTAGCGACAAAAAATGGTCAGATTGTTTTTATGAGATGGCAGGACGAAGAGGGTAAATATCACGCTGCATACAGAGAAGACAATGAGAGTGAGTGGAAGAGCCTAAAGGATGTGTTTAACGTAGGTAAAAATTTTATTCCTAGGGGCTTAAGTGAAGATGAAAAATTCGTTTACATGTCAGGATTTACCGGTGAAGAGGGGATTTTTACCTATTTTAAATTAGATCTTGCTACTGGGCAGTACGTTGAGATTTTCGAGCCACATGATACTGATATAGAGCAAGTGGTATATGACAAAAACGGCCTGCCTGCCGTGGGAATTACTTATCCTGGCAAAGCTCAGTATGTTTATGCAAAAGACGGATCCCCAACGAGTAAGCTGCATAAGTCATTAGCCGGAGCCTTCAAAGGACAAACCGTCAGCATTGCCAGCCATACCAGAGATTGGAAAACCTTGCTGGTACATGTACGAAGTGATGTGAATCCGGGAGAGTATTACTTATTCGATCGCGAAACCCTTGCTGCACGTTTTATTTGGGCAAATAGTTCATGGATAGACCCTAGACTACTCGCAGCCATGAAACCTATTCAGGTGAAAGCCTCTGACGGTGAAATGATCAATGGTTATCTCACGCTGCCTAAGCAGAAAAGTGACGAACAAAAGCCGCCTCTTGTGGTTATGATTCATGGCGGCCCTCATCAAACTGGCACTAGAGATTTTTGGGATTACAACAGTGAAACACAACTCTTAGCTAGCCGTGGTTACGCCGTGATGCAAATGAACTTCCGGGGCAGTGATGGATACGGAGAGAGATATAAATCACTAGGTTATCGCCAATGGGGCGGTAAAATGATCGATGATATAAATGACTCGGTTAAATGGGCGATAGAGCAACAGTATGTAGATGGCGATAATATTTGTGCATATGGGGCAAGTTACGGTGGCTACGCTGCGCTTATGACAGCGGTGAAAGAGCCCGACCTGTACAATTGTACGATAGGCTATGTAGGTATTTACGATTTACAATACATGTTCACAGAAAGTGATATACCCAACAACTGGGGCGGAAAAGCCTATTTACAGCGTGTACTGGGAAATGACCAAGCGCAGTTAAAAGCCTACTCTCCGTTATATCATGCAGATAAAATCAAAGCGAAAGTGATGTTAATTCACGGCTCAGAAGATAGACGAGTACCGGAGATTAACTCAGAAGCGCTGTCTGAGGCACTAACCAAAGTTGGAAATCCACCAAAGTATTTAAAATACTCTCAAGCTGGCCACGGTGTATTTGATGAAGAAGATCGACGAGAACTCTATCAGGGGCTGCTTGATTTTCTTGATGAAAATTTAAAGCATTAATTCAGCCTATTTGTAAAACGCCGATAAAGAGTGTTTCGGGTTTTGAGAGAAAAAACCCGCTTTTAAAGCGGGTTAGAAAAACTTATATCAATTTCAAACTTTAACTTGAACGCACAAAAATAACCATAAAAATCAAAAGTTTATTCGACTGTGACCGACTTGGCTAGGTTGCGAGGTTGGTCTACATCCGTGCCTTTGATAATCGCTACGTAGTATGACAATAACTGTAGCGGTAGGGTGTAAATAATCGGTGCGATGGCCGCTGAACAATGGGGGACATTGATGACGCGCATGGTTTTGTCGCTTTTGAAGTGGGCTTCTTTATCGGCAAATACGTACATGATACCGCCCCTTGCGCGCACTTCTTCCACGTTCGATTTAAGTTTTTCTAACAGCTCGTTATTAGGAGCGACCACGATAACGGGCATTTCGTCATCAATAAGGGCTAACGGGCCGTGCTTCAATTCGCCTGACGCGTAAGCCTCAGCGTGAATGTAAGATATTTCCTTGAGCTTCAGGGCACCTTCCATTGCGATAGGGTATTGATCCCCACGACCTAGAAATAAGCTGTGATGCTTGTCGGCAAATTCTTCCGCTAGGTCTTTAATGCCTTGGGTTAGGCTTAAGGTTTCCTCTAATTTACTTGGCAAGCTATGTAAGCCGTCAACTATGGCTTTATGATCTGCTTCACTCATGCCGTTGTGCTTACCTAATGCGAGCGTTAGCATCAAAAAGCCGGTAAGTTGGGTGGTGAAAGCTTTGGTCGAGGCAACGCCGATTTCTGCGCCCGCTAGCGTCATAAAAGCAAGATCTGACTCGCGCACCAAGGATGAGCCCGGCACATTGCAAATGGTTAGACTTGAGCTGTAGCCTAAGCTTTTTGCCAAACGCAGGGCGGCCAGCGTGTCGGCGGTTTCACCGGATTGCGAGATGGTGACTAACAAGCTGTTCGGGTGAACAAAAGATTTCCGATAACGAAATTCGGATGCAATTTCCACGTTGCATGACACATTGGCATATTGCTCTAACCAGTATTTGGCGGTCATACCTGAGTGATAACTGGTGCCACAGGCAACGATTTGTACGTGTTTGATGGTGGCAAGAATACTGTCTGCATCCTGACCGAAAATATTGGGGCTGATGTCGTGCTCACCAAGGCGACCCTGTAGGCAATTGCGCACAACGGTGGGCTGCTCGTGGATTTCTTTGAGCATGTAATGGCGATAACCCGCTTTGTCGCCTGCATCGTGTTCAATATCTGACTCGACGATGTCCCGTTGCACTATTTGACCGTCTTGGTCATAAACGGTTACGTTGCTGCGAGTCACTTCTGCTACATCACCTTCTTCTAGGTACATAAAACGGCGTGTTACCGGCAACAGAGCCATTTGGTCCGAGGCGATAAAGTTTTCACCAATACCAAAGCCGATCACCAGTGGGCTGCCTGAGCGGGCGACTATCATGCGCTCAGGGTCATTTTTATCGATAATGACAGTGCCATAGGCCCCTTCGAACTTTTTCACTGCATTATGTACGGCTTGCAGTAGGTCTGCCCCTTGGTCAATTTCAAAATGCACTTGATGGGCAATGGATTCGGTATCTGTGTCTGAATCAAAACCATAACCTTTAGCGGTAAGTTCACTGCGCAGGTGTTGGTAATTTTCAATAATGCCATTGTGAACAACCGCGATGCGTTCAGAGGAAAAATGCGGATGGGCGTTTGCTTCTGTAACACCACCATGGGTTGCCCAGCGCGTATGGGCTATGCCGATATTGCCTTTTGATGGGTGATTGTGTAGTGCATCTGCAAGTTCTTTCACTTTACCTGTACGGCGAGTACGGGTTAAGTGACCTTCGCCGTCCAGCAAAGCCACACCTGCGGAATCGTACCCGCGATATTCGAGACGTTTTAAGCCTTCAAGTAATATTTCGACCACGTTACGTTCGGCAATCGCGCCAACAATCCCACACATAGATTATGCTCCAATTCGGTTAGTTTGGGCGCAAATGACTTTTACGCCTTGTTGTTCAATATGTTGTTTATCGCTTGGTGCGATAAATTCGTCCGTGACCAAGATTGATATTGCCTGCCAGGGCAGCTCAACATTGGGTATTTTGCGCTGTAATTTTTCTGATTCTGCCATCACAACCACTTCGCTGGAAACCTCTGCCATGACTTGGGTCAGTTGGGTTAGTTCGTTGAAGGTCGTCGTTCCTGTATTTAAATCTAAACCAGCGGCACCAATAAATGCTTGGTCGAAATTGTATGCACGTAATACTTGTTCCGCCATTTTTCCTTGAAAGGCATGGGATTGCGGGTCCCATGTGCCGCCTGTCATTATGACTTTGGGCTCGTTCTCCCCTTCTAGCAGGGTATTAGCTACATGCAAAGAGTTGGTCATAACGACTAAGCCAAGCTTACTTTTTAACAAGGGAATGAGTGCAGCTGTGGTGCTCCCGCTATCGATAATGATGCGGTTGTGATCTTTGATGAGTTTCTGGGCGGCCTCAGCAATAGCAATCTTGCGTGCTGAAAGTTTCTCACTGGATAACTCTGACGCATCTTGCGGCAAAGGAACCGCCCCGCCAAACTTTCGCAACAACAGGCCGTTATTTTCTAGTTCGGTCAGATCTTTACGGATCGTGACCTCAGAAGTAGAGAACAACTGGGCAAGTTCATCCACCATGACTTCACGGTGAATATTAAGGCGCTCAATAATAGCGCGGCGACGTTGTTGAGTATTTCGTTTTTGCATGAAACGAAATATATATGTTTCGAAATGAAAGATAAAGCCTTTCTTTTTACCCTAAGACGCTTTGCTCAGATATAAAAAAACCTTCGCGGACGAAGGTTTTTTGTCGTTATATGCTGGGGTTACTCGCCTTTAGTAGGGCGCTGCCATCCTGTCATATTGCGCTGCTTGGCCCTAGCAATGGCTAATTCTTCATCACCAACGGTTTTGGTTACCACTGAGCCTGCGCCCACTGTGGCCATATTGCCTATTTGCACTGGGGCGACCAAAGCACTATTGGACCCAATGAATGCACCATCACCAATGGTGGTTTTTGATTTGTTTACGCCATCATAATTGCAGGTGATAGTGCCTGCGCCTATATTGGCACCAACACCCACTGTGGTGTCCCCTAAATAGGTTAAATGATTGGCTTTAGAGCCTTTGCCTAGGGTACTTTTCTTCATTTCTACGAAATTGCCAACACGGGCGTTTTCATGCATGACGGCCCCTGGGCGTAGACGTGCGTAAGGGCCAACGGAGCAGTTTTCCCCTACGCTTGCTTGGTCGAGCATACTGTTGGCTTCAATGGTTGCACCATCCGCTATTTCACAATCTTTTAAGATACAATTCGGGCCAATCGTAACATTTGAGCCAATTTTTACTGTGCCTTCGATAACCACGTTCACATCAATGACGATATCTTGCCCGACGATTATATCGCCGCGTAAGTCAAAACGATGAGGGTCTAATAAACTCACGCCTTGCATCATTAATTCTTCGGCTTGTTCAAATTGAAAAGCGCGCTCGATAGCGGCCAATTGTTTACGGTTGTTGATCCCTTCGACTTCAATTTCACTGCTAGGTTGAGCGGCCTTGATGACTTTGCCTTCATTGGCTGCCATTTCAATGACATCGGTGAGGTAAAATTCGCCTTGAGCATTGTTGCTGTTTAAGTTGGCTAGCCAGCGTTTTAAATCTTTACCGTTTAACACCATCATACCGGTGTTTATTTCGCTAATTTGTCGCTGGGCGTCGCTGGAGTCTTTATGTTCGACGATAGCAGTCACATTTTCGCCTTGGCGTATAATTCGACCCATGCCTGTTGGGTCGGCTACATCAACGGTCAACAAGGCAACATCCGCTTGGGTCTTGGTTTGCAAAAGATTATGCAGGGTGTTGGCTTTTATTAATGGGGCATCACCTACAAGAATCAGCACGTCTTCTTGATCTTGTATATGCTCCACAGATTGCTGCACAGCATGGCCCGTACCGAGCTGCTCTGCCTGTAAGCACCAATTCAGCTTGTTGTGACCTAGGGCTTGCTGAAGTTGCTCGGCTTGATGACCATAAACCAAGTTGATACTGCGGGCCCCTAATTGATTGACCGTATCAATAATCCGTTGAACCATAGGTTTTGCACCGATAGGGTGTAAAACCTTGGGCATAGAGGATTTCATTCTTGTCCCCTTTCCTGCTGCGAGTATCACTACTGAAAAAGCCATCTTGTATCCTGTGTTTAAATTGATGCGAGGTATTTTACCGATGCAGCATAAAACTACCAGCGCTTGATCCATTATGCCTAGGTAATACGTAGCAATACCATTACGTCAAAAGACCTCATTATGCTTTGCAACCAAAGTACAATGTGATTTGCTAATAGGCTTGCGTATAATGATCATCTTGGGGTAAGTTTACCTACCTTTTCAGCTTTGGCTGGTGAGTTATATGGTCTTTAGTGCGTTTTACTGTATTAATGTTTTGCCAAAATTGTTTTTTAATTGGTTAAAAACAGGTGTTTAGTTTAACGTGAACAATTAATTAGTGGTGCTACAGTTAATGATTAACAGGGCAGGCTAATAAGCAGTTTTTTGGTTTATTTAATACAGGGCAGTTTGTGAATATATTTAGAACATTACATCGCAGTATTTTACTGCTCTTTGTTGTCGTCGTTGTATCCATTGTAACTTTGGTGCACTTTAGTGTCTCTAAAATTGTTGCAGAGCAAAGTCGAGCCCAGCAACAGTCTCATTCTCCAGCTGTTGAGTTAATTGTAGAGCAATTAATGAAACCTCTTCATATCTCCGAAACGCTTGTTAAGGCCAAAGAGCTACAAGACTTGATGGGCGCACACACTATAGATGAACAGGCCGTTTTTTCGAGCCTTAAGCGCTTGCATCGCGAATTTGGTATGAACTTCTTTATTGCTAGCGAAAAAAGCCGGCGCCAGTATTACTCTGATGGCACGACCACTGAGCTGATCGAAGGTGATGTCAGTTGGTATTTTAAATATAAAAATTCAGCGCAAAACGAAATAGCCGATATCGGCAAGTGGGAAGACACTCATTTCTATATTGATTTAAAAGTCTTTGATGAGAACCAGCGCTTCCTTGGCTTTTTTGGGGTAGGTAAGAGCCTGCGTAGTTTTTTGGATATTTTCGCCCGTTACAAAGACACGTACGGTTATGACTTCATTTTTGCTGACCAAGACAAAAACATCACGCTTTCCTCTGATCCTAAACTGGTCGCGGCTAATTCGCAATTCACCAATTTAGCGGATTTGCCTTGGTTTAAAGATTTGTCAGAAGAACAGCAGCAGGGCTCTTTAAATAATTTGCTCGTTAAAATTAACGGTTTTGACTTTCTAGTGGCTGAACTTAATATTCAACCATTCGATTGGACCTTATATTTGATGACGCCACTTGAATCACGCCAAACGGAAATCAGTCGCGGCTTTATATTCAGTGTGGTCACTTTGCTCGTGCTAATTTTTGGTCTGTTTTTGATTATTTACAACTTATTGTATTACTTCAAAAAAGACATGCAAAAAACCCGACAAATTGATGTGCTAACTGAGCTTCCTAATCGCGCCAGTATGTCGTTAAAATTTGATGGCTTAATGTACGAAAAAACCTCTGTTAGCTTGGTGCTGATTAACTTGGATAATTTTAAGTCAGTGAATGAAACCCATGGCCGTAAGGCAGGCGATATTGTACTGCGTCAAATAGCCTCTATGTTACAGTTAGAGCTACGGGACCAAGACATTTTAGGCCGTTGGGGCGGGGAAGAGTTTTTATTATTACTGCCCAATACCGGCCCACATGAAGCAGTGGAAGTAGCTGAAACGGTGCGTAATCGTTTGGCGAATATGACCATTACGACCGGCAGTATGTCTATTCAAATGACCGCTAGCTTTGGTGTGTCTTTTACTGCTATCCCAAGGGCGATAAATGAAGTGATTGCCGCTGCAGACGATGCGCTTTTTGCCGCTAAGCGCGAAGGGCGCAATGTGGTGCGCCTACAGCTAATTGAAGAACACTGAGTGTCCAAGTTCTTGCGTTTATTATTTTAATCACTGCGCAGGCTTGGACTTCAACCTGCGCTTGCCTGCCAAGCCCTTTGCAACGCCGGTGACAAGTAGCACACCACTAATAACGAGTATTACGCCTAACCACATTAGGGGAGTAAATGTTTCGTTTAACAATATGATACCCCACATAATGCCAAAGGCCGGAATAAGATAAGCGACGGTTAGTGCGTTGCTTGGCCCGACATTAGCGATTAAGCGAAAATACATTAAGTACGCTAATGCGGTGCATAAAACGCCTAAGGCGATGGCGTCTCCCCAGCTTTTTGCCGAGGGTAAGGTATCTGGCATAAACCATATATTGAGCGGCAGTAGGCATATCGTCGCGGCGAATAAACTGCCTGCTGCAAGTGCCATTGGCTTGACCTCACTGAGAAATTCCTTAGTAAAGCAGCCCGCGTAGCCATACAGTGCGGTTGCGGCTAAAGTCGCTAGGGTCGGCAAAATAGAGAGTGGATCAAACGCATCGGCTTGCGCCACACTGAGAACGGAAACACCCATGAAGCCGATCAGTAGTCCTAGCATGGCGAATCCAGAGAGCCGTTGTTTTAACCAAAGCCAGCCTATTAATCCTCCAAACATAGGGGCTGTTGCATTCATCACCGAGGCATATCCCGCCCCTATATGCAGTAAACTGTAGCTAAATAAACAAAATGGAATAGCCGTGTTCGTTAACCCGACCACTAATATGCCTCGCCAGTGCCGAGTTAGCTGCCTAATCGCTATTCTATTACATACAAACGGCAATAAGATAAGACTTGCAAGCCCCGCTCGCAGGGTAATTAGGCTGATGGGGCCAAACTCTGGTGTGGCCGTTCGCGTGAAAATAAAGGAGGCACCCCATATGCTTGCAAGCAAGATTAACTCTAATAACTCCCGTATTTGCATGACATTTCCTTATGTAGTCAATTTGCCTGCAGGCGCAGTAAAGTTGGGGTTTTCTAATTTAAGCAAAGCGGCCTTACGTGTTAGCCCGCCGGCGTAACCGGTTAGTGTGCCATTTGCCCCGATTACTCTATGACAAGGTACGACGATAGAGATAGGGTTTTTACCGTTAGCGCTGCCCACAGCACGCACTGCATTGGGGTTATTCAATTGCTTTGCGATGTCTGCGTAACTGCATGTTTCACCATAAGGAATGGCGCAAAGTTGCTGCCAGACATTTTGTTGAAACTGAGTTCCCACAGGCGATAATGGCAAATCAAATGCTTTTCGTTGTTGGTTAAAATATTCGTTAAGCTGTTGTTTCGCTTCTTTTGTGACCGCATTGCTGATTACCGGCGTATCTTCCTGCATTACAAAGGTAATAGCCGATATGCCTTCGTCGTTTGCACAAATTTTTAATAAGCCACTGGGCGTGGGTAAATATTCACAATGGGAGTAAATCAGTCTGCGCTTAGCCATTATGCTTGGCTCCATAGAGTAAATGTTAAATAACTGCGCCAAGGACTTACCTTGTTTGCGTCAATAGAGTGTAATGTTAACTGCTTTTTGATGACCAAATCACTGTCTAGCCATATGTCTGCGTGTGACTGCCCACGCAGATTTGCATACGCGACGGTCCATGGACCAATGCCCTTAATAGAAAGCCACTCGTTGGGAGGCGCATCAGGATGCTGGGTATAAAATGCGGCAAACCTGCGCAACGTTTCGCGTCGACTATTTGGCATACCGAGAAAGCTAAGGTCGCTATTTGCAACCGCTTCAGGTGTGGGGAAAAATCGAGTAAGTTCAATTTGCTGACACTGCTCATCGGGTACGGTTTCGCCTAGGTTGGCAACCAATTTAGTCACTAGGTTAATTGCCGCTGCTACCGATATTTGTTGGCCGAGAATGGCTCTGCAACCCGCTTCAAAGGTATTCCAAATACCCGGTATGCGGATACCAGGGGTGATGAGCTTGGGATCTAACCCACTTTGCTGAATTTGGTTATCTATGGTGACGCTGTCTGCATCTACATCCAAAATACGTCGTATATTGTTTAATGCAGGCTTGAGTTGCGTTAAATCATCAAGGGTTAATGTGACGTGAAAACGATTTTTGTCAGCTTGGTGTAGGGCGTGAAAATGCCCCTTACTCGCGCCTAAGGTAAAGTTGCGGGCATAACTGTTTTTATCAATCGCTTCTGTACCTGGGATGGCACGGCGCGCCAAGAAATCACGTATATGCGACCAATTATAAGGCGGCCGGTAAGCCAACGGGATCACTATGGGTTGCATATTGCTTGTCGGCTTTTTACGTAATTCTTTAGGTGTGCGACGCATTACACGTTGCATATTGTATTGTAGACGCCTAGCGTCGTTGAAGCCCGCGGCATCGGCAATATGCTCTATCGGTAGTTGGGTGTGCTGAAGTAATTGTTTGGCAAATAAAATTTGCTCGTACACTTGATACTGTTTTGGGCTCAAACCGATGTGTTGAAGAAACAGTTGGCGTAGGTATCGGTCGCTAATACCCAGTTTTTCGGCAATTGAGGTCATGCTTAAATGCAGGTTCTCACTCAGCAAAGACAGTGCTCGATTGACAGTTGTATCGACACCATTCCATGCATGAGAGTGCGGGGCGCTGTCCGGACGACAACGTAAACAAGGGCGGTAACCGGCAAGCATAGCTTGTTGAGCCAAGGTAAAGTATTCTACGTTTTCTTCACGTGGTAGCTTTGCAGGGCATATAGGACGACAAAAGATCCCGGTGGATCTGACTGCAATAAAAAAACGCCCATCAAATCGCGGATCGCGGGTTAATCTTGCTTGTTGGAAATCGTGTATTGTTAGCATGAAGGAACCGAATGGGTTAAGCCATGGACTAATGGTAATCCGGTGAGCAACTATTATGCGTCGAAAACGGAACTCAAAGCAAAATTGTTGTTATGCCAATTCCACTAACTAATTGCTTGTTGAATTTCATAGGGAATACAGCTGATAATACGCGGCCGTTTTTCCATCGTCATCCACCGCCAATAAGAGGAAATTTATGTTAATCACCACTATTTTGGAGTTGTTCATTTCACGTGTTTAAATCTTTCTTATTGATAAGCCTTATTTTTTCAAACTTAATTTGCTCTAGCGCCAGTGGTGAAGAGTGGTTAGACGATTTTGCTAAACGGGTAAAAACGAAAACTGCGAAGCAACGCGTTCCTGGCTATTTGTTCGCGTTTATAGAGGAAGGCAAGCCCGCTAAAATGGTGGTTTCAGGTAAAACGGCCAATAATGGAAGCGCGATCACACCGCAAACCGTATTCCGTTTAGCCTCTGTCTCGAAAACATTTACCTCGATTTTGATGGCCAAAATGGTAGATGAAAATAAACTCAGTTGGCAAACCCCCGTCAAGCAAATGACCAGCGAGTATGACTTTGACAACAGCAAAAATTTGCAGTTAGCGCATATCGTGGGGCAGTCGAGTGGCTTTTCACCTAACGCTTATGACAATTTAATTGAGGCTAACTACCCAGTAAAACGGGTGCTTAGTATGCTCACTGATTTAAAGCCTTTATGCTCGCCTGGTGAGTGCTACACCTACCAAAACACCCTTTTTGGTGTCATTGAAGAATACTTTCAAGAAAACAATACGTCTTATGGCGAGCAGTTAGAAAGCGAAGTTCTGCGCCCATTGAGCATGAAAGGGGCGAGTGTAGGGCGTGACGGCCTTGTCGCGGCGGATTCATGGGCGAAGCCTCATGTTGCTATCGCTAAAAATAAATGGCGTAGTGTTAAGGTGAATGAAGATTACTACCGATTTTCGCCTGCTGCAGGTGTGAACGCCAGTGGCGCCGATATGGTGAAGTGGGTTGGGGCATTATTGGGTGAACAACCCAATGTGATTGGGCCGCAAATTATCGATCAGGTCACTCAGCCACGCGTCAAAACAAAACGTGAAATGCATAGACGTTTATGGCAGCGATATTTAAAAGATGCTCATTATGGTCTCGGTTGGCGTGTTTATGATTTCGATGGGCATAGACTAAATTATCATGGTGGTTGGGTAAAAGGATACCGCGCAGCCGTGGCGTTTGCCCCAGACCAAAAAGTCGGTTATTTCATGTTAATGAACGCAGAATCTAATTTAATAAATGATTTTACCGCTGATTTTTGGGCCAGTTATTTCAAACATTATGACGACCAGCAGAAATTAGCAGCAAAGTAGTGTCTCTTACCCGAAATAAAAAAGCCCGGTTTTGACAATGTCGAAACCGGGCTTTTTGTGAAGCTTAAAACTTAGTTGGTTTTCAGGTAAGTATAACCTTTCAAGCAATCTTCGTAGAAATCAGTCCATTTTACTGCTTCACGAGGTTTCATTGCGCCACTTGATATGTGTTGGTCTATCATACGTTTCACAGACTGCGCCATCGCATCAGGGTTGTATTGCATGATAGATAGTACATCTTGCACTGATGACCCTTTGACCATTTCTTCAATGTAGAAGTCTTCAGGGTCGTCGTCGTCACCAAAAATATGTACTTCGTTTAAGCGACCAAACAAGTTGTGCATGTCACCCATTACATCTTGATAAGCACCGGTTAGGAATAAGCCTAAATAATAGTCTTCCCCTTTTTTAAGGGGTGGCATGGGTAATACGTCAGAAATACCGTGATCAACCACAAATTGATCCAGTTTACCGTCACTGTCACAGGTAATATCCACGAGTGAACAATTTACAGTGGGTTTTTCGTTCATGCGTGCAATAGGTACTACTGGCAATACTTGGTCAATGGCCCAAGTATCAGCTGCAGATTGGAAAACTGAGAAATTGCATAAATACTGCGACGACAAGTTGTAGTCTAATTCCTGCAGTTCTTCAGGAACAAACTCTGCATCTTTCAATCGATATTGCAGTTTCACCATGATTTGCCAATACAAGGTTTCAATTTTACCTAGCTCTTCCAATGAAATAACGCGCAATTTGAAAGCATTGACTGCGTGCTCTTTCCATTGAGAGGCATCATTGAATATTTCTTGTAGATTGTCTTGAGAGTCGACACTTTGTGCTAACTCACGCATGTTGTTTAGCAACACGTGATCATTCGGTAGTGGGTCGGTTGGCAGCTCCGCACTGTTTGCGCGAATTTCACCAACGACTTGAGCAACCACGCAACTATGGTGAGCCGTGATAGCGCGCCCGCTTTCGCTGACGAGGGTAGGGTGGGGCACACCTTCTAAATCGCACACTTCGCGCATGCCATAAACTACATCGGCAACATATTCTTCCATGGTGTAATTGCGTGATGAATCATTAGTAGACTGGCTGCCGTCATAATCAATACCTAAGCCACCGCCAACATCGACGTATTCTAATTTAAAGCCCATACGGTGCATTTCTGCATAAATACGCCCACCTTCACTGATGGCTTCTTTTACAGCACGAATGTCAGTCAACTGACTACCAATATGGAAGTGCAACAATTTTAAACACTCCCCCATGCCTTGGTTTTCTAGGTAACGTGCGGCGCAAATCATTTCGCTGGTTGTTAAGCCAAACTTGGCACGGTCGCCACCTGAGCTTTCCCATTTACCACGGCCTTTCACTGTCATCTTTGAGCGAAAACCAATAATAGGCATAACATCTAGTTGTTTTGCGGCATCCACAAGCAAACCAAGTTCTGAGTATTTTTCGATGACGACAATCATCTTGCGACCAAGCTTGCGGCCGAGTAACGCTAAACGCATAAACTCAGCGTCTTTGTAGCCATTTAAAATAGTCAGGGAGTCAATATTGGTGTTGTATGCCATTACGGTGATCAGTTCGGCTTTTGAGCCGGCTTCAAGCCCGTAATTAAACGGTGCGCCCGCATCTACAATTTCTTCAACTACTTCCCGCATTTGGTTAACTTTAACCGGATATACGCCCATGTATTTGCCTTGGTATTGGGCTTCTTCAATGGTATTGATAAACGTTTGATTCAGGCACGCAACTTGCGAGCGCAAAATATCGTGAAAGCGCACAACAACAGGAAATTGAATACCTTCTTGCTTAATTTCCTCGATCACGGATTGGAAGTCGATACGCATATTTTTATTTGAAAGATCGGGGGTAATTTTAAGATTACCGTTTGACCCGATTTCGAAGTAACCTGCACCCCAACGCTTCACGCCATATACGCGCTCTGCGTCATCGATTGTCCAATCTGATTGTTCTGCCATTAGCAATATTACCTAGTTTAGGGACGTTAAAGTCGCGCATTATAGTGAACAAATATCTTCAACGCTATGGGCTGAAGACAGTTTAATAAATTCTTTATTTGATTAATAAATAGACGGTTTAAAATGCCGATAATAGCTTTAAAACATGAGCACTCAGTGACGAATATGCAATTGCAGTTCGGCCACAGCTATTTGTGAATTTTACCTACGGCAAAGTTACGTTATCACGAACCCGCTGAATCCAGCTACTTTCGCTTGCGTTCGCACGGTGGCGTGCTATTTGCTCACGTACTTTTTGCTCGTAGTCATGTGAAACATCACGATGAAATAAAGGTTATACCTGCTTATCGCGTAAAGCATGCTTTAACTTAAACGGTCATGGCTATTTTTTTAGGCCAGCAATAATTTTGACGTATCAACAATCATTACTTGACGAAACACCTGTGCTAGTACAGGTTGTTCTTGGAAAAAAGTAATCACAACGGAGCCTCTCGGTAAGCTTATGCATGATAATAATTGCTCTACACCTTCCATGGAAGACCCTGAACATATTTTGGAATTACGCCATCTAACCATAGATGATTATGCTGATGTTAAGGAGTTAATGGACATCGTCTATTCTCAGGTTGGCGGCGCTTGGCCTTTGAAAAACTTTCAGTCTCAACTGAATGTTTTTCCTGAAGGACAAATTTGTATCGAAGATAAAGGGAAAGTCGTAGCGGCCGCCATTTCGGTCATTATTGAATATGATAAGTTTGGTGACAAACATACATATGAGGACATTACTGGCGATGCCTACATGTCGACTCACGATCCAAAAGGCGATGTACTTTACGGAGTGGACCTATTTGTTTCACCCGAATATCGAGGCCTACGTTTAGGGCGTCGTTTATATGAAGCACGTAAAGAAGTGTGTCGTAATCTTAATTTGAAATCTATTGTGGCGGGGGGGCGGATCCCTAACTACACCAAATACGCCGCACAGATGTCACCCTATGAATATGTTGAGCTAGTTAAATCAAAAGACATTCACGATCCTATTCTAACGTTTCAGTTGTCTAATGGTTTTGAAGTTAAGCAATTGCTCAAAGCGTATTTCCCGGAAGACAAAGCTTCTCGTGGTTACGCTACGCTCTTGCAATGGCACAATATTTACTACGATCCTGAAGAGCCTGAGTTGTTGGGTAGTCAACGTAACTCTGCTCGAATCGGCTGTATTCAATGGCAAATGCGTTATTTTAATGACGTGCCTGAGTTACTTCAGCAAGTGGAGTACTTTGTTGATGCCTTGTCAGATTACAAATGTGACGTGGCCCTGTTTCCAGAATTTTTTAATGCACCGTTAATGGGTATCAAGCAAGCCGATACTTCTATCGATGCGATATGGAATTTAGCGACCTACACTGATGAAATTCTCACAGAAATTTCGCGTTTAGCGGTTTCATACAATATTAATGTGATCGCAGGTTCAGTACCTGTGATTGAGGAAAACGAATTATACAATGTGAGCTATTTTTGCCATCGAGATGGACGAGTTGAAAGCCAGTATAAATTGCATCCGACACCTCATGAAAAGAAAGATTGGATTATGCAGGGCGGGAATCAACTTCAAGCGTTTGACACTGATTTTGGAAAAGTAGGCATACTCATTTGCTACGATGTAGAGTTTCCTGAGCTGGGAAGAATCTTGGCGGAGCAAGACATTCAAATCTTGTTTGTACCGTTCTGGACAGATACCAAAAATGGCTACTTACGTGTTCGCCGTTGTTCACAGGCTAGAGCAATTGAGAATGAATGTTATGTTGCTATTGCGGGCAGTGTAGGCAACTTACCTAAAGTAGATAATGTGGATATTCAGTATGGACAAACAGCTGTCTTTTCACCTTCTGATTTTTCGTTTCCTCATGATGCCATCGTATCTGAGACGACACCAAACACAGAAATGACCTTAATCGTAGACTTAGATTTTGACAAGCTCAAGCAGTTGAAAAACGAAGGTTCAGTACGCAATTACTTAGATCGTCGCCGAGACCTTTATGAAGTAAAATGGAAAGGTCCGAAGTAAGTAAGCCTTTACTTTATATTGATTGCCAGCATAGAAGATAGAACTTCAATGCCGGCAATTTTCGGCTAGATTATCGAGCGTAAAAGGATAAATGACAGATTGGGTTAGTGCATGCTTACCGTCAATTTACTACCCTTCATATTGAAATACTTCTTCTAACGATTGACCAAAAACCTCAGCAATTTTAAAGGCGACTTCTAAAGTTGGTGAATACTTACTTTTTTCAATTGCCATGATCGTTTGTCGCGTGACACCGACCAGTTCAGCTAGCTCTTTTTGGGTCATTTCATCGGCAAAAAAACGTAGCTCGCGGATTTTATTTTTAATGGGAACATTGGCCACTTTAGGCACCTTTTCTGTAGAAAAAAACTTGGCTTGAAAAACGAGCCACTTCGGAAATAATAAAACTGAATAATAAAATGTGAGCACTTAAAAGCGGAAAAGTTGCGGCAAAATGTGCTTCAGCCATTTCAGGTAAAATCGCCCCTAATAATATATGTCCTAAAGTCACCATGACACCTAAAATCAGAATAGTGTACCCAATACTATTTGCTTTCATTTGATAGAACTTGTCTCTTTCGTCTTCAGCTTCTTGCGCATCTTGGGGCGAAAATATTGCTAAAACGATATGCAAAATCACCTCAACAAAGATGGTCATCAAAACGGCTTTTACGATTAATTTAGCCGCGATGTTGTTGGCCTCTTCTATGGGGAGTGCACCGAGCCCTTGAAGGCTTAAAAAATAATAACCAAAAATACATACAGTCGATATCAAGGATATCCATATACTCTTTTCTTTGAATGACATGATAAATAGCCCATTGATGAAATAGGCTGTCAGAATAAAGTGATAAAAACAAAAAGTAAAATATTTTTAACTTTAAGTGTTATTTTTAGGCTCTATTATCGTTAAGTGTTGAATAATTTCTTTTGTGGGGGAAAACGTGGAAATTACTTATTATTCCCACGCTATTTTGGAAAGCATTTTAAATATTATTCACATTGAAGTTTTGCTTGTTCAGCACACCTAGCTTTTGCTTCTTCTTCAGAACTTCCACCCATACAAAAATCTAAGCGTATTACCTTTTCTTCGGCTTGGTTTGGCTGGCCTGAAACATTTTCCCAGCGCCACTTTTTTATGACCTTTTTAGCTGGTTTGAAAATAACTTTCTTAGGAATAGACGAAACTAATTCTATATCTTGTGAATTACCGTCTTCATCTACGGTCAGCTTAAAGACTCCACAACCAGCTATACCTTTCATAGCTAGATCCATAGGGTATCTAGGAGTGACTTGTTTAGTTCTAACCCATGTGGCAGCAGACTTTTCTGGATCTAGGTGAGTAAGCTTAACGTCAGCATAGTTATTAGCTTGAGCTACAGCAGAAAACTGCAACCCTAATATTGAACTTAATATTGCGATTCTCTTTTTCATTTTTTCCTTCCTTAGTATTTTTATTATCAATATGTAAGTACACATTAATGTAACAAAATCGCCTTCATAATCAAATAAATATAAATCTAGGCAACGAGGCCATAAGCAAGATTTTCGTCAATTAAGTATGCAAGCCTTACCTCTTTGTACTTATCTTTCTTGCTATCCATCATTCTCATCCAACCTAAGTAGTTTGGGAGATATTCTGTACCAACACCATTAAACCTTCGCATCCAGCCCCGTAAACGGCTCATATAGCCATTTACGTTCTGGATATGAAATTGACCACCGATCACTCGCTCACCTTTACTGACTATAGTGCGATAATGCTGGATATTTTCTTCCTTGGCGAAAGAACGATAGGCGTGTGCGCCATCGCTACAGAGAATACTGTCGTGATTTACTATTGGTCTCATTGCATTATGAATTTCATCGCTTGAATGTTCTTCAAGTACGAAGTCTGTTAAACCACCGCTTCTATCTACTACGATCAATACAGGGATTTTATCATCAACAGTACGTCTATCGCCCATGCCACCTCGTTTTCTAGGCTTACGATCATATATCGTCTGGTTGCCTTTAAAACTCTCCATGAAAAACATTTCATCAGCTTCGATGATTCCCGCTACTTCTGATGGTTTGCGCTGTGCTGGAGCTTTGAGGAATCTGTGTCGCCATCGAAACGCTGTAGTCTCTGCAACTTCTAAGAGTTCAGCAACTCGTCTAATTGGCAAGCCATCTAACATGTACTCTAGGTTCTTTGCCCAGAGTTCACGCTTTCTCAATCGAGCTAGAGGTGTTTTAGTTAAAGCATTAAAAGTTTTTCCACATGAAGAGTTTTTACATTTGAAGCGTTGTAAGCCAGCAGCCATGCCCCATTTTCCAATTTCCTCATTACCACAGTGAGGGCAAATAACATCATCGCCTTTACATTCATTGATCAGGTTATCAGTATCACCACGTTTGAGGTCTTCAACAACGTGATGGTGTAGCAATCGTTTTTGGTTATGTGTTAGCTTAGATAACGATTCAATTATTAGTGTGAATTGATTTTTCTTCAATGTCCCGACCTCTCTAGCTTTGGGACAATTAATTATAGTACAAATTCACAGATCAACAACTAACGCAAATAGAGCGTATTTTTAATTCATTGTGTCTGTAATTTGTATCTTTTACTACTCTCCTATGTCTTCATTCCATAGTTTAGGTTTATCGCGGATAAAGTTATTCATCAAATCGATACATTCTTGGCTGTGAACTAGGTCAATGGTCACCCCTCTGGATTGCAATAAGGACTCCTCACCTTGGAAGGTTTGATTTTCACCAATAACCACCTTTGGAATACCATACAGAAGAATTGTGCCGCTACACATACTGCACGGTGACAATGTGGTGTAGAGGGTTGACGCTTTGTATACGCTGGCTGGCTGACGCCCTGCGTTTTCAAGGGCATCCATTTCACCATGTAAAATGGGGCTGCCACTTTGTACGCGTCTATTGTGACCGCGTCCGATAATCTCACCTTGATAAACAAGCACTGAGCCGATGGGTATGCCACCTTCGGCGAGCCCTTGTTTGGCTTCATCAATTGCGGCTTGCATAAATTTGTCCATACCATCCTCTTTTTTACTTAATAATACGTTATTAGCTTACAAATGAATTTGCCTTCCATGATAAATATGTTTGCATCTTCATGCAGTTTTACCTTACATGATATAGAAATATCTAGACACGCTTTACGACAAAGAATGTCCCTGGTGTGTGGTAATATTTATCTGAAACAAACTCGTGGCGTTTTGCTGCGCTAACAAGACTTTTCCCGTCAGACGTTAATAGGCATTTCACTTACCTTCTCGCTTGTGATCTAACTTTTCGATGAATCGTTTAAGAAAACTGTCACGGGGCGTCGTTATCATGATGTAAACATTAGGAGGATAGAATGACACTTTTAGTTGATACCCATTCTCACACCGTTGCTAGCACACACGCTTACAGCACAGTGCAGGAATATGTCGTACAGGCGAAGCTGAAAGGCATGCAAATGTTTTCACTCACTGAGCATGGCCCTACTATGCCAGACTCTCCTCATCCATGGCACTTTGGAAATCGCCATGTATTGCCTCGCTTTGTCGATGGGATCGCGATTTTACGCGCGATTGAAGCGAATATTATGCCGCCAAACGGCGGGCACGATATCCCTAATGGGCTTCATTCCTTTCTAGATTTCGCAATAGCGAGTTTTCATGAGCCTGTGTTTGCGCCGCAAAGTAAAGCACAGAATACGCAAGCGATGATCAAAACTATTGAGACAGGTGACATTCAAATTATTGGGCACCCAGGTAATCCTAACTTTCCAATTGATATTGCTGAAGTGATACGCGCCGCAAAAGACAATAATGTAGTGTTAGAGATCAACAATAGTTCTTTCAAAGGCTCTCGCTCTGGGAGTGCGGCTAATTGCAAACAGGTGCTGGAAATAACAGATCAGCTTGACTGGAGAGTGGTTTTTTCAAGTGATGCACATGTCGCCTTCGACATAGGTAATGACAAATCAAGTATGGCAAGTGCCGAAGAAGTGGGTTTTCCGATGGAACGTGTTGTAAATCGTAACGCCCATGAATTTGTCGCCTTTCTGGCTGAACATAACAAACCTGTTGCCGCCGAATTACAGCAATGGTTAACAACGCTTTAATGTCTAGGCGACAATGGTTACCAGTGAGCTAAGGCGTGACCTTAGCCACAGCATTTTTTATATTTTTGTCCGCTACCACACAGGCATGGTTCGTTCCGACTTGGAGTTTTAGCGAACGTTTGAGTGCCAGGCAGTTGCAATAAGGTATCAAGCTGAAGCGTGTTTTCTGGCAGATCTGGTTCAAGGCTAATATTAGCGTATAGATTATGTTCTTTAAGTATGGCGCGCACCTCGCTTTCTCTGTTCGAGGTCTGTACTTGGATTGTTAAGGGAGCGTTTTCGCTACCGAGTTTAGTTTTACGTTGAGTGTTATACCCAAAGCGTTGGTATTTTTCCCTTGGATCGATGCGGCCCTTAAAGAAAAACTTAGACATGATGCTTCCTACTAGCAAAAAATGGCCGCAGATTTTAGCAGGTCTTCCTCCAAGTCCCTATTTATTATTGCGTTGATACTTCGGTGATTTGTTTTACCTAAATTGTTGTATTTAATAAACGTATCAATAAGTATACCTGTGTATTTTGCTGGTTATTTCTTCGCCAAGCGTATTGCTGTTTAATCCGCGCCATCTGAGCAAGACTTTATTTAACCTTTGGAATACTCATGTTGAAAACGATTAAAATTGCCGCTGTTATGGCTATTAGTTACGTATCAGCTATATCTACTGCACAGGCTGATGTCGCTGAAGATTTGCAAAATATCTGCACTATTGTCAAAGCAGATGACAAAAGTGAACTTCGAAAAAAAATGAAGAAAGTAGAGAGTGATTATCGCTTGAAACTGCAAGATTACTATACGGGCATTAGTTGTGAAGGCGAAAGCTTGATAAGAATTGCATTTTTAAACAATGCGTTGGAAACGGGCGAGCTTATGATTAAAAAGATGCCAAAAAGTTTGCTAAACGCAGCAGAAAGCGATGGTAAAACGTTACGCGCATGGGTGTCAGAACATAAGTTAATGACATCACCTATCGCGAATGTATTGAACGAGCGAATTTAAGCACTAAATTTATTCTAGGACGGAGCAGTACTAATAGAAAAGCGGCTTTATAAGAGCCGCTTTTTTGTACCTAGTGTGCGATTCAGCTTTCGCTATTCACTTTCATTTGTCTCTTGGTCAGGGTCTTCATTTATACCTTGTTCGACCGCAGCCACAGGCTCCAGAAAAATTTGAACATATGAGGCGTAAATACTAACCAACATTACCGGCAAGACGATTAGAAAACCTAACCCAAGTGTAAACATGCCGAAAAGAAACATGGGCAGTAAAATTAAGCCGTACACGAAAAAAGGCAACGTATTTAAAAAGCAGGCTACAAAGCTCAGCCTCAAAGCTGCAAAAATAGATAGATCGTGGCGAATAATGAGGACCGGAGCAAACCATAAGGCCATCATTAACGGAATAAGCAATAGCGTTGCAATTAATACGGAGATCGCTAAATTATTCACATCGAAGTCCGCGGGCAATGCTTCCATGTTTTCACTTAACATGGCCATATACGTGTCACCTAGGGTTATCCACATAATTAAACCAGAGACCAGCATACTTACTACGCCTAGACCAACTAACTTAGGCAGGTTATGTTTAAATCCGGCAAACATATACTGACTGGTGAATGGCTTTTCCCGCTCAGATTCATAACACCCCAACATCAGGCCTGCGATAAACACATAATTGAGTAAGCCCCCTGCAAGTTGCCCAACGATAGGGATCACAGACATGAGAAGCGAGAAAACGAACCATATTAATATACAGGTCACCCAAGCACCCGGGTAGCGCTTAAAATGCAGCTTTCCTTCACGTAGCCATGAAATGACGTTTTTCGTTTTACATACCTTAGGGAAAACTAAACGGTACTCTGGGCCATTGTGCGATGGCGATGAATTGGGAGACGGCTGCATATACACTTTACTCATAGTGGTAATCGTTAAAAATCTGCACTCTATCCTGTCAAAGTGAATGTTCAAGAACAAGATGAAAAAGTGCCGTATGTTGTAACTCGGTGTTGCTAATGTCCCACATTTACAAAACCGTGAAACTGTAGCAAGAGTGAAACTCTCGAAATTTCAATGCATTACAGTCTGGCATGAAAATAGCTACATGGACAATACAATTCAACCTTATCCACCTCTATCGCTAGCATTCCCTTTGGGTCTCATACTTTAGTTAGGTTGGAGCATGGTAAAATACAGGAGACAAGCATGTATTTCTTCGTCATCATAGTGTGTGCTTTGACCACGCTGCTAACATTGCGAAAAATGACTATGTTAGAGGGAGTCGTACATGGTCTTGGTAAAATAATCTGTTACTTGGGTCTAATCGCTTTTATGGTAAGTACCTTAGTGAGAGTTATACTAAATCGCTTGAATATTCGAGCAGTGTAAATTTAAGGAACGAAAATGAAAAATACATTTACTAAAACAGCCGCGGTGATCTTTATTGCATCTTTATCTCTTGCTGCATGCAGCGAGAAGAAAGAGTCAACAACAGGCGAGAAATTAGATTCTGCAGTACAAACCAGTAAAGAGAAAATGGAATCTGCTAACGAAAAATCTAAAGAAGCATTTGAAGACGCAAAAGCTGAAGCGTCTGATGCTTACGCAGATGCTAAAGAAGAAGCAGCTGATGCTTATGACGATGCAAAAGAAGCGACCAAAGAAGCTTATGAAGATAGTAAAGAAAAAGCTTCTGAGTGGATGGAAAAAAGCAAAGACAAAGCGAATGAAATGAAAACTGATGCTGCAAACGCGATGGAAGACGCTTGCGAAGATGCTAAATCTCAAATGAACTCAGACGACACTGAGTGCTAATGAGACAAACCTTGTTTCGATAGCGTTATTTAGCAACAAAAAATGCCGCTTTTTAAAGCGGCATTTTTGTTCGATGATTTAAGAGAAAGAGTTAAGCCAGTTGATTAAACAGAGACTCTAAGCTTAGCCCTTTGTGACCCAACATATCTTTGAGTCTACGCAAGGCCTCAACTTGGATCTGGCGAACACGCTCTCGCGTTAAGCCAATTTCTACACCTACATCTTCAAGTGTCGATGGCTCATAGCCCAACAAACCAAAGCGTCTAGCGAGCACTTCACGTTGCTTAGGATTTAAATCTTCTAACCAACCGACTATGCTCAATTTTACATTTTTATCCTGTAAGTCTTCTTCAGGATCGTGACCATTGTCATCAGCAATAATGTCAAGTAATACATTGTCATTATCACTGCCGATAGGGGTATCAACAGATGTAATACGCTCATTTAAGCGCAGCATTTTTGTCACATCTGCAACAGGTTTTTGTACTGCTTCGGCGATTTCTTCTGCGGTAGGTTCATGATCTAACTTTTGCGCTAACTCGCGAGACGTACGTAGATAAACATTTAGCTCTTTCACCACATGAATGGGTAAGCGAATGGTGCGGGTTTGGTTCATTATCGCGCGTTCAATCGTTTGACGTATCCACCAAGTCGCATAAGTAGAAAAGCGAAATCCACGCTCAGGGTCGAATTTTTCGACGGCTCTGATAAGACCTAAATTTCCTTCTTCAACCAGGTCGAGTAGAGCTAACCCTCGGTTGTTGTAGCGTCTTGCTATTTTGACGACTAATCGCAGATTACTGACTATCATGCGCTGTCGGGAGGCTTCGTCGCCTTTGAGGGCTCTGCGTGAAAAATAGACTTCCTCTTCTGCTGAGAGCAGGGGAGAAAAGCCAATTTCACCGAGGTATAACTGGGTGGCATCGAGGTTCTTACTCGGGGCATCTTTGCTAGAGACGATATCTTTGAAAGTATCTTCAGACTCTTTCTCTGCTTTGACTAATTCTTTTTCAACGGCTTCTTCGATGTCGTCGACAAGATCTAATTCTATGGTAGCGCTGTTTTGATGACTCATGGGTGACTCCTTAGCTATAACTAATTCCTAGACTTCTCCTGTTTTCTTATAATTATTTATTGTTATTATCGTTTAGGCAGATAGCGTGAGGGGTCTACAGATTGGCCCTTGTAGCGCACTTCAAAATGAAGTTTTACTGTGTCGGAGCCGCTTTTTCCCATGGTCGCTATTTTTTGTCCTGCCCTAACCCACTGTTGTTCTTTAACCAGAATGCTATCGTTATGGGCGTAAGCGCTCAAAAATGAATCTGAATGCTTTACAATAACCAGCTTTCCATATCCACGCAGGGCATCCCCTGTGTAAACAACTTTGCCTGCAGCGGTTGCCAAAATTGGTGAACCTATGTTTCCGTTGAAATCTAAACCTTTGTTACCATGTTCTGTGTTAGCAAATCCACGTGAAACAGAGTGCTTAGTTGGCCATAGCCAAGCCGTTATTTTGTTCGGAAACTTACTGCTGGAAGAGGTAGTTACCTCTTTTTTAACAGTGGCGTTAGAACCACCATACGCCTGCTTTTTAGGGGGGTCAACTGCTTGATTTGATTTTAAATTTGAACTCAGACCAGTACGATTATTAGACTTTTTGACGATTGACCTTGATGGTTTTTTGAGCGTTAAGCGTTGGCCTGGGAAGATGTTATACGGAGGTGTAATATTATTTAAGTGTGCGATATCTTGGTAGTTTTGTCCACTCTTCCACGAAATTGAATAAAGCGTATCGCCTTTTTCGACAGTGTAGATTTGTGAGTGATAGGAGGACTTTTGCACATCACGAAAGGTTTTGCCTTGATAAAGCTCAGTGATAGGCGCAGGCGCTTTGCGACCTGAACAAGCCACTAAGCTGATGCATAGCATCAGAGTAAGCAAGGTAAGCGCTTTTCTTCTCATACCTTAGAAATGCCCCTGTAAATATTCAAGGTTAACAAGCTCACTCCCGAGGTGTTGAGCCTACCTTTTCGAGTAGTAACACTGCGCCTGCTCCCAAAAAGGTCAGTGTGATGGCGTACCATAAATAAGATGGTTGATTCGTGAGTAGTTCAAACGTGGCCGGTAGTATATTTTCTTGCACCAAGGGGATCGTTTTGCCGTGGCTGTTCACGGTCGATTCTAATGTTTGCTTCCATGGCCACACTTTATTTAATGACCCCAGCATAAAACCGCCTAGCAAGGCTAAGGTAAGCGTACGATGGGTACTGAACATCCAGTTTAATACCCGTGAAAAGCTCAATAAACCGAATACACAACCGACAGCAAACAAGGCTAATGTGGTGATTTCAAGGTTTTTAACAGCGGTTAAAATGGGGGCGTACATCCCTAATAGTAACAAGATGAAACTGCCTGATATACCAGGCAAAATCATCGCGCAAATGGCTAACATACCGGACAAGAATACAAACAGATTGGTCGCTTCAATAGCGCTCGGTGGGATCATGGTAATCAAATAAGCTGCAAGCGTGCCAAATAAAAAGAAGGCGCTAGTTTTGATATCCCATTTTTCTATATGCCGAACTAACGACCAAATAGCGGCCAAGATTAAACCAAAGAAAAATGACCATAACATGACCGGATAAACATCGAGCCAATATAAAACCAGTCTAGATACGCTGAAAATACTGAACATAATACCAAGCAATAAGGTCAGTAAAAATGCGCCATTGATGTGTTTCCATGCAGCTGTAATGCCTTGACGAAAAAGCACGGTTAGTGCTTCGGGGCCGCACTGCTTCAACGAGAAGATAAGTTCTTCATATATACCGGTAATAAACGCAATTGTACCTCCTGATACTCCAGGTACCGCATCAGCTGCGCCCATTAACATGCCCTTGGCAGCTAAAGCGAAGGTGTCTCGCCATGATCGT
Source organism: Paraglaciecola mesophila (assembly GCF_009906955.1). Classification (GTDB taxonomy): domain Bacteria; phylum Pseudomonadota; class Gammaproteobacteria; order Enterobacterales; family Alteromonadaceae; genus Paraglaciecola; species Paraglaciecola mesophila_A. The sequence continues at coordinate 3,510,123 of NZ_CP047656.1, forward strand.
TTAGTTTGCATTATCTTTTTATTCAATCCCTGAGGTTATTCAGTTTTTTGAGCTGTTAGTTTAATTAAGCTTGTTACTTAACTGATAAAACATTAAATAATGTCACCAGCCACAAGCGGTACAAAGCGAACTGCTTCAATGATCTTTTCGTTAAATTCACCTCCTTCACGGGTAATACAATGAAGTTGTTGGCTTTGTTCGCCAACAGGAATAATTAATCGCCCACCATCATTGAGCTGTTCCACTAGCTTCGTGGGAACTTGGCTAGCGGCAGCGGTGACAATAATGGCATCAAATGGGCCTTTACTAGACCAGCCCTGCCAGCCGTCTCCATGCTTCATAGAGACATTGTGTAGATCCAATTGGTTCATTCTGCGCTTCGCTTGAAACTGCAAGCTCTTGATCCGTTCCACACTGAATACTTTTTCAAAAAGCTGAGCCAAAATTGCGGTTTGATACCCTGAACCCGTGCCAATTTCTAGCACCGCTTTGGGGGCATTACTTGATGCTAAAAGCAACTCAGTCATTTTGGCAACAATATATGGTTGCGATATGGTTTGCCCTTGGCCAATAGGTAAAGCGGTATTTTGATACGCTTTATGGCGCAATGCATCAGGCAAAAACAATTCTCTGGGCGTGCATGCCACAGCCTTTAGCACTGATGTGTTTACTATGCCTTCTTGTTTTAATAGCTGGGCTAGGCTTTCCCCTTTGCGTGAAGAAACTCTCATGTAACTGTTTATCCAACGTGTGTGTTGTTAATGCCAAATGGTGAACAGTAATAACGTTTTACCGAGCACGCTATTCTGCTTCTAATCATTATATTTTTGTAATCCATTGTCGCACATCTTCCATAGATTGATGAGCGGTCATATCAACTGATAAAGGCGTAACTGAACAGTAGCCTTCACTTATTGCATTAAAGTCGGTCCCTGGCCCTGCATCTTGCTCTTCGCCAACAGGGCCATACCAATAAATGGTTTTTCCTCTTGGATCGGTATCCTTAATCATTGTTTTCGCACGGTGCCTTCTGCCTTGTCGTGTCACTTTTATCCCTTTGATCTCGTCAAAGGGTAAATCAGGCACATTAACGTTCAAGATTTGGTCGGCGGCTAATGGATGCGCTTGTAGATGCGTTACAATACGACGAACATATTTGGCAGCGCTGATAAAGTTATCACTTGTATGCGCACAGAGCGATACTGCAATAGCAGGTAAGCCCATGTATCTGCCTTCGGTTGCAGCTGCAACCGTGCCTGAATAAATCACGTCGTCACCCAAGTTCGCACCGTGGTTAATGCCAGAAATAACAAGCTCAGGGTCTTGCTGCAAAAAGCTATTAACGCCTACGTGTACACAGTCAGAAGGGGTGCCATTGACTGCGAAGAATCCGCTTTGCATTTGCTCCATACGCAGTGGCTGCTGAAGCGACAAAGCGTTACTCGCACCGCTGCAATTTCGATCTGGTGCGATGACCGTTAATTCATGGTCTTCTTTAAGTTCGTTATATAGCTCGGCTAGCCCTTGAGCGAAAACACCATCATCATTGCTTAATAGAATTCTCATTCGTTGTTACCTGTATCGATTGATTCAATATGCAAGATCTCCCGCAAAATAGACGTAGCAAAAGTACCCGAGGGTAAATCGAAGGAAATACGCAGGTTATTCTGCTGCCAAGTCCAAGTGAGATTGCTTGGATACAAAACAATTGGACGTCGTTCTTGTTCTAAACCTAAATCTGCTAAGGTTTTACTGACTTTGGGGTGCTTGCTAATCACACTTTTCTCAAGCGCTAACGCTGTACCTGTGGATGCAAGCTCTCCCTTACCCCATAACGGTCCCGATATATAGATGTCTCGGTCGGCTAACCGCTGCTTGATACTCTCGTCGATGTGCTCGCTAACAAAGTAACTAGCATTGCCTGCTAGTGACATCACATCACCTTGCAGTGGCTGATTGAAATAACCAGCGGCAATGCGCTCGCTGACTACTTCGTTAAACAACCATGAGCGCAGGGCAGAAATTGCCATTGAACGTTTATTGCGGTTACGAATGGCTTCACCTTCGAGCATTTTTTCTGCTAGCACCAAATTACTGCCTTTGGGATCATAACGGCTGTCGCCAAAGCGTTGAGGGCCGTAATAATTTGGAACGCCGCTAATATTCACTTGTTCGATGCGCTTTTCCAGTGCATCTGTCTCTATGACATCACGCAGTAGAATAGTGAATTTATTGCCTTTCAACACTCCCGTTCGCAACTTCTTATTGTGGCGGATGGCTTTTAAGACTGTTGCACCGGGTACGTCAAGTTTCGTCCAATCATACTCAGCTTTACCGGGTTTATGCACGCCAAACCACTGCTCACTGACGGAGTGTTTGTCTTTGCGGCCTGCATAGGTAACTGCGCGTAATGGCAGCTGTGCAAACTTAGCGATCTGTTCTGCTAGGTAGGCAGTATTTAAGCCTTCTTTTCGTACCCACAAATATATATGCTCGCCCTCACCAAGGGGAGCATAGCCGAGTATTTCTTGGACGATGAAATCGTCGGGTTGCTGTTTGAATATGCCCTTAGCTTCGGGTTCGCTATGTAGATAGTGCCATTGGTTAATCTGCATTAAATCTAAACCGTTTTAACCTGTTCCAGTAACACTACGGCGTAACAGGCAATACCCTCTTTACGGCCGGCAAAGCCTAATTTTTCAGTCGTTGTGGCTTTAACATTCACTTGACTTAGTTTGGCGCTGACATCTTGACTGATGTTTTCACACATCGTTTGAATATGCGGTGACATTTTAGGGGCTTGCGCCACTATGGTTAAATCCAAATTGCCAATTTGGTAACCCTGTTTTTGAACGAGCGTCATGACGTGACGTAGTAGTTCGCGACTATCTGCACCTTTAAACTGTGCGTCTGTATCAGGGAAATGTTTGCCTATATCGCCAAGAGCGAGTGCGCCTAACAAGGCATCGCATAATGCGTGCAAAGCAACATCGCCGTCAGAGTGGGCTAATAAGCCTTGCTCGTGTTCGATTTTTACACCGCAAATAGTAATCGGACCGCTATCGCCAAATTTGTGTACGTCGTACCCTTGGCCTATACGTATGTTCATAAGACTACCTTGTGTTGTAAATAAAATTCGGCCAACTGTAAGTCCTCTGGTTGGGTGACTTTAATATTACTGCTTCGCCCTTCAACTAGATGCACTTTACCGTCAGCCCACTCTATCGCGGATGCTTCATCGGTAATTTGCACTTTTTGTTTAAGCGCATTCGTTAAGGCACTGCGCAACAATTGTAAGGGGAAAAACTGAGGGGTTAATGCGTGCCATAAGTTATCACGACATTCTGTGTGTAATATTACTTGTGATGAGCTAGCACGTTTCATCGTGTCACGTGCGCGGCAGGCGAGTATGGCTCCGTGGGGGGAATGGGTGGCTATCGCTAACAGTTTGCTTAGGTCATCATGGGCTAAGCAGGGACGGGCGGCATCATGCACTAACACCCAATCTTCATCGTCTATGCTATCAAGCCCTGCTAATACTGAGTTTGCACGTTCACTGCCGCCATGTACGCGCTTCACCCAAGGCTGGTTGGCAAGGGGTAAATGGGTGAAGTACTCGTCTTCGGGGCTTAGGGCGACAATCACTTGTTTGATCTGCGGATGGGCGTATAGGTTGTTTAGAGTGTGTTCTAAAATCGTTTTCCCAGCGATGGTCAAATACTGTTTGGGTCTATCGGCTTGCATGCGCTGACCTATCCCAGCGGCGGGCACAACTACGGTATATTGGGGAGGAGATTGCATGGTTAATTATTCTTCGCTTGGGAGTATTCGGTAGAACGTCTCACCTTGTTTGATTAAGCCTAATTCGTTTCTTGCTCGTTCTTCTACGGCTTCAAGGCCAATTTTAAGATCTTTTATATCAGCTTTTAGCAAGTTGTTGCGTTGCAGTAACCCAGCGTTCTGTTTAGCTTGTTCGGCCACTGATTTTTCCATCGCAACATATTCAGGAATACTGTTTTTACCAAACCATAATCGATATTGTAGTGCAGCCAACAGGACGAAAAGGAGTATAGGGACTACTTTCATTTTTGTCGGCTCCTGTTATGGGTGAGAAGTGTGATTTAATCGTCAATTGGCAGGTATTATGCCGAGGTTTTTTCATCGCGGCTAGTGCTTGCTCGCCGCAGTGAATAGATGACAAGCGAAAAGGTCAGCTAATCGTGCTGACCTTACTTGAGGAGACATAAAACACCTATATGGCTAGTTAAATAACTTACCTTTGAGTTTATCTTTTAACTTGTCAGTTAATTCGTCTTTTTTGCTATCAACGACGCTGTTTAATTTGCTATCAAGCAAGCTCTGTATGCTACTTAAATCGCCATCTGCGACCTTTTCCCAATCAAGCCACTGGTCCATTTCTGTATCCGTTGCCCCTAAAGGTCCTTCAATTTTAGCGTTTAGCTTCTGTTTCAGTTCACCTAATTTACTGCTTTGTTCGCCGGTTAAATTGTTCAGCATTACTGCGGTCAATTGTTTGTCTAAATCAGAACTTACGCTCAGATCTAAATCACCTAATGTGCCACCAATATCTGAATTAATGGTCAAATTGCTTAGCGCAGCTAACGTTTCAGCAATGACTTGCGTCAAATTGTTACTCCCTGTCGCGGCTAGGTCTAGCTGACTGAGAGCAGCGTTGCCCGTACCTGAAATCACATTTTTATTAATGCTGGCTTTACCTGAACTCGACAATAAACCCTTGAGTAACGTGGAAGATAATTTTTCTTGTTCTAATAATGAAATATCAGATAAGGCTAAACCACGTAAATTCCAATCTTGATTGGCTTTTACGCCTGTATCATTTAAATAAAAATCGCCGTTTAGTTGCAGTGACTGCCATAGTGAGCTGGTACTTGAATCCACTTTGAAAGTCGTAGGGCGTCCAATTTTATCGTGCTGATTGGTGATGTCGCGCCAAACACTGAGCACACTTTCACTGCGCCATGTAACGGATATATCAGCTTTTCGTACTAAAAAATCAGGTAGTGCTGCTGTGTCATCAAACGCAATCCAGCGGCCATTGTAGGCTTCTTCTTCTGCCTGTTCTTCCTTACTTTTCGCTAACATGGGAGCGGCTAAATCGTAGGCACTTAGTACGTAATGGCTGAATTCACCGGCTTTTTCACCAAACACCATAGTGGTGACATCTTGAATTGCTCCTTGATCGCCGGCAATCACCGCCTGCAGTTGAGCATAATCTTCACCTGGGGCGGCCTTTAGTTCGGCTAAACGTGGCGCCATATCAGCTTTTGCTTCACTGGCGGCGTCTTTAAAGGCGGTAAGTTTAGTTTTGTCCGCTTTAATTTCTTCGCGCAACGCGTCAAATTCTTCTTTGGCTTTTGCCAGTTCAAGGGGATTTTTGTAATCCGTGTTGGTAATGGCTTCAACCCGTTTCTTGTATTTCTCCAAGGCATCTTTGCTAGGGAGTTGCTCATACCTTTCTTTTAATATTTCGCTGTGCCTTTGATATGCAGCTCGGGTTTCTTCAACTGCTCTGGTAGTTTTTAGCGGTGATTTTTCCAGTATGTCGTCGACGCTAGGTAAGTTTTTAGGATCGAAGGCTTCCTGCAATTCTTCTTTGATTGCGGCTTTAGCTGTACGGTAAACCGCCCCTTCCGATTCTCTTGGCTGGGCAAATTGCACACCACTGATGGTTAAATCATTGATGATTACTTTGCGCAACAGCAATGGGGCTAGTTCGATCTTAGCAATGACTTCATCGGCTTGTGCTTGGTTTTGTGTTGGCCTAGCCGGATCGGTTAATTGGATACCCGTAAAGGTGATGCCAAGAGGAGAGAAGGTATGGTTTACTTCAGCAATATTGACCTCTGCCCCCGTGGTGGACTCTAGGGTGTTAACTGCTGCGAGCTTTATCCAAAAATCCAAAAATACGATGATAATGGCAGCAATAAGACCGGTCACAACGAAGAAAGCAATAAGCCCTGGCCAACGTATCAATTTCTGCATGCTACTCTCCTAACGTCTGATAAATTTGATAGATGCGGCTTCCTTTGAGGAACTGCACTAACTTTAATTTGTTCACCCACTGCATAAAGCGCACGCGGTATTGTACGACGAGTACTTTACTGATGACTAAAATAAAGGGCGCTAGTATCAAGCTAAAGAGTAAGCTACCTAAGGTAAGGGTATGGTAAAACTGAGTGAGTTGACCAAACGTGGAGTTGTATAACCCTGTCCACATGGCGTTTAAATCAGTCGAGACGAGCAAAGATTCACCGATGCCTGACATGAAGGGATTTAACAGTAATGTTAGCCCTGAGAACAATGCATAAGCGAGCAAGAAGGTACTAAGGTTGACTCTTAAGAAAAGCACAATGAATAGAATAACCAGACTGTGTAAACCCAAAAATGGGGTAAGCCCCATGATCATCCCTAACATCACGCCAAAAGCCAACTGCCAAGGGCTGTCGTCCGAGTTCAATGCCTTTAGTAATTTTGCTAAAAGTTGCATAGATAAGTCCTTGTATTAGTAACGTTATTTTTACGACTCAGTTGCGGCCAACTAGTTCATCTATCGCGATATAGCTGCCCAATGAAAAAAGCAGCCCGCCGCTTAATCGATTTTGCCAAACTTCAAATGCTGTATGACGGTTAAGCCATAATCCTAATTTACCCGCAAGCATTGCCACACACAGATCACACACAAGGGCGATGAGTGCGTAAATACCACCCAAAATCATAAACTGTAGGATCACGGACCCCCCATCTTGCTCAATAAATTGTGGTAAAAAAGCGATAAAAAACAATGCTGATTTAGGATTTGTTAGCTCAACTAATATACTTTGCATAAAAATACGCGGAATCGACATGACTGTCACTCTAGGCTTGCCTTCTTCGCTGGAATTGTGACGAAATAAATATAACCAGCCTAGGTAAAGCAGATATGCCGCACCGGCTAGCTTTAACAGCATAAAAGCCAAAGGAAAGTAAATAAAGATGGCGGCTAAGCCGAACGCTGTAGCCAGCACGTAAACTAAAGAGCCTACCGCCATTCCGCCTGCGGCGGCGATCCCTGCTTTGTGCCCTTGGCTAATGCTTCTCGCCATGATGTACAAATTAGAAGGACCGGGAGATAAGCTGAGTAGCAAAGCAGCAAGCGAAAAAGACAGCAATATATCCATGGAGGGCACACTCATTTCCTTACAGTAATATTGAGCTTGATATAACGCAAAAAAGCCGCCATCTGGCGGCTTCAGTCGATAGGGGAAACCTTACATCCAGGTGTCACTTTTACGACGTTTTTTCGGTAGATAAGCGATGATCACCCCTAAGATCAAACTGATGAGGGCAACGATACCACCGCGCGTAAACCACTGCATTTTCGCTGTTTGATCGGCAGCATCCAGTTTCTGACTGAAATCTGCATTTTGCTCTTCTAATGTTTTGAGTTGCTTAGTCAAGGTGTTGTTTTGGGCCTGTAACTCAGAAAATTGTTGGCGTAAATTGTCGTTTTCGCCTTGTTGCGCATTGTTACTGCGAGTGGCATCAGCAAGCTGCTGTTGCAAGCCAGGTACTAACTCTCGTAAGCTTTTTTCCGGACTGACAAATTCACCATCTACCCAGCCAGTGCGATCTTTATCGTCTATGATTTCAACATAGTTACTGTCACTGTCAGTTTGCAAAACTTTGACTTCTGTTCCTGCCACCACTGAGCCAAGAATACGGTAGTTTCTGCCAGGCCCTGAATGCAAGAAGGTGAATAAATCATCTGAAATATACTGAGTTTCCCCCTGAGATTGTTGGGCATTTGCCTGTGAAAGAGGCGACAAAATTAAGGCGCAGGTAATACTGATTAAAAATCGCTTTAGCATAATAAATAGTTAGTCTCTGAATGTCTGGCTCGATCTTATGGCCTTGCTATATGAAAGGCAAGAGGCGAACCGGATTAGTCTATTACCTAGACCTTTGCGTTGTGCTGCACAAAGGGGAAAGGTAAGGTACTTTTTTAAAAAATTAAATGACAGTCACTATGGACATAGAAATTGAATTAAAGTTGCTTGCAACACCCAGCGCACAACAAGATATTTTAACTTGGTTAAAGCAAACCACTTTAAATTACAGGGTTTTTGCGGGGAAGCAACTACGAAATGACTACTTTGAGACACCACAGCGTACATTGCGCAAACACGATATTGGTCTGCGGATTAGAGGGCATAATGGTGAGTTTGAACAAACCGTAAAAACAAAAGGTCGTGTCATTGCGGGTATGCATCAGCGGCCAGAATATAACGTGCCGCTACCAACGCCAGATTTAAAATTAGACCTTTTTGAGCGTGAAATATGGCCGCAGAGTATTAATGTTACTGAGCTTGAAAGTCAGTTGTACACGATGTTTTCAACGGATTTTTTGCGCCATACCTACCTGATAACATGGGATAACACTACTCAGATAGAATTGGTTTTTGACATAGGTAAGATTACTGCAAATGGCAGACACGTTGATATTTGTGAAATCGAACTAGAGCTAAAAAGTGGTGAGCCGCGTCAACTTTTCGAGCTGGCTATGCAACTTGTTAATATCACTCCTTTGCGTTTCGGCTTGCGGTCCAAAGCGGCGAGAGGTTATCAATTGGCGGATAATCGCACTGATGAGCATTATGAACCCCCAGCGCACTTTACTGTTTTGCCTGATAAACCTGTGATTGAAAATGCCGTTTTCGCACTAGAGCAAGCATTATCAGTATGGCAACAAGGGGAGGCTGCGTTTTATCAAAGCCAGAACATAGATGACTGGCGTACTATGCGAGCAGGTATCTCTTTGGTACAAGAGATAATTGCTCTTTTTCAAACGTCATTTGCTTCATGCGCATCGAATGAGGCGGGCGAAGCTTCTAGAGCACCAAATGTGTTAGCGCTTCAGAAGAAACTAAACACCTTGCTCATGCACTATCAACAAACAGACAGCCTATTAGCTGCGCAGTATATGCAGGCTCATCATTTCCTTGAACAAAATGATGTGCCCCACCATGCAATTGTGAACCTTCAATTAAAAGAGTTCATAGAAAACCGTAACCTACTGACTATGCTCAATGATGTAGTCGCAAACTCTGAAAATATGCGCGTTCAGTTGTCGATAGGCGCTTTTTGTATGGATGTGGCGAAAAAGCAAGGGGAACGAACGGGACAAATGGCTACGCATGACAGCAAGCAGCCAACGCCTAGGGAGTTACAGCAATTTATATCTGATATGCATCTGAGCAATGAAGGAAATGCATCGCCCCCGCGTAATAGAATTGCTGCATGCAAGGTCCTATGGGGGGAGGTAAATTTGGCTGGGGCGTTAAATAATGACATTAACCCTTGGTCTGTACTTCGTCGTGAGGACAAAATAACGATGCGTAATGCGTTGAAAAATCTACTTGAAGAGCAAGTATTGACGTTAGAGGTAAATATTGAAAAAGCGCTGCTGGCATGGTGCGCTAATAATTAATCGATTTAAGTAATCGATTTTTAGAACTTTAACCTTTTAAGTTAACTGGCATGCTAACGTCTATACCCAGATTATCTGCGATTAAATGAAAACGGTGATATCAATCTAGGTCACTAGTGCGCTAGGCAACTAGTACGTCCAATAGCAATGTGGAGATAAAATGAAAGCGTCAGATTTATTTGTTAAAGCCCTCGAGGCAGAAGGTGTTGAATATATTTTTGGTATTCCTGGTGAAGAAAACCTAGATCTACTGGAATCTTTGCGCGACTCAGACATTAAATTAATTTTGACTCGTCATGAGCAAGGTGCGGGTTTTATGGCGGCTACGTATGGTCGATTAACGGGTAAAGTGGGCGTGTGTTTGTCTACCTTAGGCCCAGGCGCTACTAACTTAGTAACACCCGGTGCATACGCACAGTTAGGCGCCATGCCCATGTTGATGATAACAGGGCAAAAGCCGGTTAAAACAAGTAAGCAAGGGCGCTTTCAGGTGATTGATGTTGTCGACATGATGCGCTCAATTACCAAATACACCACGCAAGTCGTCAGTGGTGATCGCATTCCATCTGTGGTGCGCGAAGCATTTCGTCTTGCTCATGAAGAGCGCCCCGGAGCCACGCATATTGAGCTGCCTGAAGATATTGCCGCCGAGGCTACTCAAGCCCAATTGCTTAAACCGAGCATTTCACGTCGCCCTATTGCGGAATACAAAGCGATTAATAAGGCCATTGAGATGATCGAAGCCGCGCGCTCGCCACTGTTGTTAATAGGTGCAGGGGCAAACCGGAAACTCACGTCAAAAATGCTCAAAGAATTCGTTGAAAAAACCGGTATTCCTTATGTCACCACGCAGATGGGGAAAGGCGTATTAGATGAGTCCCATGAGTTATTTATGGGGAACACAGCGCTGTCTTCTGGTGACTTTGTACACCGTGTTATCGATAGCTCAGACTTGATTATTAACGTGGGTCATGACGTGGTAGAAAAGCCACCGTTTTTCATGAAACACGGTGGACGCGAAGTTATCCATATCAATTTTGAGCCTGCAGCGGTTGACCCTGTTTATTTCCCACAATTAGAAGTGGTGGGTGATATTGCCAATAGTATTTGGCAAATTAAAGAGCAAATTCAACAACAAAGTGACTGGGAGTTTGGCTTCTTTAAAAAGGTCCACCAAGCCTACCTTGATCACAAAGCAGAAAGTGAAAATGATGACCGCTTCCCAGTTTTACCTGAACGGTTTGTCAAAGATATTCGCGAGGCCATGCCACGTGACGGGATTGTCACGCTAGATAACGGCGTTTATAAAATTTGGTTCGCACGCAATTACCCCGCCGCTTTGACTAATACGTTGCTGCTAGACAACGCGTTAGCAACCATGGGCGCAGGCTTGCCATCAGCTATGGCGGCGAAAATGGTTCATCCTGACAAGCCAGTACTCACAGTATGCGGTGATGGCGGCTTTATGATGAACAGTCAAGAGTTAGAAACGGCCGTGCGGTTGAATTTACACATAGTCGTCATCATCCTAAGAGATGATGCTTATGGCATGATCAAGTGGAAGCAGGCCAACATGCAGTTTGCTAACTACGGTTTGGATTATGGCAACCCTGACTTTGTAAAATACGCAGAAAGCTACGGTGCAAAAGGTTGGAGAGTAGAAGCGGCAGAAGAGATTTTGCCACTGGTGAAATCTTGTTTGTCCGAACCTGGCGTTCATGTCATTGATGTGCCAGTTGATTATAGCCTTAATGATCAAACGTTGAACGAAACACTTCGTGAACGCAGTCAACAGTTATAAGGAGGACAGTATGTTAGCTAAAGAATATCCCTATTACCTTGCCAGCAAAGCAGTGTATGCCAATCGTGATTTAGAAATCACCAACAAATACACGGGAGAGGTGGCAACCTATGCAGCGTTAGCAGACGCCGAGGTGATTGACCAAGCGATTGATGCCGCTGAAAAAGCACAACCTCTGCTGAACAAAATGGCTCCTTATGAGCGCCAGGCAATTTTGAATCATTGCGTGAAGCGCTTTGAAGAACGGTTTGATGAACTTGCCCATGCCTTATGCATAGAAGCCGGTAAGCCGATTAAAGACGCACGAGGCGAAGTCACTCGGCTAATTGATACCTTCAGAATCGCCGCAGAAGAGTCGGTGCGTATGAAAGGCGAAGTGCTCAATTTAGAAATTACGCCTAGAGCTAAAGGTTACCAAGGCCAATATAAACACGTTCCGATTGGTCCATGTTCGTTTATTTCTCCGTTTAATTTCCCCTTGAACTTGGCAGCCCATAAAATTGCTCCTGCGCTTGCCGTCGGTTGCGCGTTTGTGATGAAACCGGCTAGTCGTACGCCACTTGGCGCGATCATTATCGGCGAAATATTAGCTGAAACCGATTTACCAGAAGGCGCGTTTTCTATCTTGCCTTGTAGTCGTGATGGTGCTGATTTATTTACTACTGACGAACGCTTCAAATTACTTAGCTTCACAGGCTCTCCCCAAGTGGGATGGGATTTGAAAGCCAAAGCCGGTAAGAAACCAGTCATACTAGAATTAGGCGGTAATGCTGCCTGTGTCGTAGACGAAGATACTGACCTTGATGATGCTATCGAACGTATTATATTTGGTGCGTATTATCAATCAGGCCAAAGTTGTATCAGTGTTCAGCGCATTTTGGTTCACGAAAAACTGTATAGCGAATTCAAACAGCGTTACACAGAAAAAGTGGCCAATTTGGTGCACGGTGATCCTCTTGATGAAGATACCTTTATTGGTCCAATGATCTCTGAATCGGAGGCCAAGCGCTTAGATGATTGGATCCAAGAAGCGGTCAAAGGCGGGGCGACCTTGTTGGCAGGCGGCAAACGTGATGGCGCTATGTTACAAGCGACTTTGCTCGAAGGTGTTGCCCATGATGCAACCGTGAACGCAGAAGAGGCCTTTGGTCCGGTATCTATCATCAGTTCGTTCAGTGATTTTGATGAAGCATTGAAAGAAGTGAACAACAGCCAATTTGGTTTGCAGGCTGGGATTTTCACTCGCGATATCTATAAAGCCCATAAAGCATGGGATGAATTAGATGTCGGCGGTGTGGTCATTGGCGATGTGCCGAGCTGGCGTGTAGATAACATGCCATACGGCGGTGTGAAAGAATCTGGCTTAGGCCGCGAGGGCATCACTTACGCCATGGATGACATGACTGAAATACGCTTAATGGTGCTAAGAACACCGCAATAAGCTCAGTCCATTGTTATATAGATTAAGGCGTCAATAGACGCCTTTTTCGTGTCTGTAGGCCGTTATAGCCCTGAGGTTTTATGAGAAATAGTCACTCAATATTTTGCGCGTAAACTCTTTGCGTAAATAAAAACCTCGAGGGCGGGTTTGAATAATTTGGCCGTTTTTACCTATGGCATCGGTCAAAGCACTGCCATTGGCAGCTTTTGGGCGAAGTTGCATAAACTCACCGTGTCGCGCAGTGACTTTTTCGATATCGCCCATAGCGATCATATCCATTATTTCTTCCCAATCTTGACGCAAGTAAGCTTCTTGCTCACCTCGCAAAGACCATAAAAACGGTGTGCCAATACAGCGTTCAGCAGGCGGGATGTCGCGCCTTCCGTCAATAGGTACCCACAACACTTTGTTTAATTTGTTGCGCACACTGCTAGTGGCCCACTGAATACCGGCTATGTGAGTTAAGTGAGCGTAACAAACATAAGTGGTTTCAAGAGGATTACCGCTTGCATCAATGGGAATGGTTTTGAGTTCAACGCCTATATTGGCAAAATCTTGCTGCGCTTTTGACCCTGCTTGTGCGCCTAAGGCTAATTCCAGTAATTGTCCGCTCCAGCCTTTTTCACGTTTAAAATCGTCTGGTACACGTATATTTTCGATTTGCGCTAGCTCGCCAAGTGTTAGCCCCGCCAATAACGAAGCACGCTCTAGCAACTCTTCGACGCTATTAGGGGCAGGCTTCATCGTCGTATTTTTTATATTTGATGAATTAGTTACCATGATTTTCCTTTGCAAGCGCCATGCAGCCTGTGGCGATAAAATATTGCGCCGCATAATAGCTGCTCATCACGAGGATGCTTTGAAATGGCAAGGGAGTAATAAAAGCATTGATGGCTAATAAACTGTCTGAAGTCACAAATAAAATAGCGCCAACCCTGAGGGTATATGTTGGTGTTCTCGCTACAAATGCACTGAAAAACATCAAACTGATAACGATAAAATACGCCAACACAGGAGCGAGTAGTGCCCCCACTGAGGGCACCAACAATAGCAGCATGCTGACGACATAAACAAAAAAGAAGCCAATGGTGAGTGGCGTCAAGCGTGTTACGTCATGCCATTGATATAAAAAACAGGCGTAAAGCACGTGAGCTAAAGCAAATGCACTAAGACCAAGGATGAAACTGTGCTCGATAGGTAAAGCTAACAGCATGTCGCCGCAGGCGCTAGATAAAATGGCGCCCAATAGCATCCATTTAGCGGGTAACGAGCGGCGTGTTAAGACAGTGACAGCCAGTAGTAAAATGGGCGACGCCTTTAGTAAAAAGCCCCACGAATAAGGCGTATACAGGGTTGTTAAGACGTACCCCAGGGCAAGTAGCCCGTAAATTATTGTGATTATTCTATGCATAGTCAGTAGTTTATGGAAGAATGCCAATCAATAAAAGAATTGAATTCTCGGGAGTCTAAGTGATTGATGCCGAAGGATTCCGCGCCAACGTTGGCATAGTGATTTGTAATAGCTTAGGTCAGGTCTTTTGGGCCCGCCGCTATGGTCAACATTCTTGGCAGTTTCCGCAAGGCGGAATCGATGAAGGTGAAACTGCTGAACAAACCATGTACCGCGAACTTTATGAGGAAGTGGGTCTAAAACCAGAACATGTAAAAATTTTAGCGGTAACCAAAAATTGGTTGCGATACAAACTACCAAAGCGCTTGATCCGTCAGGGAAGTGCACCTGTTTGTATAGGGCAGAAACAGAAGTGGTTTTTGTTACAGCTAACCTGTAAAGAGCATGATGTTGATCTGCTGCAATCTGGGCATCCTGAGTTTGATGACTGGCGCTGGGTTAGTTTTTGGTACCCCGTGCGCAATGTGGTGTCATTTAAGCGGGAAGTATATCGCAGAGCAATGAAAGAATTTGCGCCTACAGCAATGGCATTAAGTGCAAAGCCTGCTCATAGCCAGAAAAACAAACGTAGACGCAAGAATTAGAGGGTTAAAATGCTAACCAAGCTAAAACGCATCGTTAAAGAGGTTAATCAAACTCCCGTCTTAGATGATGCGCTTAGCGGTGTGGCAAAGAGTCTTAAAGAAGCGATTAAAGTCGACTCTGTTAGTATTTATTTAGCAAACTATGACAAACAGCACTTTACGTTGCGCGCAACTGATGGTTTAGCGAAAACCGCAGTGGGCCAAGTATCTATTGGTTTCTCCGAAGGGCTGATCGGTTTGATTGGCCAGCGAGAAGAGCCAATCAATATCAGTAATGCACAAACCCATCCCAGATTTAAACACTATCCTGAAGTACAAGAAGAGCAATATCACGCCTTTTTAGGCGCCCCGATTATTCACCAACGAAAAGTACTAGGGGTGCTGACATTGCAGCAACAGCGTAAGCGTCTATTTAGCCAAGACGAAGAAGCCTTCTTGGTGACGCTAGCGATGCAGCTAGCCGTTGAGATTGTTAATGCTGAGGCTCGCGGGCGCTTTAGCTTGCATGATGAACATTCAGAACAAAATGAAATAAAGAGCGTTAAGGGGGTACCCGGCTCGTCGGGGCTAGCGGCTGGGGTAGGGGTTGTTCAAAATCTGTTAGTTAATTTGCGCAATCATGTACCAAAGCGCAGTAGCGATCGAGAAACGCAAATACAGAACTACCGCGCTGCAGTTATGCAAACCCGAGAGCAAGTTGAGGTGCTATCTCAGCGAATTCAAGGTGAGGTGCCTGAAGATGTTCAAGCTATCTTCACTTTGTATCAGCATTTACTCGATGCCAACAGTTTAGGTCGCGAGGTCGAGCAGAAGATTTCTCTTGGCTGGGACGCCGCAACCTCTTTGAAGATGGTGGTGGAGGGATACATTACCCAGTTTCAAGGGATGAGCGATGCTTACATGCGAGAAAGAGCGGTAGATGTTGAAGACCTTTCGAATCGTATTTTAGCGAACTTACTTAACCTTGATACATCTAGGCTGACCCGAGAAGAGTTACCCGAAAAGTGTATTTTAGTCGCTGAAGAGTTGACGGCGACCATGCTTGCTGAGTTTCCTAAAGGCAAATTGTGTGGCTTGATTTCGATCCGTGGCTCGAGTAATTCTCACGCTGCTATTATGGCCAGAGCCCTTGGCGTGCCAGCGGTTATGGGGTTGACCGGTGTACCACTATCCTTACTCGATAATAAAGAAATATTACTCGATGGCTACACAGGCGGTATTATTGTTTCGCCTAATCAAACGATTGAGCGCGAATTTCATCAACTTATTCATGAAGAAACGTTATTAAGTGAAAAAATTCTTGCTCAGGATGATCTGCCTGCGTTAACTAAGGATCATTGCGAGCTGAATTTATTCGTTAATGCAGGATTGTCAGCAGAGATTGAGAATACTTATTCAAGTTATGCTGATGGCGTAGGGCTATTTCGAACAGAAATCCCTTTTATGATGCGCCAACGTTTCCCCACAGAGAAAGAGCAAGTTGAATTGTATCGCGCCATGTTAAGTGCAGAGCCGGAAAAACCGTTTACTATGCGCACGCTCGATGTGGGGGGAGATAAGCCACTACCCTATTTCCCTATAACAGAAGAAAATCCCTTCTTAGGATGGCGTGGGATCCGGTTGACATTGGATCACCCAGAAGTATTTTTGGTGCAAATTCGCGCCATGTTACGGGCCAGCATTGGGCTTAAAAATTTGCAGATCATGTTACCCATGATCACTTCTGTCAGTGAAGTCATTGAGGCTAAACGCTTAATCAGCCAAGCATTTTTTGAGGTGAAAGAAGAAGCGAAAGCGAATGACGGCAAACTTTATCAGCCGAAAGTGGGGGTGATGCTAGAGGTGCCAGCGGTGATTTACCAGTTGCCCCAGTTAGCGAAAATTGTTGATTTCTTCTCTGTAGGAAGTAATGACTTAACCCAGTATTTATTGGCGGTCGATAGAAACAACGCTCGCGTTTCTGACCTTTATGATAGTTATCACCCAGCAGTATTAGCCGCTCTAAACAACATCGCACAGCAAGCAAACGCGCTCAATGTGCCTATTACCCTCTGTGGAGAGTTAGCTGGCGAGCCTGGTGGAACCATTCTATTGATGGCCATGGGCTATCGTAAACTGAGCATGAACAGTCATAGTTTGTTGAAAATCAAATGGGTTGTTCGCAGTGCGACGTTGAGTGATGCCAAAGCGTTGCTTGAGGAAGTATTGGCAATGAACGATCCTAAGCATGTGCGAGAGCGGGTTAATTTGTATCTTGAATCAATCGGTCTTGGCGGATTGATCCGCGCAGGTATCTAGCAGGGAGAATACACAGTGGATCCTGCGTTATTGATACTTTTAGTCTGTTCTATTCTCGGGGCTGTCGTCGGGCTATTGGCTGGTATGTTAGGTATTGGCGGCGGCCTAATTATTGTGCCTTCTTTGTTATATCTGCTGACTCATTACCTTGAGCTACCCCTAACTGTCGCTATGCCAATGGCCATTGCTACATCTCTATCTACCATAGTACTCACTGCCATTTCTTCGTCACGCGCTCATTATAAATTAGGCAACTTGCGGACGTTTTATTTGTTATGGACTGGGATTGGTATTTCGATTGGTGCGATAATTGGGCCACAGTTTGCCACACTTATCTCAGCACAGTCACTGAAGACTCTGTTTGCCGTTTTCGTTATGGTGATTGCGGCGCAAATGGTATTTTTGGGGAATAAAAATGCTAAGCGAGATGTGACGCAATCCTTGCTATTGGTGATCGGTGTCATAACTGGTTGCATTTCCTCGATAATGGGAATAGGTGGAGGTGCTATCATGGTGCCTGCATTGTTGTGGTGTCGGGTTGATATGCGTGCAGCGATCGGCTGTGCTGCTTTTAGCGGTTTGGTGATTGCCTTGTTTGGCTCTGCTAGCTTCATTGTTGCAGGTTGGAATAATGTACATCTGCCCGAGTGGGCGTTGGGCTATATTTATTTGCCGGCAACCTTGGGCATTGTTATGACATCTGTGTTCACCGCGAGTATAGGCGCGAAACTAAGCCGTAGCATGAACACGCAACTGTTAAAGAAAATTTTTGCCGGCTTTTTAGTCATTGTCAGTCTACGAATGTTACTAGGATAAAAATTCAACATGGTCAGTAGTTATTTTACATTTCCACAAATAGACCCAATTATTTTTAGTATTGGGCCGCTAAGCTTACGTTGGTACGGCTTGATGTATTTAGTGGGATTCGCTGCAGCGTTTTGGCTAGCTGGCGTACGATTATCGCGCACCAATTGGACAAAAGAACAATTGAGTGATCTGTTATTCTGGGGCTTTTTAGGTGTTATTTTAGGGGGAAGGGTAGGCTACGTACTGTTTTATCAGTTTGAGCTGTTTCTAGATGACCCCTTGTATTTATTTAAGATTTGGACCGGGGGCATGTCGTTTCATGGTGGCCTGCTTGGTGTTATCGCCGCGCTTTGGTGGTTCTCACGAAAGGCAAAATGTACGTTTCTACAAGTTGGCGACTTTATCGCGCCACTCGTGCCGATTGGTTTAGGCGCTGGGCGTATTGGTAATTTTATTAATGCTGAGCTTTGGGGGCGCACAACGGACGTTTCTTGGGGAGTAATTTTCCCAGGGGCAGGGCCATTACCACGACACCCATCACAATTATATGAATTCGCTCTTGAAGGTGTCGTCTTATTCTTAATTTTGTGGCTTTACTCGCGCAAACCTCGCCCGATAGGGGCTGTCAGTGGTTTATTCTTACTTGGCTATGGTAGTTTCCGCTTCTTTGTAGAGTTTTTCCGCGAACCAGATCAACATATTGGTTTATATGAAGGCGCGTTTTCCCTCGGTATTTCACAAGGGCAAATACTATCAACCCCAATGATTATTGGGGGCATAGCCCTGATGGCTTGGGCTTTAAAGCGTAACAAACTCGCTGAAACAGGTTCAAATGCACCTAAAGGGGCGAAAGCCTAGTTTCACATTTGGCTGACTCACACGGTGTGAGTCAGCCTTTCTAGTCGGTACGCGCTTCGCGTTAAACCTATACTTAATTATCACCTCAAAAAATAATCAGCTCTACTGCTTCTTGTTAATCTAAATCATCGACGGTCGATTTATGTTCAGGAGCACGTGATGTTAGATAATTTGTTTTCAATGCAGGGAAAGGTTTGTGTCGTGACGGGTGGTTCTCGCGGGTTAGGTGCGTTTATGGCACAAGGCTTTCTAGAGGCTGGTGCTAAGCGTGTTTATATTACTGCGCGTAAGGCTGAGGCATGCTTAGCCGCTGCCGAGGAACTTAGTCAGTTTGGTGAGTGTGTGGCGTTAGTAGGTGATGTTGCTACTAGCGAGGGTGTTATGGCGCTCGTTAAGGAGCTCAACGAGCGTGAACAGCATATTGATGTGCTGGTCAATAATGCGGGCACAGCATGGGGAGCGCCATTTGGGCAGTTTCCTGAAAAAGGCTGGGACAAAGTCATGGACTTGAACGTGAAAAGCCCATTCTTTTTGACTCAAGCGCTCACTCCGCTACTTGAAAAAAATGCCACAAAAGAAAATACCGCCGCTGTGATTAATATCGGCTCTATCGCTGGGATTGTGGGTAATGGGTTAGATAACTACAGTTATGCAGTATCTAAGTCAGCTATTCATCAATTAACGCGGGTTTTAGCCAAAGAGTTAGTGGATAAGCATATTCGTGTTAATGCGATTGCCCCAGGGCGTTTTTACTCAAAAATGACGGAGTTTTTAAGTGAAGACAAAGAAGCCTTCGAAGAGGAGTTGCAGTCTATTCCTATGCGTCGCTGGGGTGAATCGACGGATATTGCAGGTGTTGCCTTGATGTTAGCGAGCAAAGCTGGCGCATTTATGACAGGGCAAATATTACCAGTAGATGGTGGCACAACCTTGGTAAACTAGCCGCTACAGGTATAAAAAAGGGCTATTAAGCTAGCCCTTTAGTAGTGATGTGCGAACGTCAGGAACGCACATTAATGTTGTTCCATTATTTACGCGTCGCGCGTAACATCCATGAGGTTTTTTCATGAATACGCATGCGATCAGAAACGAGCGCTGCGCTTGATTCATCTTCAGCATCTTGAGCGAGTTTCAATACGGCTCGAGATGTTTTCACCACTTGCTCATGACCTTTGGTGAGTAAATCAACCATTTCTGATGCTTCAGGTACACCGTCCACTTCTTTAATTGAACTTAACTTTGCAAACTCTTCGTAAGTACCGGGTGCGGCAACATCTAACGTACGAATGCGTTCTGCAATATCATCTACTGCGGTGGCAAGTTCGGTGTACTGTTCTTCAAACATTAAATGCAGTTCGCGAAATAGCGGACCAGTTACGTTCCAGTGGAAGTTGTGGGTTTGCAGATATAAGGTGTAAGAATCGGCTAATAGTGCTTTTAACCCTTCAGCGATTTTTAATCTATTTGTTTCATTGATACCAATATCGATGGTCGTCATGTCTATCTCCCTAAACTCTATGATTGAAAGGAACGGAAATTTATTTTAATACGTTCAATGATATGTGTCGGTGGCAGAGAAATTACAAGGGGAAAATGAAAATAAGTCGAGAAAGAAGACATTACTCCGCTCAACCCGCTGTATATCTAAAAGACGGGTCAACGAACTATGAACGGCCACTAACATATTTATATGTCATTTTTATGAACAAAAATGCATCAGTCATTGTATAATTGGACTCCTAGGAGTTTTGATATGCATTTGTTACGTTGGTCTGAGTTGACCGTTCTATTTTTATGTACCCCTCTGTTAATTTTGTTTCTCGTTTCTGACTACGATACTTGGTTAATGCCATTACTGATTTTAATGGGAGGTTATTGCTTACTGTTGTTATGGAAAGACGTTAATTTCAAACGTTTTCGCTTATGGCATACGGATGATTTTTGGCAACATTTTGGCGCCACCCTCAAGGTGTTTGTGCCTTGTGCAATCGTATTGGCAATACTTGTCTATTATTTTGCACCGCAGATACTGTTTAAGTTGCCCAGAGAAGATGTGCAGTTTTGGCTAATTACCTTAGCAATTTATCCTATCGTATCGGTCATTCCTCAAGAGGTGATATTTCGCACCTTCTTTTTTCACCGATACAAGCGGATTATTCCTTCGAAGAATATACGCTGGGCTTTAAGTACCGTTAGTTTCTCTCTGGCACATGTGGTGTATGGAAACTGGATAGCGGTCGGTCTGTCTTGTATCGGAGGCATGCTCTTTGGTTATCGGTACATGCAAACACGCTCAACCCTTGTTGTAGTGGTTGAACACTCTCTGTGGGGCTCGTATTTATTTACCCTAGGCGTCGGAGTGTTTTTACTGACCCAGAATATTTAGTGGAATAGATATAACCGTCGCTTTTGGGCAAGTTAGCCGCTAGCGCTACAGGTATATCCTGTTAATAAACTGTGTGTAAAATGCGTTCTACTTGTTAAATTGGGAGCTGTGTGAAACTCGAATTTTAAATTTTGTACGATTTTACCGCAAAGAAACCGCATTTTATCGACTTATAGTGACATTTTCTTAACAAACGCTATATCATCCGCAACCTAATTTTTTGATACTCTCGTCGGTATAACTGACGAGGTGTTAATTTGTAAAGAGATGCTATGAACTTAAATAAAATTCTTCTAACGGCAGGTTTAAGCTGTTTATCTTTGAACACCTTGGCGGCAGCTTTTCAGTTATCTGAGCATAGTGCGTCTGGATTAGGGCGAGCGTTTGCTGGCGATGCAGCGATTGCTGAAAATGCCTCAGTTGTGGCGCGTAATCCTGCGTTGATGTCACAGTTTAGTGAAAACCAATTGTCAGTGGTCGGTACGTACATAGTGCCAGATGTAAGCTTGACCGGAGAAAGTGCTCCGCTGTATTCAAATACTGAAGCATTAAATGACGACAGTATTGCCCCTGAAGCATTCGTGCCTGCTGCATACTATGTTATGCCAATTGACGACAAATTCGCGGTTGGTTTTGGTTTGTTTTCAAATTTCGGCCTTTCTACTGAGTTTGATGAAGATTACGCAGCTGGCCAATTGGCGGGTAAAACTGAAATTGTGACCGTTAACTTTAACACCAGTGTGTCATACAAGGTTAATGAGCAACTGACTATTGCTGGTGGACTTAACGCTGTTTACGCTGATGCAACGATTACTCGCCACTTAGGTGATTTAAGTAACGCTTTGGCTGGCCAAGGGCTTAATTTTCCAGCAAGTACTACCGCGCTTGACTTGGAAGGAGACGACTATGGATACGGTTATAACCTTGGTGTTGCATACGACTTAGATGAGAACTCGCGTTTCGGCTTCCATTATCGTAGTAAAGTCGATATTACGTTCGACGGCACGTATAGCAACGAGCTACCTCTGATCCCTGGGGTATTTGATAACGGACAATCTGGAGAGGTTCAGCCTGGAACGGTAGAGCTAGAGTTACCTGCTATTGCAGAGTTTTCAGGCAGTCATAAGCTAGATGAAAAATGGGGCCTACACTATAGTGTTATGTGGACGGACTGGAGCAGTTTTGAACGCCTAGAGGCATTCGTACCCAGTCAAGACGAGGCTGTCTTCGAAAAAGAAGAAAACTTCTCAGATAGTTTCCGTTATGCCATTGGTGCTGATTACCAGTTAAACGCAAACGTGAAATTACGTGCCGGTATCGCTTACGATGAAACTCCGACTGATTCACAATTATTGTCTATCTCGATCCCTGACACTAACCGTTTGTGGTTAAGTGCGGGTGCAAACTATTCACTTAATGATAGCTCGTCTATTGATTTGGGTTTGAGCATAATACGTGGCCAAGACCGTACTTTTACAGAAGCTGATGATGCTGGTGGCGTATGGGAATTCAGTAGTGAAGGCAACGCGTTTATCTTAGCTGCTCAATACAACTACGCATTCTAATTTGCAAAATTAGCTGTTATAAAACTTTATTAAAACCGGTTAGGAATGACTATTTCTAACCGGTTTTTTTTTAGGCGAGTATTACCAATAGCGCGCCAATCAGTACCAGACCAAGCCCTACCTTATCGGAGCCTCTTAAACGCTCCTTGAACCACTTTGCCGATATCAAGAGCGTAAAAAATATCTCTACTTGGCCTAAGGTTTTTACTAAGGCGACGGTTTCTAAGCTCATGGCGGTAAACCAGCCTATAGAGCCAACAAAGCTGCAAAAGCTGATGATGAATACTAATTTCGGTCGTAGCCATAACGCGCGTAACGTGTCAGGGCTGCGCACCAGTAACCAAAACAACAAGGCTAGGGTTTGCACCAGTAATACCCAAAATAAAACATAGGATGCGCTTTGCAAAAAGGGTAGGCCCGTCATTAAGCTTGCCTCGCGCACCCATAAGGTGGTGAGTGCAAAACATAGCCCACTGGCTAAACCTAACAATAGTGTTGGCCAAGAAATATTCCTCATGCCTTTTGGCACGCTCATTAACCAAACAGCGACGCCGCCAACGATCACTCCACCCCATGCGATGGGAGATAGAGGCGCAGCGAATAGTAAGGCTCCTAACACCGCAGCGATCACGGCTTCACTTTTCGCTAAGCCAACTCCCAAGGCATAATTACGTAAGCGAAATAGCTTAACCATAAAAGCCGTGGCAAATATCTGTGAGATAGCGGCTAGTGTGATAATAATATAAAAATTAAACCCTAAATGCGGAATAGGGGTATCACCCTGCTTGAATAGTAGGAATGCATAAATAGCCGCCATGGGAACAGCCAGAATAAAACGTGATAGGGTCACGCCCATGGTATCTACGTCTGTGCTTAGGCGCTTTTGAAACGCGTTGCGCCATGACTGCATAAAAGCAGCCATAAGGGTAAACGGGATCCACAAACTCATTTTATCGCCTTACTCATATATCTTCACGGGCAATGCCGAGTTCTGGGGCGACTCATCATTAATAAATGATGAGTCGATGTTTTAGGCGCTTAAACTAGACTTAACGCCGGATGAGTAGGTTAGTACGTTTAAACTGAAAAGGGATATTTAATTGCTGGATGGTGTTCATAACCCTCAATGTTGAAGTCATCCATGGTCACCCAGGTTTCTAAATCCTTTAACGATTTAATGTCAGGGTTAATAATCAATTTGGGGAAACCAAGAGGTTCGCGTTTTAGTTGCACATCGCGCATGAGCGCTAATTGGTCTTCATAAATATGTGCATTAACGATTTTATGGTACGCCTGTCCGGCTTTTTTCCCGGTAATTTGTGCCACAATCGCCAGTAAGAAATAAACTTGGACCATATTGAAATTCAGGCCCAGAGGTACGTCACAGCTTCGCTGCGTACTGTTTAAATATAAGGTGTCGTCTAGCAAAGAAAAGTGGTGACTGTACATACACGGGCGAAGGCAGCCCATATGAAAAGCACCAGGGTGATAAAAGGTGAATATTTCGCCTCTATCATCAATGCCGTTTTTTAAGTCGTGTATAATTTTCGCCAACAGGTCAATGCTTCCACCATCAGGTTTGGGAAAGTTTCGTCCGATTGAGCCGTAAATGAGACCGCAGTCGTCTTCACCCTTTCGATGTGGGTTATCCAACCAAGCCTGATTTTGATTGGCGTTGGCGTCCCAAGTCGATGTGCCTATTTTTCTAAAATCTGCGGCGTTATCGTAGCCGCGAATATAGCCAATCATTTCAGCTATCGCTGATTTATAGAAACTTTTTCGAGTAGTGACCAAAGGAAACTCACCCTTTGCTACATCATAAGTGAGATCGGCATTGATTACAGTGAGACATTTTTTACCGGTTCTTTCGTTATTGACCCACACGCCCTCATCAACGATGCGTTGGCATAAATCGAGATATTGCTTCATTTCGTTTAGCGACCACTTAAATAAAAATTCGGCTAGAATTCTACCAGACTTATTGGCATTTTATGAGGGGGAGCTGGGGCAAATTTGACTGAGGGTATTGCACTAAGGTCTGCTTGTAGATAGAGCTGATTCCCTCTAAGCTTACAATGCTAGTGTCACATGCTATCACTCGATACGATAACACCAATTAGGTTCTTCTCTTCACGCATAAACATGGAATTGAAATTAATATGACCACCTCAGTCCTTATTTGTGATGACTCTGGCTTTGCCCGGCGACAGATGGCGAGATCGATCCCCGATGGCTGGGATGTGGATATTCACTTTGCCGAGAATGGAAAAGAAGCGATTAGTGCCATCAAGCAAGGTAAAGCAGATGTCATGTTTTTAGATCTCAATATGCCGGTGATGGATGGTTACCAAACCATGCAAATCGTTAAGGAGCAAGACTTACCCACCCTGGTTATTGTGGTATCTGGGGATGTACAGCCTGAAGCACATAAAAAGATGCTGAGTTTAGGGGTAATTGCCTTTATCGCTAAACCCATTGATAACCAGAAGTTATGCGAGATATTACGCCAATATGGTTTGTATACTGGTGAGGCCACGTCACAAGGGCGTAGTCAGAACGTTCTAGTTGTTGAACCCCGTAGCCAGCAATCCGAACTTGACGCCTATCGCGAAATGGCGAATGTTGCAATGGGTAGAGCAGGTGAACAAGTGGCCAAGTTATTAGGTGAGTTCATTCAGCTACCCATTCCCAATGTGAATTTGATTACGAACAACGAATTGCATATGGCGATTTCGGATGTAAAAAGCAGTGATAGTTTGTCAGCTGTTTCTCATGGCTTTATTGGTGCAGGTATCAATGGTGAGGCGCTCGTCATTTTCAATGATGCAAACTTTTCCACTATGGGAAAATTGCTGAAATATCACCACAAAAGCACAAAAGAAGAATACGAGTTAGAAGTGTTAATGGACATTTCTAATATTTTGGTAGGGGCTTGCGTCAATGCGCTCTCAGAGCAACTCCATGTGACATTTAGCCACAATCACCCCATTATTTTGGGGCGTCATTGTGATATCGATCAGGTGCTTGAGACGAATAGTCAGCGTTGGGATAAAATTCTGGCGATTGAAATAGCCTACGCAATAAACTCACAAGATATTCAATTTGATTTGTTACTGTTATTTCCTGGCAACGCCATGGAGTTAGTGTACGAGAAACTGGTGAAACACACACATTAGGAGTCGTGTTTGTGCAAGATATGAAAGATTTAGCTGAAATGCACTGGAAGCATGATTTACTCGGATCTATTGAAGTGGGGATTGTGGTTGTCGATCGTCGTTATCAAGTTCAAGTGTGGAACTTGTTTATGGAAAACCACAGTAACATCGCACCAAGTACAATTCGCGACAAATCGCTTTTTGACCATTTCCCTGAAATTGATGAGAGCTGGTTACGAGCCAAAGCAGAGCCGGTTTTTTCACTGAAGAGCCCAGTCTTCGTCATATGGGAGCAGCGACCTTATTTATTTCGTTTTGGTGCCAATAGACCCATTACCTCACCTTCTCAGTTTATGTATCAAAACATCACGATATTTCCACTTGCTTCATTATCAGGACAAGTCGATCAGGTGTGTATTGTGGTGTATGACGTAACCGACCAAGCTGTGAGTAAGCAAGCGGTAGACGATTTAAATAATGAATTACAGCGTTTGAGCCGGGTTGATGGTTTAACCGGAATTTATAATCGCCGCTATTGGGAGGAGCAATTTGAGCGCGAATTTAAGCGTAATCTTAGAACCCCCGGAGAGTCATCGGTAATCATGCTTGATATCGATCACTTCAAAAAGATTAACGACACCTATGGTCACCCCGCAGGTGACGAAGTGATACGCCAATTGGCACATTTAATCGAAGATGTTTCGAGAGAAACGGATATTTGCGGCCGCTACGGCGGCGAAGAATTTGCCATTTTATTGCCTGATACAGCATCTGAAAATGTCATGGTACTTGCGCAGCGGATCCGCACATCCGTCGAAAAGCTTAAAATAGAGTATGAACAGCACACTATTTCCTTTACAGTCAGCTTAGGGATAGCGCAATTTAACACTGCATTTGGACAACACATACAGTGGCTAGAAGAAGCGGATAAAGCCCTCTATCAAGCGAAAAAAAATGGGCGTAATCAAGTGATTATTGCTGGAAGTTAACCGATTAAATCACCGCATAATTATAAGAATATCTAGTTGTTATGAATAATAAAACGTTACGCCAGGCGTTATTAAATAAGCGTATGCTTATTTGTATTTGCACTGGTTTCTCCTCTGGTTTACCCCTGTACTTACTCATCCAATTCGTTCCTGCTTGGCTTCGCTCTGCAGATATTGATTTGTCTACCATTGGCCTAATTAACCTTGTTCTGTTTCCTTATACATGGAAGTTCATTTGGTCGCCGGTCATGGACCGCTTCGTAATACCGGTACTAGGAAGGCGAAGGGGGTGGATGTTTATTACCCAAGTCGCACTTATTGTATTGATGAGTATGCTGTCTTTTTACGACCCTGCAACAGACATCAGCCATATCATTGTGATTGTTGCGGCCATTGCATTCTTCAGTGCCAGTCAAGACATTGTCATTGATGCCTATCGCCGCGAGCTACTGCCTGATGATGAGTTAGGCGCAGGCAACGGTTTTTATGCCCAAGCTTATCGAATCTCTTCATTTGTACCTGGCTCGTTAGCCATGATTCTAGCCGGCTTTTACCCTTGGTCGGTGGCCCATTTGAGTGTTGCGGCGTTTATGTTAGTGGGCTTGGTAACGACCTTGATGATAAACGAAACCTCTAAAGCAGGAGAGGAGCCTCAAACGCTTCGCTCTGCCGTTGTTGAACCTTTTGTAGAGTTTTTCCAGCGACAAGGTTGGCAGCAAGCAGTGCTCATCTTGTTATTTATAATGTTTTACAAACTGGGTGACAGTATGGCGACCGCACTGGAAACGCCATTTTTCCTCGATATGGGGTTTTCTACAGTAGAGATTGGCTCTATCGCTAAAATTGCCAAAACGATTGGCGCCACCGCAGGAACGATTCTTGGTGGCATCGCAATGATTAAGTTAGGAATAAATCGTAGTTTGTGGGTATTTGGCGTCTTTCAGCTTATTTCGATTTTAGGTTATGTCATGTTGTCCATGGTGGGATACAACCATCTGGTGTTGGCGATCGCCAGTGGTTTTGAATACTTTGGCGTGGGGTTAGGATCGGTCGCATTAATTGCTTTTATGGCCAAATCTACCAATCGTCACTTTACTGCCACTCAGTTTGCTTTGTTTTCAAGTATTGCTGCTGTGCCACGTACCTTTGTTAGTGCAACCACAGGTTATGTGATCGAAGCGGTAGGTTACACGCAGTTTTTTATTATTTGCTTTATTTGCGCTATTCCCGGGATGTTAATGCTCCTGAAAATTGCGCCATGGAATGAAAAGAAAGTGGATGATGCATTGCCTTAACCTGAGAGGTTAAGGTCTTGCACCAGAGTATTCGAAAGGAAGCGGATAGTCTTCTTGGCTTTCTAAGAAATTCACGCACAAATCTAGATCGTTACGCAGGGTGCTGTCTTCGCGCAGGTGTTGCTCAGGCCAAAAATGTAATTGATGTAGCACGTACCAAAATACCCTCTCTTGCTGCGAACTGGGTTGATCTGCCAAGTGACTGACCTGAGACCATTCTTCCATGGTGTCCCAGAAGTACAGATCTAATTCTTTGTATACGATACGGTCATTCCAAAATGCTCGAACAAAATATGCAAGTTGTTGAGACTTAATATTTAAAAATTTTTGTACGCTTATCACTGCCTAATGCCCTCGTACTCATAAGTCGAATTAGCCAAAAGTATAGTGATTTGAATGCATTTTGTTTAATGAATATACAAAAAATAATACGTTTTTTAGTTATCTACATGATAAATAAAGTGTTTTATATGAATACTACATTGATGGAAATGAGCTCACCACCCTAAATAATGCAGCCAACCGTAAATTTCTTTGCTCACAAACTCACTGTCTGATTGGGTGTTGAATGTGTGGGTAAGATGGCGTTGGCGGTAATCTAATTTCAGGTTTTTGTTGGCGCTGTTTTTACGCTCTAAGGCGCTGATTAAACCCCAGTTATTGTCATGATCGGAATAAATGTCGAGTAATGGCATTGGGGTATTCGCTGTGTAAGTCGAAATCAAGGCATTTAGGTTTCGTTGTGGCCAGAATGCGCTGATCGCGACAAACGCATCTGGACTAGGAATTTGTTCCTCGGCGTACATTTTAATCATCCAAGCCGCGCTGGTACCTTGAGCGATAACTAAGCGAAACCCAGAGTAGTTCTGAGCGCGCCGCATGACTGCTGATATACGTTCTCGAAGCGCTTGCTCATGCAGCAAAAAGTGAGCATTACTGATGCGATGTAACTGATATTGCGGTGAGTTTGGAGTGGACGGAGCACTAGAGGTTGCTTGGCTATTAGCTGGCTGATCAACTTGTGACGCTGTGTCGTTAGTTTGCTCCTGTGATTGTTCTTCGCTTTTTGTAGGGTCTGCTAGATCTGGTTCAAAGCCCACGGTCGGTGGGGATATCTGCATGGTTACCCAGCCCAAATTATTTAAGGATTGGGTTAACATCGCGAGATTTTGTTGGCTGGCAGGCGGTCGGCCTGACTCGCCGACCAATATGGCCACACCGTATAAATTGGCAGTCGTATTTAACGATTCAATTAAAGGAAGGCTTGTGTTGTTAACTTCAAGTATTTTTGCTCGGTCAGGGAAAAGCTGACGCTGCACATCAGTCAGTGCGCTGGCATAAGCAAAACTGCTGGCCATCAGGATGCAAAACACAAGCATACATCCCGTTAGGACTGCGTGATGGTCGAATAGTCTAGCAATGCTTTTGATGTGATGCTTGTTCATTCATGCTGTGTTGCAATGAGTCATTCTTTTTTATCGGGCGCTGTGTAGGGGAACTTTAATGACAGAGCAAATAATACCAGTTCAAATAAATATTCGCTCAGTGCTTAATTATTTGATGGAACTGGTATAACTGCAAAGCTAAAAGGGAACAGGCGTACTTAACGTGAGAGGGAGCTCAGTGACTGGATGAGTGAAACCTAGGGTTTGGGCGTGTAGCTGTAGGCGCTGCGCCATTTTCAACGCATCAGCATGGGCATATAATCTATCGCCTAAAATAGGGTGACCTAAGCTCAGCATATGTACTCGTAGTTGGTGAGAGCGACCAGTGACTGGGGTGAGCTCCATGCGCGTACTGTTGTCATTTCGTTCTACCACGCGCCAATGGGTTAATGAAGGTTTTCCTCTTTGCTGACAGACCATTTGTTTAGGCCGATTTGGCCAGTCACATATTAAAGGTAAGTCTACGCTGCCTCGTTCACCGCTTACCTCACCAAAAACTCTGGCAATATACGTTTTACGGGTTTGCCTGAGCTCGAACTGTTTTGATAAGTGACGATGGGTGTCTTTATCAAGGGCCATCACCAATAAACCTGAGGTGGCCATATCGAGACGATGGACAATGCGGGCTGTGGGGTAAACCCGCTGTACTCTGAGTTCTAAACTATCTTTGTGTTCAAGGGCTTTGCCTGGCACGGTCAATAAACCACTGGGTTTATTGAGTACCAGTAAGTGTTCATCCTTAAACACAATATTGAGATAGGGCCGCGTAGGCGGCGCGTAATTCACTATGGCCATGAACTTAGTTCACCTTAAGGGTTGTTGACTATCAATCTGATGGCTTCTAGGTTAACCCTTGCGTCACTAATAACCTGCTTCAAGTCGTCAATTTGTTGTTGAAGGTGCTCAATTTCTTCATCACGAATTGATGGGTTCACTTTTTGTAAACTTTGCATACGTTTTAATTCACCGCCAAGCAACGACTTCATTTGCTTTTGGCATTGCTTACGTACCTTTTCAGCATCTTGCTCGCCTTGGTTTTGTGCAACCGCTAACGCTTTGGTCAACTGGGGCGTTAAGGCTTTGATCAGTTGATTACCCATTTTGCCGCGCACTTTGTCTAGCTTGGTAAATTGCTTTTCGATGACGCTATTAGTGGTATCAACACAGATTTTAATTGGTGTCGGTGGCAAGAAGCGGTCAAGTTGCAGTGACTTTTCTGCTTTGCCTGACAGCACGAATAAACATTCTAGCCAATACGCCCCTGCTGGTAGGGATTTGTCTTCCCCTAATGCCACTGAGCTTTTGCCGGTGATTTCTGTGGTGACGGTTTCCATGGCGTGTTGCACCATTGGGTGATCCCAGCTGAAGAAATTCACATGTTCTAAACGGGTTGCGGTGGTGCGTTCGTACGTAATCGTCATGCCTTCTTCATCAAGCCCTGGTAATGTCGCTACCATGGTCTCTGTGGGGCGTAAAATGTAGCAACTTTCATCTTTGTCTTCTTGAGCAAGTCCGAGTGTGTCAAACAAGCGGGTCATAAATAACTCAAGCGTAGGAGAGTCTTCAGCCGCAAGGATTTCTTTTTGCAATTTCTCAACTCGTCCTTTGCCCGATGAATTAAGCTCAAGTAGTTTGTCTCTACCTTGTTCTAAACGCTCTTTGAGTTGCTTGTGCAGGCTAGCGGTTTGATTAATCAGGTTTTCGCTGGCCGCAAAATCTGTAGGGAACATTAAGCAACTATGTAGCAACTCTTGGGTTTCTTCGTATACCGTCATGCCTGTGGGGCAGGTTTGCTCAAAGGCATTTAGCCCTTGATGGTACCAATCAAGCAGAACTTGTTGAGCACTCATATCAAAATAAGGCACATGGATACATACGTCGTGGGTTTGACCAATACGATCAAGACGACCGATACGCTGCTCAAGCAAATCAGGCACTTGAGGTAAATCAAATAATACCAAGTGATGAGCAAACTGGAAGTTGCGGCCTTCACTGCCTATTTCGCTACAAATGAGTACTTGGGCGCCTTCTTCAGTTTGGGCAAAATAATTTGCTGCTTTATCGCGCTCTACGATCCCCATGCCCTCGTGAAACACAGTTGCGCGCGTCCCAGCTTTTACCCTCAACACTTCCGCCAGCTGCAATGCCGTCCCTGCGTTGGCGCAGATTGTCAGTACTTTTTCTCCCTTAAGCTCGTGCAGTTTATCAATGAACCAATCGACTCTTGGATCTAAGTTGAACCAGCTATTAACCAAGTCAGGGTTGCGTTCAGGAGTTAGATGCAACGCCAAGTTGGTTGGATCTTCATCTTGAGCGGTAATATATTCTTCTGGCTGCTCTAGGCTATAGGTGAATAATTTGCGATCTGGGAAACCACTGACCCCAGCTCGGCTATTGCGGAACAGCAAACGACCTGTACCGTGGCGGTCTAACAAAGTATGTAACAACTGCGTTTTTTGTCTTGTGGACATGCCATTGATATCACCCAAGTCTTCGTCTTTGGCAAAAGATTCAATCGCGGATATGTTTTCAGGGCTTAGAGCATCGCCTGACATCAGGGGCGAAATCGCTTGGGCTAATGTGCTGTACTGTTGCTCCTCTTTGACAAAGCTTTGGTAATCATGAAAACGAGCAGGGTCCAGCAGGCGTAGGCGCGCAAAGTGGCTTTCGTGACCTAACTGATCAGGGGTAGCGGTCAATAGCAACACGCCTTTTGTGACTTGGGCTAACCCTTGAACGACTTGGTATTCTTGTGAGGGCTGCCCTTCACTCCAAATAAGGTGATGAGCTTCATCGACCACCATTAAATCCCAGGGGGCTTGCATGGCCAATTCGTAATAGCGGCTGTTGTGGGTTAAAAAATCTAGGCTACAAATAACCAGTTGTTCAGATTCAAAGGGATTACCGCTTTCGCCTGACATGGCGCTGCAACGTTCTTCATCAAAAATTGAAAATGCCAGATTAACTCGGCGTAACATTTCTACTAGCCATTGATGTACCAAGCTAGACGGCACAACAATTAAAACGCGTTCAGCGCGAGCTGTCAGTAACTGCTGATGAATAATCAACGCAGCTTCAATGGTTTTACCCAAACCCACTTCATCAGCCAGCAAAACTCGCGGAGCGAAGCGGCGTCCAACTTCGGCTGCTATGTGTAACTGATGTGGAATCAAGTCAACGCGGGCACCCACAAAGCCCAATAGTGAAGAGGTACTATGGCTGTATTGGTGATTCAAGCACTGCTCACGTAAATCAAACCATTTTGGGTGGTCAAACTGCCCAGCAAATAGGCGCTGTTCAGGTTGGTTCAGTTGAAAGTGATGGTCAATAAAGGTTTCTTTTAAGTTAACTTCTTCTTCGGTGTCATGACGCACGCCAGTATAGGTCAGCATATCGTTATGCTCGGTGACGCTAGTGATTTTCATTTCCCAGCCTTCATGACTGGTAATATTGTCGCCCTCACCAAATGTAATACGCGTAAGAGGGGCGCTTTGTTTAGCGTAAACTCGACTGTCTCCGGTAGCAGGAAATAACAGGCTTACCGCACGATTATCAACCGATACCACTGTACCTAAGCCAAGTTCTGTTTGGGTATCGCTTAGCCAACGTTGACCAAGTGCGAATGAATGTTTTTGCGCCATAGAGTGTCTCCCAACAGTGTATGCATAACTGACTTTTTGATGCGGGCGGAATAATTTCGGCGCGCATTGTATACCAATAGTGCTTAGGGATGGAGGTCAATCCACCTTCTTATAAACATAATGTGCTTAAAAGGCTCTAACCCAAGCTTTCAAGAGGAAATTCGTTAATATCTGCTCGTGTTTTAACCAATTCATTCACATAAACGTCATACGATAAAAGTAGATGATTAAGGAGCAAAAGTGGTTTATTGTTTCAGTAACAGATGGTCAATCACAGCTAAGTGATATACCTATTGGCTGTTGTTTGGTGATTTGTATTGCAGTGCCTTTTATTCAAACGGAGTGACGAATGCCAGAAAAAAAAGCGTTAGATACAAGAATTTACGTACTCGATACCAATATCCTCCTGCACGAACCCCTCGCCTTTTTATCATTCAAAGAACATGACGTTGTTGTACCTATGACGGTTCTTGAAGAACTTGATTACATCAAAGACAGTAAAAAAGACGTTGCTCGTGATGCCCGCGTGTCTATTCGCGCCATGGAAGACTTATTGCATGACGCCACGCCAGAGCAACTCATGGAAGGCGTTACCATGCAAGGAATAGGCGTCGGGGAAACAGCACCAACAGGCAGTCTATCAATATTTGTCGATCATGCTTTGCCTGCTGACCAGCATGTATTTACTAGCGATGAAAACGACAATCGTATCATTAATACTGCACTGCACCTGCAAGCCCAATATCATCCTAGACAAGTCACTTTAGTGACCAAAGATATCAACATGCGGCTAAAAGCCAAAGGTGCAGGGTTAGCCCATGTAGAAGACTACAGAACGGATCAGTTAGTCAGTGATATCAAATATTTATCTAAAGGCTTTCATCGCTTCAATGGCGATTTTTGGAATGAAGTGACGGCAGTGGATAGTCGCACTGAAGGTCGCGATACCATTCACACGCTCGCTCGTGATGTCTTACCAGAAGCCTATGTGAACGAGTATTTGCTCGATGACACTGAACACTTCGCAGGATTGGTGGAATCCGTATCTGAGAAAGAAATCGATGTACTTGATTTGGGCTACGAGCGCTTAATGGGCCGACGAGCGTGGGGAATTACTCCTAAAAATATCGGGCAAGCGATGGCGTTTCATTCATTACTCGACCCGCACATCGATCTGGTCATTTTAACTGGCCCTGCAGGCAGTGGTAAAACCTTGCTCGCATTGGCTGCTGCGCTAGAAATGGTCGTTGAAAAAAATATGTATGACAAGATCATTGTCACGCGCAGCACACCAGAAATTGCCGAATCCATTGGCTTTTTACCCGGTACAGAAGAAGAGAAAATGGCCCCTTGGTTGGCGGCCATTACAGACTCTTTAGAAGTGCTACACAAAAATGATGAAAATGTGAAAGGCTCTATGAGTTACATCATGGAAAAAGCCAATATTCAGTTTAAGTCAGTTAATTTTATGCGCGGTCGAAGCATTCAAAATGCGATCGTGATCTTAGATGAGTCGCAAAACCTCACTGCATCCCAGCTTAAAACCATTATCACCCGCTGCGGTGAGGGGACTAAGCTGATTTGTAGCGGCAATTTAGCGCAAATAGACAGCAACTATTTGAGTGCTGTGACATCAGGTTTAACCTACATAGTGGAGAAATTTAAAAACTTCTCGGGTAGCGCTACGATTAATCTAGATGGTGTGGTGCGCAGTCGCTTGGCCGAGTTTGCTGAGGAGCAGTTATAGTTGCTCTTCATTGCGCTAAGCAGTAATCAATTAATAAAGTAGAGGCGGCCTTGTGAAATAACCCCAATAGTTGGACTTCTAATTACTGGGGTTTTTTTATGGGTCTTATTAACCCACATAGGGTTTGGCTATCCCCACGTAGGCTTCAAGTATCAGCACTAGCCAAATGGTCATAACCCAAGGTTTGACTTTCTTCAGGCTACGAGCCATTTTTAAGTTATCAGCACTGTCATCAGTCTTTTGCAAGATTTTGGCATATGTGATTGAAAATTCTTTTAAATTTACGCGAATCATTAGGCCGCAAAAAATCAAAAAGGCAAACCCTAATAGCTTGACGGCAATCCAAGGAGCCTCAGCTAAGCGCCCAGTGCTGTAGGCATAAATAGTGGAGGCGATTAGCGTAGCAATCATCGCCCAGCGAAAATAAAAATCGATCTTTGTCAGTAACGGAATATAGCTAGCGTTGTGTTTATAGTGCAGCACCAAAACCATGGTGAGCCATACAGGGCCTAATAAAAGAATTCCTACGAACTGCCAGGGTTGATGCTCTATGCCTAAGTAATGTGCAAGTATTCCTCCGGCGCTCAACATCAAACTCATACATATTTTTGGCACTAAATCACAACCAAGCATAATTTTGGCGGCAGTTAGGCGCGTTTCTCTGCTGAGCTTGTCGTCTATAACGAACTGACTGGAATAAAACACCCCCACATCACCCCCGAGCCAATAACAGAAAAGTAAAATATGGACTAACAGTGCGATATCGTATGGGGTCATAAGGACTTACTCTTTTAGAAACAATATTCTTCAGGGCAGATATACCCCAGTGCAGTTGATAAGCACATGGCAATTATCAATTCTTGTTTCATTTGCTCCACAAAAAATAGCGAGCGGTACCTGAATAAAGACGAATCTATTGCGTTAAGGAATGATTTCGTAGCTGTACATGCGGGTATCGAGAAAACGTTGGCTGCTTGGGGCAACCTGATTCAATGAAAAAAGCGCTGGTCCTGTGGGCTCCATCAATAAATATTCTTCGCTATTTATCAGCATACTTTCTTCATCTTTTTGCGGGGAAATGGCGATACCCAGTAGAGCATGGTTAGGTAAATAAAGCATGACTAACTCAATGTGAGGGAATAGTGCACGAATAACACTGGCCATCAGTACAGACTTACTATCGCAATCTCCTTGATTGTTACTGAGCAGAGTTAAAGGTGGGGAAAAACCAGCACCATTAGAGGACACTCTGCTTTCTAAATCATCATAAGGAATACTTTGTAACCAACTTAACAATAAGTTAAGAAAAGCCCGTATATCTGGGCTCTCAGAGGCTTCTGCATACATGGCTTCGGCGAAAGGTTTTAAAATTGATTGGTTTTCTTTTATATAACGCAAATGGTCTGGTTTGATGCCTTCCTGGCCCAGATAATTACTGAATTGAGTATAGTAATTATCGGCCAAATATTGTTTAAAGGCATCATCTTTGGCTTGCAGCAGTTGTTTTTGGTATTTTTTTACTTGTTCTTCAGAACGACTTCGCACGCTAAGTTGCAGGCTTCCACCTATGCGGATTATTTCGATACGTGCATCTTTGGCGTCAATTTTGTTTCGCTCTTTGAGCATGGCAATTTGTTGATAGCGGATCACTTGCTCTGGCACAAAGCGTTTATGATGACGGGTTTTTAACTGTTCCACAGGCAAGATAAATGAAATCTGATGATTTTCATTCGCTTGGTCACGCCACTTGTAGCTCAATTGAATGTCGTTTTCGAGGGAGGCTTTCTTAAAGCTGATTTGCTCGCTGTGAGCAAAGTGCAAAGGCGTCATAATCGCGAGAGATAAAGGTAATAAATTGGCCAAAACACCTTTTATACGCCGAGCTAAAAAGCGGCCTGTAAGGCCGCCATTGTGTTTGCATGATTGGGTATTTTTAGCTAAGTAGTTTTTTATGCAAGAAACCATTGCGCTCTACTGCGTCAACTAAGGGGATAAAACCAGCCGGAGTCGACAGGTTAATATAGCCAGTTTGACGCTCAAGTAAGATGTCGTTGAATTCAGTGGGGCGATTCACCTGTGGAGTGCATGCAACATCTGCAGCATCATCATTGGCGAAATGACTGGGTCCACCAGAGGCTGCAAACGCAATATCTAATTCACTGTGCTCAACGCGAGTGGCGAAACGATACTGACTTAGGTTTTTCATCACGAGCTGAATTAAGTCGCGCTCGTTGTCTATGGTGTGTAATTTACGTCGTAAAGAGTCTGACGCATGGAAAATATCAATCAAAGTAGAACTCCGTATAAAAACAGGCTATTCGCTGTCGGTTCGAGCGTGAATAATGAAGTCGTTATCACTGTCTTGGGTAATGAGGATTTCTATAGGACTGCAACAAACCTGACAATCTACAATTTGCTGCTGATTGACATCGTTGTCTTGATCAATTTCTATATCATTGATTTCCATGCAGTATGGGCAACTGAACTCAGCGTTTGATGTAAGGCTCATTTTGGTACTCCTATATGAGCCCTATATGGTAAAGGAAGATTGGGTAATCTTCCTACCGTTTATCGTGCTTTATTTTTGAAAACTTGTTACATATTCCACAAAGGCTTTATTGGCGGCCTTGCGATCGGCAGCAATTTTTTGCACTTCAGGTAACTCGTTTAATTTGGCCATAAGGTTTTTAGCTCCAGTTGAGCCATCCAGTAAATCAACCTCATACAACTTATGTGCAACACCAGCGGCTAAATCGACGCTGTATAAAAACATAATATCTGCCGCACTAAATGTGTCACCTGCCACATAAGGTGAGAAAGAGGCGAGTCTATTTAGGCCCGTCATGCCTCTAAATAGCGCACGCTTCACTTCTTTACGTGTTTCCTCACTGACTTTACCGCCAAAGAACGCTTCGGGATGGCAGCGCCGTGCTGGTAGCTCTAAATACAGCTCCATGAATTTGACCAGTTCTTTGACTCTGGCTTGGGCGAAAGGATCAGCAGGATAGAGTGGTTTATCTGGATATTTAGCGTCGAGATATTCCATGATGATATTCGTCTCAACTATGACGCCGTCTTCAGTTTCTAGCGCAGGGACTTTGCCCATGGGGCTTTTAGTCAGAAATTCAGGCTCTTGGTTGGGGTAAACAGTAACCACGTCGTAATCTAACCCTTTGTGGGCTAAAGCCAATTTGATCATATTGAAGTAATTGCTGACGTCGAATCCATATAATTTAAGCATGCGTAATCTCAAAGTTGGGTATGTACCTCTAGCTTGCTTCACCTCCTGGCAAGGAGCAATGTTATTTTCTTTATAGAAGGGTATAAGTGAACAAGGGGTATACGACACAGAGCAGTGCATTTATCGAATGAGACGGTCAGCAATTGCCAGTAAAACCCACGTAGCGAGATAAGAACCTATGTGGGTTTGACCGGCTATTCAGCGCTACTTCACCTGTTGCGAGATGATTTTGTCCATGCTGATTTGTTCGATTAGGGCTTGTCCATCGGCTGAAAACGTAATTTCACTATATGGCGTTGACGGAAAGGCTAGCGCTGTCATCGATAACTCTCCATTATTAACGAACAGTTCAATTGATGCTTTATCATAAATAATATCGAACGAATAGGCATCTAGGCTAGGGCTGATCACACCGACTTGCGGGTTGGCAAAATGCGCTTCAAACTTTGTTGCTCCTGATTTTGCGCGGTCGATAGTCACAGTACCTGCACTCGCATCAAGGCGTATTGATAGCTGTTCGCTTTGATTTTTATAATTGAAGGTCAGTGTGCTCGCTTCTTGCCTTTTTACCGTTACCTTGAGGCGATGTGCTTCTTCTATCTGGCCTAGTAATGTAGATAAATCAGTGGTGCTGTTGACTTCAACATTATTATGCTCAGCGACACGTTGACTAATATTGTCAAGTTCAGATACAGGCTTAGAGAATAGCTGCAGACCTAGTGCTGTTTCTTGTAACACTAGGTTTCGCGGGAGTGTCATACTGCCGCGCCATTTCTTGGTTGGAACGTCTCTGGCGTAAAGCCAGTTACTCATCCAACCCATAAATAAGGTGCGGCCGTCTGCATCGGGAACGTCGGAAAATGTGACGCCGGCATAGTTATCTGTACCGTAATCAAGCCAGAGCGCCTCTTGTTGGGCTAAGCGCTCAGAAAAATCAGGATCTACGATAAATTTACTACCATCGAAATCACCCACAAAATATTGGGTACCTGAACCGCCATTGGGTGCCCCCGGGACTAAGCTTACGAGCAATACGTGCTTTGTCTCACCCGTACTGGCAATTGTCATCTCTAATAAATCAGGGCATTCCCATACACCGCCATGAGCGCCTATCTTTTCACCAAATGTACTTTCCTCTTGCCAATCTATCAGATTTTTCGAGGAGTGAAAGCCAATATGATCTCCTTGCGCCAACGCCATTATCCACTTTTGCTGCGGGGCGTACCAAGATACTTTTGGATCACGATAATCCTTCAAACCTGGATTTTTCATCACTGGGTTTTGGTTATATTTGGTCCATGTTCTGCCTTTGTCTAAGCTATATGCCAGCCCTTGGGTTTGAAAATCAAGCGTACCTGCTTGTTCTCCCTTAACGTCATGGTAAGTGAATAGAGCAACCATAGGAGGGTTGTCTTTACTGCCTAAACCGGAGGTGTTGTTCCAATCCACCACCACGCTGCCTGAAAAGATTGTTCCTAACTCATCCGGATATAGAGCAACAGGTAAGTGCTGCCAATTTAGCATGTCATCACTTACCGCATGCCCCCAATGCATGGGACCCCAAACGGTTGAATCAGGGTGGTATTGATAGAACAAGTGATATTCGCCAGCGTAATACACCATGCCATTTGGGTCGTTCATCCAGTTAGCCGGCGGCGTAAAATGGAAGGTCGGTCTGTGCATTTCGCGGTCAAGATTGCCAATAATTTCTGAAGTGACGGGCGTCGATGATTGGCCTGAACATCCGAATAGTACGCAAGCTACTAGACCTAACATAACTGTTTTCATTGGTGGCTCTCCTTAGTGGGTTTAGTCAGTATTGCTGAAAGTGCTTCAAGTGATTTACCTTTTGTTTCAGGCATGAGCAGAAACACAAATATAAGCTGTAAGACCATCATAAAAGTAAAGAACGCAAATACCGTGCTTGCAGCATATTCAGACAGGAAATAGGGCATAAATAAGGTGATTAAGGCGGCAAAGACCCAATGCGTGCCGCTGCCGAGAGATTGTCCTTTAGAGCGCACTTTATTGGGAAATATTTCTGCTATAAACACCCAGATAACAGCGCCTTGTCCCACTGCATGGGATGCAATAAATGTGAACACAAAAAACACAACGACCATGCCTCCTTGTGCTGTGTAAAATGCCCATGTCACTACAGCAAGTGAAATGATGTAGCCGATGGAACCAATATACATAAGCGTTTTTCGACCTACTCGGTCAATCAAATAAATTCCAACAAAGGTGAAGAGTAAGTTAATCAACCCTATTCCGGTGCCAGATAGAAGGGAAGCGCTGGTGTCTAGTCCAGCCAGTTCGAAAACCCTAGGTGCGTAGTAAATAATAAAGTTAATGCCTGACAGTTGATTAAACGCTGCAAGCAAAAACGCCAACATGATCGGAAAACGATAAGCAGAACTGAATAAACGGCCGGGTCGTATATGTTGATTCTCTGTCATGATCTCATTAACGATTCGTCCACTTTGAGTTTCACCCAGTGACGTGAGGATCTGTTGAGCTTTGGCAGAATTATTACCATGTAAGATCAACCAACGGGGGCTTTCTGGTGCTTTAAGTATGAGCAGCAAGTAAGCCAAGGCGGGCACTGCTTCAATGCCAAGCATCATTCGCCAATCAAAGTCTAGTAATGCAGATAAGACGAAGTTTGAGAGGAAGGCAACTAAAATGCCAAATACGATTTGAAATTGGTAAATGGCCACTAATCGACCACGGTGTGACGCTGGCGCTATTTCGGAGATATAAGCGGGTACGGCAATAGAGGAAATACCCACACCTATGCCGCCAATAAAGCGCAGTAAGGCAAAAGTATAGGGATCGGTAGCAAGTGCTGAACCTAAGGCCGAGACAAGATACAAAATACCTATAGCAACCAACGTTGGCTTTCGGCCATATTTGTCACAAGGATAATTCCCACCTAACGCCCCTAACACTGTTCCCCATAATGCAGCCGACATGATGAATAAACCATGAAAGAGTGGCGACATATTCCATAGGGTTTGAATGGGTTTATCTGCGCCTGAAATAACCGCGGTATCGAAGCCAAATAGAAATCCTGCAACGGCGACAGTTATTGCCCAAAACGTGATTTTATTCACTGTACATCCCTCTATCTTTGTATGCGTAAATTAAATTTTTATCTGTTTAGAACGGCAAAGACATTGAGTAGAGCTCTTTGCACTGTAAACTTTAGAACTCAATACCTATCGCCTCTTAAACGATTAAGTTTTGAGATGGTAACCTGTTGTGTTTTTATTGTAAATATTTTATAACAACTAAATAACACGGTTTCGAAATGTGCTTTTTCATCAAATTAAGTTCATTAATCGAATGAAATTGGGTATTTTGGCGTGAATAAAAAAGAGTAATGTAGATAGGTCGAGGTTGTACCTTTTCGTGATACTAAAAACAGGCGGGTATGTTCGCTTTTTCTGTGTCTGTTTGCTCTTCGCCAACCAACATAACGCTGCGCTTTAAGGGAAAATAATCATCAAAAAAAAACTTAATCTTAAACAGGTATCACAGCAACTGGGCGTATCGACCGCGACAGTGTCTAATGCCTTCAATAGGCCGGACCAACTTTCAGCGAAATTACGCGAACGCATTCTGCGCGAATCAGCTGAATTAGGCTATCACGGGCCCAACTTCGCCGCGCGCTCGTTACGCAAAGGCGAATCAGGTGTGGTTGCCGTTGTGCTGGCTGATTCGATCAGCTACAGCTTATGTGACCCCGTTGCAAGCCAGTTTTTACAAGGTGTTGCAGAGCTACTGGGAGAAAATCAAAAACAGTTGCTATTGCTCTCTAGTGCTCAAGACGAGCTGCAACAAAGCAGTGCTGAGTCACTCCCTGATGGCTTTATTTTTTATGGGGCACCCAGTGGCGATATATTTGAGCGGGTCAAACGCTCAGGGAAACCAATCATCGCTGTGGATTTTGAAACCGAGGACAGTGAGTCTGTTAATATCAATAACGAACAAGGTGCCTACATGGTTGCTAGCCATGCTTTGGCTAAGAAACCACTGAACATTGCAGTATTAGGGCTACGTTTAGTGGAGTCGCAACGTATTTGCAGACTGACCGCACAGGACATGCAAGTGGAATCAAAAGAGATTTCACGTAGTCGTTTAAAGGGATATATGAGAGCATGCGACGAGCTAAATCTATCACTTATACCCAGTCAAATTTGGCACATTCCGGTGAATACCCCCGACATGGCGGAAATTGCGGCACGAGAAGCATTGACCCTCAATCCTTTGCCTGATCTTATATTGTGTATGAGTGATGTGATTGCACTTGCCGCATTGCGTGTTGCCAATGATTTAGACATCTCTATCCCCGAACAAATACACGTTACTGGCTTCGACGATATTCCCGAAGCGCAGCGTAGTACGCCTAGTTTGACTACTGTATGTCAGCAAAGCTCAGAAAAGGGCAGGGTTGCTACCCGGTTGCTTCTAGACAAAGAGCACAAAGACAGTGTTGTCCTTGATACGCGACTGGTGATTAGAGCGAGTTGCGATTAAGTGAGTAAACAACTCGCTGCTCAGTCCTATTCAGTGGGCTGAGCATTGAGTAACCACATCACCTGATAGGGCGCTAGCTCAAGTGTTTGGGGGGCAGGGGAAACCCGCACCTCAGAAAGCAAATCGTGCCAGACATCGCCATTCCCTAATCCAATTGTGCTACTTGATATTTGCTGTTTATGCTCGCTGAAATTGCAGATAGCCAGCAATGCTGTGCCATTATTTGCCATACGTTGATAGGCAAATAGTGCGCTTTGGTGAGTATTGATAATATGAGTTGCGGCTTGACCAAATACGTTGTGGCGTTTACGTAACGCTATGAGGTTTTGCAAACCATTAGTCACCCGATTTTGCGGTGTGTCTTTTTTCTGACTGGCTTGAATGTCTGTATCTGTAACGGCAATCCGTTGTACCCAGCGCTCATCATGCTTTTTGCTGACGTCTTGTTCGTAGCTGTAATCATTGAGCAGGGCCAATTCGTCACCAGAGTAAATCAACGGAATGCCACCTATACTTAAAATGATGCTGTGAACCATTAATATTCGGGCAACGGCGTGCTTAATCAATGTTTCATTATTTTGCTGAATTCCTTGCTCTAAACCGGCCAGCGAGGCCAAAGAGCCACAGACACGACAGTCACCATTGCTTGGGTTTTCACCAAAGGCAACGCCAGTCGCAAACGAGCCCTCGAAACGCCCTGTGTAAAACTGATTAAGAAAACGGCGATGGTCATATCCGTTCACACCTTGTTGCTGGGCTACTGCATCGTCGAATGTCCATCCGATATCATCATGGCACCGAACATAATTCACCCAAGCGCAGTCCGGCGATATTTCAAAGCTTTTCTGCATAGACTCAGTCAGTAATTGGGTATCCCTAGTGGCTAGCGTGTTCCAGATGAGTGCCATTAACAATGGGTTGTAGGACAACTGGCATTCCTGTTTGTCAATGTACTTTAAGACTTCGTCAGGGTGTACTATGGCTTCTGATTTGAATACCACAGCAGGCGCCGCAATTTGCAGGCAGCTATTGAAGGCTTGGATCAGCTTATGCGCTTTATCTTGGTTTTCACAGTTTGTGCCCATTTCTTTCCAAATAAATGCTAATGCATCTAAACGCAGCGCTTCGCATCCTAGATTGGCTAAGTACAGCATCTCATCTGTAATGGCATTGAATACAGCTGGGTTCGTGTAATTCAGATCCCATTGGAAGTTATTAAAGGTAGTCCATACCCATTTGTTGCTGTCGTTATTCCAGCTGAAGTTACCGCGACGCACTTGAGGAAAAATTTCTCTGAGATGCTTTTCGTACTCATCAGGAACACGCTTATCATCAAACATATAATAAAATTCTTGATACTTCTGGTCCCCCGCTTTGGCAGCGAGTGCCCAAGGGTGTTCATCCGAGGTATGGTTGAACACAAAATCAAGTACCAAGCTAATACCCGCTTCACCGAGTGCTTTTGATAATGCTTCTAGATCTTTATTGGTACCGAGCGTGTCATTTACCTTGCGATAATCAGAGACCGCATAACCCCCGTCACTGTCGCCTTTAGGTGAATCATAGAGCGGCATCAAATGTAAATAAGTTACGCCGGTTTCGACTAGGTAAGGGATGCGCTGCTGTAAGCCCTTCAAATCACCAGCAAACAAATCTACGTAGCACGCCATGCCCAACATGTTTTCACCTTGATACCAATGAGGATTGGCCAATCTCATTTTATCTTTTTTCTTGAGCGCCTTAGAACGCTGGTTGAATCCATTGACTAATGTTTGCGTCAGCTCTTGCAGGTAGTAGAAAAAATCATACTTGTTACCGTATATATCGATGAGTAGCGAAAATAAGCGAGGGAATTGCTCATTCATTCGATTGATAAATATAGTTTGCTCACGTTTAGGCACAGCGCTTAAATCTAAGCCGTCTAAAATGCGCGATAAGGTGCGTTTACTTTCGAGTTTAATATTCATAGTTTTTACATCATCTAAAACGATTAAGTTTGATTGGTGTGCGATTAATAGTACGTTTGCAGCGCATTGTAAACGGTTTTTGTTTTATTTTTTACAGGCTGTTTACAATACTAGTTTTATTTGTTAATTTTATTTAACTGAATCTTAAACGA
Source organism: Paraglaciecola mesophila (assembly GCF_009906955.1). Classification (GTDB taxonomy): domain Bacteria; phylum Pseudomonadota; class Gammaproteobacteria; order Enterobacterales; family Alteromonadaceae; genus Paraglaciecola; species Paraglaciecola mesophila_A. The sequence continues at coordinate 3,554,956 of NZ_CP047656.1, forward strand.
TTAAGTTGATGTTTCCAATAGTCGTTAGCATGCACAGGTATGACTGTTAATTGACTATAGTGATTGTGTTACAGCAACTTGCTCACCAACACTTGTCTCTAGAGGCAAAAGTTCCACGTTAAAGGAAATAAGCAGTGAAAAATGTTTCAAATACAAGTAACGCTACGCTTATTCGCTGGCTCACCTATTTAATGTTCATGATGTTCGCGATGACATCTGACTCGGTGGGCGAGATCATCAAAGAAGTCAAACGAGAGTTTGACGTCTCAAATACAGAAGCAAGCTTGATGCATTCATTGTTTATGATTGGTATTGCATTTTCTGGTCTGTTTTTAGGGTTTTTGGCTGACAGATTCGGCCGAAAAAGAACCATTACCTTAGGTTTGTCTTTGTTTGCTTTGTCGTGCTACTTGTTTTTGGTGGGCAATAGCTTCGAGTTTATTTTAGGGCTAATCACATTGTCTGGCCTGGCGGTTGGTGTGTTTAAAACAGCTGCTTTGGCTCTCATTGGCGATATTTCTCGCTCTACAAAAGAGCACACGGGCACAATGAATGGCGCAGAAGCTTTCTTCGGTGTTGGAGCTATTATTGGGCCGCTCATTGTCGCTTGGATGGTACGAGAAGGGGTTGATTGGAAATTACTTTATGTTCTTGCTGGTGGCTTATGCACTTTGCTTATTTTAATGGCATGGAAAGTCAATTACCCAGAGCATGCACCTGTTGCTACACACCATAAACCGGTTAATTTCATGAGCAGCCTGAAACTACTGAAAAATCCTTATGCCATGGGATTTTCTATTGGGGCTTTTTTGTATGTCGCCGCTGAGAGCGCTATCTACGTGTGGATGCCAAGTTACCTAGTGTGTGACGCGGTCAATATTTCTGACTCATTTTCTTGTTATACCAGCGGTCCCGAAAAAATGCTTGCGGTGTATGCCGTATCTATTTTCTTTTCACTGCGAGCAGTCGGGCGGTTTGTTGGCATTTGGATGATGCAGCGCTTTAACTGGGCACTGGTACTGATGTTATTTAGCTTAGCTATCACCCTATGCTTTATTGGCGGCTTGGTGGGCGGTAAGGAAGTCGCTTTGTACCTTTTTCCACTGACAGGCGTTTTTATGTCGGTAATTTATCCTACCTTTAATTCTAAAGGGATCTGCTGCTTTGCTAAGCATGAGCATGGCACTGTCGCTGGGGTTATCTTGTTCTTTACGGCTGCAGGCGCAGCTGCTGGCCCTTTCATCATGGGTATGGTCAGTGATGCTAACGGGGGGGACGCAAAATACGGCTTTATCGTTGCAACCGGTTTTGCCTGCATATTATTTATTGGCTTATTACTGAACTTCATTTTTAACCCGACTGAACGCCATTTAGCCATCGTTGAAAAGGCAGAGTACGGTGCGAAGTATTAGATGCATGTAAAGAAAAACAAACGTTATTTGAAACGCCAAGCTGCATTATCGCTTGGGGATGAATAAGCACCGAATTTCGGTGTGGTACTGAAGGTTTGATAAATATTAGGCAACCAGTGCGCTGGTCGTCTTTAACGGTATAACGGCGTCTATTCAACAATGCTTTGATTGGGTGCGTTGTAACACAAATTAATGGGGTAACACATGAAGAACACACACTTTTTTAAACCAGCATTGTTGTCTATCGCTGTCTCAACGGCTATGTATTCAAACGTCTCTCTCGCACAGGAAACTACACAAGCCGAGGATGTTGAAGTCATTTCAGTATCAGGTATTCGAGGTTCGCTTATTCGGGCTCAGGCGGTAAAGATGGAGAATACTTCAATCGTAGAAGCTATTTCAGCTGAGGATATTGGTAAATTACCAGACTCGTCTATCGCTGAGTCATTAGCGCGTTTGCCTGGCATGTCAGGTGAAAGAGTAGGTGGGCGTACGTCAGGTATTTCTATCCGTGGTTTTAAAGAAGATTTCACGGGTACCTCTTTAAATGGTCGTGAGTTAATCGGTATCGGCGATAACCGCGGTGTCGAATACGACCTGTATCCGTCAGAGATCATGACAGGTGCTACCGTTTATAAAACAACAGATGCGGCGTTAATGGTGCAAGGCATTGGTGGTACAGTTGATTTACAAACTGTGCGTCCTTTACAAGCTCAAGAGACCCTAACAGTTAACGGAGTTTATGAGCTTGCTGGCCGCGAGTCAGACAACCCTGAGTTTGACAACACCGGCCATCGTTTATCGCTTTCATTCGTTGAAAAGTTTGCCGACGACACCATTGGTTTAGCCGTAGCACTGGCGACCACTGAATCACCCAACAACCAGCGTAAATTTGGTGTGTGGGGGTACAACCCACCTAATGAAGATGGGCATATATTACCATCTGGCTTAGATACCAATGTGCAAAGCCAAGTGCTCGACCGTGACACTGTTTCAGCCGTGTTGCAGTTTCAACCTAATGATAGTTTAAATATCATTATTGATGCGTTGGATATCAGCTTTTCTGACTCAGGTATTATTCGTGGTTTTGTCGAACCTTTTGAAGCCACAAACGTAACAGGTACAGGCTTCAACACCACAGGTACGCAAATTAATGCAAACTCTGTATTGATCAACAATCCTAAGCAGAAAGACGGTGATTTATCTGTTTACGGTTTAAACGTGGAATATCACGTAAACGACAACTGGTCGGTTAAACTTGATGTGGCAAGAAGTGAGTCAACTAAGCGCGACCTGCAAGGGGAGTCATATTCTGGCCTTGCTCGTAATGGTGCATTAGACGCTACTGACCCTTCTCAATTTGGTACACGTGAATTCGAGATGAGCCAAGACGGCATCTACTTTACTGGTTCGACGGGCTTAGAGGCATTCTCAGACCCAAGCGCTCTTCAATTAACTGGGCCGCAAGCTTGGGGCGGCGGCTTGAAAAACCTTGCAGATAATTTTGCCACAACAGAATTGATGGCTAATGGTGACCCGTATAGTTACGTTCAAGCACAAGATGGTTTTTTAAACTATGCTGATTTCGAAGAAGAGTTAACCACCTACAAATTTGAAGTGGTTGGCTTACTCGACGGTGACATTTTTCATACCGTTACCGCAGGTATTAACTACAGCGATCGCTATAAGAGTAAAGACAATAAAGGCTTTTTCGTAACGGCTTCTTCATATCCTTTCTCTGATGCCATTCCTTCTCAATATGTGTACAACGGATTAGCCGATTTAACTTGGGCTGGTTTAGGCGAAGTTGTTGCCTACGACGGTTTTGCTCCATACAACGATGGTGAGTACCAATATAATGATGCTGGTTTACTTGAACCTGATCGTTTAGGCGACACCTATGTAGTAGAAGAAGAAGTCACAACGATATACGCAAAAGTCGATTTCAACACTGAGATTGCTGACTTCCCGATAATGGGTAACGTGGGTCTGCAATACGTACAAACGGATCAGTCCTCTACCGGTTATAACGGTATTGTTGGGGCAAACTTTGCGGTTTGTGACGATGACAACGATCAACAGGTTGATGAATCATGCGTTGTTTCTGGTGGGGACGAGTATAGCCATGTGCTGCCAAGCTTAAACGTGAGTGTTGAGGTTGGTGAAAACCAATTCGTTCGTTTTGCTGCGAACAAAGCGATTAGCCGTGCGCGTATAGATCAAATGAAAGCATCAAGCTTCGTGAAGTTTGACCAAAATATTACACTTATCGCCATTCCTAATACCGTAGAGGCGGTTAACGACTTTGGTTCACCATGGTCTAAGTTTGCCGGTAACCCAGAGTTGCGCCCATTAGAGTCAAACAACTTTGACTTGTCTTTTGAGCATTACTTTGAAGATGAAGGCTATTTATCAGCGGTTCTTTTCTACAAAGATCTTGTTAATCTAACTCAAGAAAGCAGTGGTGATAGCTCATTGATTAACTTCAGAAACGACGAAACAAATGACGGTGCTGATTACTACATTCCTGGGTTCCACGACAGATTAGCTGTGTTTACGGGGGAGCATGATCCTGCAGGGGTTTTCTACAATGAAGGCGATTTGATCACTCCGCCTGATTACGGCACCTATTCATTCTTTGAAGACGGCCTCAAAGGAGAAGTAAAGGGAATCGAATTGACAGGTAATGTGCCATTCAACATTTTCAGTGACAGCCTAGATGGCTTTGGTGTTGCAGCATCGGCTATTTTCATCGATGCAGAACTAGATGATGGTTCACCGCTTGTTGGCCAATCTGATCGCACTTTTTCATTGACTGCTTACTATGCGATGGACGGTTTTGAAATACGTGTCGCCGGTACCGATCGCTCTGATTACTCTACATACCAACGTGGCGGTTCAAATAAAATTGAAACGGCCCAGCGTAACGGCGTAACCTTAGTCGATGCGCAAATTAGCTACGACTTTGAAGACTCTGATATAGATTACCTCAAAGGTCTACGTGTTTCATTACAAGGCACCAATTTGACTGATGTGGATGAGGAAACAGTGGATACCAACGGTATAGTCACGGCTCGTCGTCAATTTGGCCCATCTTACATGGTTAACGTTAACTACGCGTTTTATTAATTAAAACACTGCTGCTCGGCCCCACAGTTTACGAAATTTTGGGGCCTTTTTTATGTGTCAGATTGTGCATTTAACGCATAAACATGAGTATGATACCAATCCGCATTAATAAGTGACCGTCTCAGAATGCGTCCAGCGGTTTTTGATTAAGGCGTCGCTATGTAGTAATGGTTGTTCTCTTGCAAATAGTGAGAACGCAGAGCAAAAGCCGCTGGGGCATTCCTTGCAGGCGGGTTTTAAAAGGGCTTACACATGCGTTGCATGACTTCGAAAGAGAACAACTATTCATTCAGTCATGCGCCTTGTTTAAGCCCTTTTAAACTCTCGCTGAGTGATCACTTATTAACGTGGAATGGTATGATAAGTCACTGTAAATTTATAGGGTGTGGAATATGGCAGCGCCGATACGCAAAGTCGTCATAGCAGGTGGTGGTACGGCAGGTTGGATGACCGCTGCCATGCTCAGTAAGGTCTTAAAGAGTCAGGTTGAGGTTGTATTGGTTGAATCTGAAGAGATCGGCATCATAGGTGTTGGCGAAGCAACAATTCCCCCAATACACACATTTAACACCTATTTAGGTTTAGACGAAAAAGAGTTTTTACGAGAAACGAAAGCCACAATAAAGCTGGCGATAAAATTCGAAAACTGGCGAGTCAAAGGTGAGAGCTATTACCATACGTTTGGTGCGCCAGGCACGAACATGGGATTTTGTAGTTTTCAACATTATTGGCTGCGCGCCAAGCAGGCAGGCATGACAACACCCCTGTGGGATTTCGATTTGAATTATCTGTGCTGTGAACAACAAAAATTCAATAAAATCAACACGCAAAACCCAGTATACGAAATGCAATATGCCTATCATTTTGACTCAGGTTTGTATGGACAGTACTTGCGCAAACTATCCGAAAAGGCAGGGGTAACCCGAATAGAAGGTAAAATAGAGCATGTGCAGCGTGACGAGCAGTCGGGTTTCATTACCGGCTTGCAGTTGCATAGCGGCCAACAAATAGAGGGCGATTTATTCATAGATTGCACCGGCCAAAGAGGCTTGCTAATCAAAGGAGCGATGGGAGTCGAATTTGAAAGCTGGAAAGACTATTTACCAGCGGATACGGCATTAGCTGTACCCAGCGAACGCTTTGAGCGAACCTTACCTTACACCCGCAGTATTGCCCATGCGTCAGGTTGGCAGTGGCGTATTCCGTTAACGCACAGAAACGGCAACGGCTTCGTTTACAGTTCGTCGTATTTATCAGATGACGATGCCCATCAAACCTTGATGAGTAATTTAGACAGCAAACCCTTAGATGAGGCACGTAAAATACAGTTTCAAACTGGAAGAACGGCCCAGCAATGGCACAAAAACGTTGTGTCAGTGGGTCTCTCAAGTGGCTTTTTAGAGCCATTAGAATCTACCAGTATTCACCTTATTCAATCTGCGATTGTGCGGTTATTAAAAATGTTTCCTAACGAGACGATCGAGCAAAGCGTCATCGATGGCTACAATGAAGAGTCGAAGGCCGAATTTGCCACTATCGCTGACTTTATTATTTTGCATTATCACGTGAACGAACGAAACGATTCTGATTTTTGGAAAGACAGACGAGAAATGGTCATACCGGATAGGTTGAAACAAAAAATTGCCATATTCAAAAGCGCTGGAACCATTTTTAACGACCCTCTCGACATATTTAGGGATGCCTCTTGGTTGCAAGTCATGCTCGGTCAAGGAATTGAACCCCAGGACTATCACCCAGCGGCCAATGTGCCTAATGAAAAAGAGTTGTTGGGGATCATGCAGAAAATTCAATCAGCCAAGCAACAGCCTTTGGGGCAAATGCTATCTCATGATGAATTTTTAGCGCGATATACCAAACAGGGTTAACGTGCCTTAATTTTGCGTTATACTGCGCCGGTCTTAACAAGTTGGGTGATATATGAAAGTTTGTGGTGTTGAATTAAACAGTAATGATGTAAATGTGTGTTTGTTGTCTTTGGCTAATGAGGTGTTTCAATTGCCGGATTTTCGCAGCCGTCGTCTTACATTAACCAACATCAATAGCAGTAAAGATTTACGCTATTTTCAGCAGACATTCGCCAAACTAATGGCAGATTACAAGGTAGATAAAGTGGTTATTCGCCAGCGCCCGATGAAAGGTAAATTTGCCGGAGGCGCGGTGGGCTTTAAACTCGAAGCCGCCATTGAGCTCATTGAAGATTTAGATGTGGTGATTATGTCACCGACGGATATCAAAGAGTCATTACGACGCAACCCTGTACATATCCCCTATGCTGAAACGGGTTTGAAAGTTTTCCAAGAAACCGCGTTTAATACCGCGTTTGCTTATTTGATGAAAGACAAGTACGCCCCGAAAGACGAGTAAATTTTTGATATATCAGTAAGAATTTAAAAAAGGCGCTTAGCGCCTTTTTTTGTGCCAGTTGAAGTGAGTTAGAGTGGCAGTTACATCACAGACAGTGATTTAAGAACTAAGCGCACACCTAGCCCTACCGAGACTACAAACACGATTGCACCCAAAGTATTAGCGACCAAGCCGTTGGTGTATTTACCTAGCAGCGCTTTGTTGTTCATAGTGTAAAGTAAAAATGCGGCAATGATGGGCAGCAATAAGCCATTGGCAAACTGGGCGCCAATAATGATGTTAATTGGCTTGGCACCACTTAAAGCGAATACCACGCCCACCAACAGCACACTCAAGCTAACACCGCGAAAGATTTTCTCTTTTATGTTGGCGTTCGGGTTAATGATTTCGGTGATGGCATAGGCTGTTGCCAATGGGGCGGTCAGTGAACTGCTCAGCCCCGCGGCGAACAGTCCAGCGCCTAATAAATATTTCGAAAAACTACCAAATAAAGGCTCTAACTGAATGGCCATATCGGCGGCGCTACTGGCACCTAACCCGCGAGAAAATAAGCTTGCGGCAGCGGTCGATACAATAAACATGGCAACCAAGCCACCGAGGCCAATGGATACAATTGAATCTGTTCGCGCTGCGGGTAAGTCGGCTTCGCCTTGCCAGCGGGCTTTCGCGGCAGAGGCATGTAAAAAAAGGTTATAAGGCACAACAGTGGTGCCAATTAAAGCAACGATAGTCACTAAACTTTCGTCCTTTATAGTTGGGGTAAACATACCTTGCATAAACGCTCCCAAATCTGGGCGGCTGACGATAAAGGTACTGATAAATGCCACTCCCATGAACAACACCAACGCCATAAGTAGGCGCTCTACTTGCTTGTAGCTGCCTCGCCAAAGTGCAAGTGCGGCGATAAGAGCGATGATGATGATAGTCCAGGTGAACACGTTGTCGCTAGGCTCATCGAGTATCGCACTCACCCCAAGAGCCGCCCCGGATAAATTACCTGCTTCGTAGGCGGCATTGCCGCCATATAACGCTATCGCAATAAGCGCAAATAGCGGCCATTTCCAAATAGAATATTGCAGGCTTTCCCGCAGAGCTTCACCTAAACCTTTTTGCGCTATGGTGCCCAATCGACCAGACATTTCTTGGAATATAATGGTCGCAATAGTGGCGAACAGTAATGCCCATAACAAGGTATACCCAAAATTCGCCCCGGCTAATGTACACACAGTCACTGTGCCCGGGCCAATAAAGGCAGCAGCTACTAAGGCTCCCGGTCCTACGTTTTTTAAAAAATTCAGTGACGCCATATTAGGTGTTCCCATTGTGTTCGCTTTAGCGAATCTAATTCAGTTAAGCCTTGTCAATGTTGTGCAAGCATATCAATTAGTTTTGTTGCTAGGTCAACTTAGCAACATAAAAAATGCATATCAACATTATATTTATAAAATGTTGATAAATTATCAATGAATGGTTAGATTGAAATTAAGCACATCGTTTTCGAGTTACCCAAAGGGATAAAAACATGACACGTACCGCCAGCGAACATTCTACACCTGAATCGCAGTTCTCTTTAGATACGGCTAATACAAATGCCCAGCGCTGGGATTTTTGGATAGATAGAGGCGGTACGTTCACGGACATTGTTGCCAAAACCCCCGAGGGGCAGCTACTGACGAGAAAGCTATTATCTGAAAACCCGACAGCCTACGAAGATGCGGCCTTACAAGGCATACGTGACTTTCTTGAGGTTGATGGCCAGGCGCCTATTCCTACCGATCTCATTGGTAGCGTTAAAATGGGTACGACCGTGGCTACCAATGCCTTGCTGGAGCGCAAAGGTGAAGCCACCGTACTTGTTATCACCGAAGGTTTGCGCGATGTGCTTGAAATAGGCTACCAAGTACGCCCTAAAACTTTCGCGCTTAACATTGAAAAGCCAGAGGTGCTGTATCAAGACGTGATCGAAGTGCCAGAGCGTATGAATGATCAAGGCCACACGCTCAAGGCGTTAAATGAAGAGGCTGTGCGTCAAAGCCTGCAACAGCGTTATGTCGCAGGGTTTCGCTCAGTAGCTATCGTGCTGATGCATGCTTATAAGTACCCACAGCACGAGCTACGTATCGCGCACATTGCCAAAGAAATTGGCTTTACGCAAATCAGCACTAGCCATGATGTGAGCCCTATGGTGCGTATCGTGCCGCGAGGCGATACCACAGTGGTCGATGCTTACTTATCACCCATTTTACGACGCTATGTACAGCGAGTAGGAAAAGCCATTGGTGCTGAAACGAGCGCTGAGCAGGCAGGCTCGACGGATAGCAAGCGCCTGCAATTTATGCGCTCATCAGGTGGCTTAACCGCTGCCAGCAAATTTCAGGGACGTGATGCGATTCTATCTGGCCCTGCAGGGGGTATCATTGGAGCGGTGCGTACCAGTGAATTAGCGGGTTTTAACAAAATAATTGGCTTTGATATGGGCGGTACATCCACAGACGTATCTCACTATGCTGGCGAATTTGAACGTGCCTTTGAAACCCAAGTGGCGGGTGTGCGTATGAGCGTACCCATGATGAGTGTGCATACGGTAGCCGCAGGTGGTGGTTCGGTGCTACATGTCGATGAGCAGCGTTTTCGAGTGGGCCCTGAATCAGCAGGAGCATATCCTGGCCCTATGTCTTATCGAAACGGCGGGCCTCTGACAGTGACTGACGCCAACGTATGTTTAGGTAAAGTCGATCCGCGATTTTTCCCCAAATTGTTCGGCCCGCAGCACAACCAAGCTATCGATGATGAAGCGGTAAAAGCGGCCTTTGACGATATTGCCCAGCAACAAGGTGCAGCGAGTAGCGGTGAGCAGATAGCGGAAGGGTTTTTAACTATAGCAGTTGAACATATGGCTCAAGCCATTAAGAAAATTTCCATTGAACGTGGCTATGACGTGCAGCAGTACGCATTGACCTGTTTTGGCGGTGCGGGCGGTCAGCACGCCTGTTTAGTAGCAGACCGATTAGGTATGCACACCATCTTTATTCACCCCTTCGCCAGTATTTTATCAGCCTATGGCATGGGGCTAGCGGATATTCGCAGCCAGCGTACTGAAACCTTTCAGCAGGTGATGAATACCAGTGGACTTGAGGCGCTAATCGAGGCCTTCGCGCGTTTAAAAGCGCACACCTGCGAAGAGTTGCTAGAACAGGGAATCGAAGAAACCGCACAAACGCACAGTGCAACGGTGTTTTTACGTTATCAGGGAACCGACACCACTTTACCTGTCAGCCATAGCGTGAAGGATAAGATGCAACAAGACTTCGAGGCGCAGCATACGGCCCAATATGGCTTTATCTCTCCTGATAAAGACATCATTGTTGAATCTATTTCGATGGAGTCTGCTGGTGGCGGGCAAGACATTAATGAGCCGCTTTACCCATTGACGGACGATGTGTTGCCCGCTGCGCAAAACAGCACTCAAATATTTTCTGCTGGGGCTTGGCACCCAACACCTATTTATCAACTGGAGCAATTACTACCAGGCCATAAAGTACCGGGCCCAGCGATTATTATCGAGGACAATGGCACAGTGATTGTTGAGCCAAACTGGACCGCCAGCATGACAGCACACAAGCATTTAGTGCTGAAAAAGAATGCCGCTGGAGCCTTAGAAAACGAAAACAGCCAAGACCAAAGTTCTGCAGTGCCTACAGCGAATAACGAGCAAAGCGATCCTGTATTGGTAGAAATATTCAATAACCAGTTTATGTCCATAGCGGAGCAAATGGGTATAGTGCTGCGCAATACGTCCTCTTCGGTCAATATCAAAGAGCGATTGGACTTTTCCTGTGCGGTATTTGATGTTCACGGTCAGTTAATAGCAAACGCGCCGCATATTCCAGTGCATTTGGGCTCCATGGATGCCACGGTTAAAGTGCTGATTCAAAGCGGCTTGAGTATTGAATCAGGGGACGTATTTATCCACAACGACCCGTTCAATGGTGGCTCTCATTTGCCTGATGTTACCGTTATCACCCCCATTTTTGATAAACAAGATGACAAGGTGATCTTTTACGTGGCAAGCAGGGCTCACCATGCTGACATAGGCGGTATTGCACCGGGCTCTATGTCACCAAAAGCGAAAACAATCATCGAAGAAGGGGTCGTTATTCCTTGCATGAAACTGGTGTCAAAAGGGCGTTTTTTACATGATGAGCTTAAAGCATTAATGCTAGGGGCGACTCATCCAGTACGTAACTTCGCCCAGAATGTGGCTGACCTACAGGCACAAATTGGCGCAAACCGTCGAGGGTATCAAGAATTACTTAAATTGGTTGACGAATACACCTTGCCTATCGTCAACACCTACACTCAGCATATAATGGACAATGCAGAAGAAAGTGTCAGGCGCACTATAGACAACCTAAAAGGCGGCGAGTATCGCTATGAAATGGATGGCGGCTTACACATTTGCGTTAACGTCGCAGTAGATCACGATAATCGCAGTGCCAGCATCGACTTTACCGGTACGAGTGCCCAGCAACCAAATAACTTCAATGCGCCTGGGGCGATCACCCAAGCGGTTGTACTGTATGTATTTCGCTGTCTCGTCGACAGTGACATCCCCTTAAATGCGGGGTGCATGCGACCCCTTAGTATTACTGTTCCCGAAGGCTCTATGCTCAACCCCGTTTATCCCGCGGCTGTGGTAGCAGGTAACGTTGAGGTCAGCCAAGCAGCGACAAACGCCTTATTCGGTGCGTTAGGCTCTCTGGGTATGAGCCAAGGCACCATGAACAACCTGACCTTTGGTAATGCCCAGTATCAATATTATGAAACCATTTGTTCTGGCGCACCCGCAGGGCCTGGCTTTAACGGTGCTGCCGCAGTGCACACCCATATGACCAATTCGCGCTTAACGGACCCTGAAATACTTGAATCACGCTACCCAGTATTACTGGATAAATTTGTTGTGCGCAGAGGCTCAGGAGGAAAAGGCCAGTGGGATGCGGGGGACGGTATTGAAAGGCGAATACGCTTTTTAGCCAATATGCAGTGCGCCATATTGTCTGGCCACCGCGAAGTGCCACTTGCTGGCGTCAATGGTGGTCAAGCCGGAGAATTAGGTCATAACTGGATTGAGCGGGACGGCCAGAAACGGCTCGATTTAACCGGTAACGGTGAAACGCAAGTGCAAGCGAATGACGTCGTGGTTATTCAAACGCCTACTGGTGGCGGGTTTGGTGCTGTTAAACGTAAAAAATCAGCGACTTTACACCAGGAGTATGACCATGACTGACAGTAACAAAGGTTCGTTAAGCATCTCGAAATCTGAGTCGACGGTTTCTCAGCGAAAAATCGTTTCATCTGAGCATTTAGCATCAGATGAAAATTGGCCACTGTCGGAAGTCGAATACGGCATGACAGTGGTGTATAACGCGTTCTCACAGTGGATGGTGCGCTGCGCCAATGCCGCCGGTATCGGTGAATTGGCAGTGTTAGATATCTTAATACTGCACAACATTAATCATCGAGACCGAGAAAAGCGCCTGAGTGATATCGCCTTTATATTAAATATCATTGATACCCACACTGTGAACTATGCGATAAAAAAGCTGCTCAAATTGGAGTTGGTCACAGGAACAAAGCGCGGAAAGGAAATTTTTTATGCAACATCGAGTAAGGGCAAAAAAGCCTGTGAAGAATACGGCCGAGTACGTGAACAATGTTTACTCGACGGGCTAAAGATGCTCGATGTGGATCAACAGGAATTAGCTAAGTTAGCTTCTACCCTCAGATCCATGTCCGGCTTGTACGATCAAGCCTCTCGGGCTGCTGCTTCTTTGTAATAATTTGTATGATTTGAGCCGTATTTTTGATTAAAAACGGCTCCATATGCCTACCAATCCCGCATTTTATAGCGCATTAACACTTCTATAACATCTGAATATGGTCACTCATAGTTAGATTCAATTTATCTTTTGGCTTTGCTGGTGGCATGGTTTGTTTCTTTTGCGCTATTTATATCGCGGTCCCGATAAGTAACCGTTTCGCGGTCGCGATATGTTCAGCGCGGCGTTGATAGTAGACCAGCCATTTCAAGTAGAGAGCTAATATCGTGTCAGAAGCCTTATCTGTTACCACTTCTATCCAGGGCAGCATTGCCATTATTTGCTTTAATCGCCCGCAAAAGCTTAATGCCTTTGACCAGAATCAACGCCAGGCTTTTCGCGATGCGGCGAACAAAGTAAACGCCGACGAAAGCATACGTGCTGTGGTACTGATGGGCGAAGGCAGAGCTTTCAGCGCAGGGGCCGATTTAAGTGAAGTCATGCCTGATGATCTAGATGTAGAACAAGGCTTGATCCAAGAATACAAACCCGCTTTGATGGCGATAACGCAGGCACCAAAACCCTGGATAAGCGCCGTCAATGGGGCTGCTGCAGGCATTGGTAGCGCGTTCGCTATGGCCTGCGATTTAACTGTCATGGCCGAAAATGCGTATCTCTATCAGGCGTTTAGTGCTATTGGCTTGATTCCTGATGGTGGGGCGACCTGGCACTTAGCGCAAACAGTGGGACGTAAGCGCGCGTTCGAGTTGATTGCCCTTGGTACCAAACTAGGTGCACAGGAGTGCTTGCAGTTAGGTTTGTGCAATAGAGTCGTAGCAGACGTTAAATTATTCGATGAAGCGATGACACTGGCTAATGAACTGGCGAATAAAGCGCCTTTAGCCTTACGTTACGCCAAAGAAGTGCTCAATGAAGCCATGCAAAGTAACTTGAGTGATACCTTTGACTACGAAGCCAAATTACAAAAAATATGCACCGATAGTGAAGATGCTAAAGAAGGCAGTCGCGCATTTTTAGCCAAGCGAAAAGCGCAATTTTCAGGCCGCTAGTGATATTAAAATAGGGGCGAAACGGCATGTTTTGGGTAATGCGCCGTTGTCCTAACCGATTGAAATAGGAGTAGATAGTGGACAATACAACGGTTTTGCATAGCTTATTTGCAGGTAACGAAGCACACCCTGATAAGCCCTTGTTTCATCAACCCATTGAGCGTCAGTGGCATACATTCACTTGGGGGGAAGTGACAGAGCAAGCTAAGCGCATTGCTCAAGGCTTGCAGGCGCAAGGGTTCGAAAAAGGCGATCGTATTGTCATCATGTCGAAAAACTGCGCCGAATGGATCATCGCTGACTTCGCCATTGCCATGGCGGGGATGGTCAGCGTACCGATTTACGCCACCGCTGGGGTGAATATTATCGAGCACGTGATTAACCACAGCGGAGCAAAAGCGATATTCGTGGGTAAATTGGATAATCTTGATGCAGCCAAAGCGGCTATTCCTAGTACATTATTAAGCATATCTTTCCCTTACCCCACGGTTGAATGCCACGAAAAATGGAATGATTGGCTAACCGCATTTGAGCCAATTGCTAAGCCGTATTTGCCTACAAGTGACGATATGGCCACTATTTCGTATACATCGGGCACAACCTCTTTACCAAAAGGTGTGGTGCTTTCTCACAAAAACTTTGCTTCTGCGGCAGATAATGTGATTAAGCTTTTTGAAATAAGAGACGGTGACCGTTCCATTAGCTACTTACCTTTGGCGCATATCACTGAGCGCAGCTTAGTGGCGGTATTTGTGCGCTGTAAAGTAGAGGTGTATTTCACTGAAAACCTGCAAACCTTCGTAGCCGACATTCAACATGCTAGCCCTACAGGATTTTCATCGGTGCCGCGATTATGGTCGGTTTTTCAGGCGCAAGTTATAAGTCAAGTGGGTGCCGAGAAACTAGATAAAATACTGAAGCTACCGATCATCGGTAAGCTAGTGGCTGGTAAAATTCGCAAAAAACTAGGGCTGCACAAAGCCCGCACCTTTGGTTCAGGTGCTGCACCTATGTCAGAGTCGGTATTAGCTTGGTATCACCGTTTAGGTATGCCTATCAATGAAGGCTGGGGCATGACAGAAACAACAGGCCTTGCCAGCGGAAATATGCCCTTTAGCCATCAAGATCTAGGCACAATTGGCAAACCAATGCCAAACATCGACATGAAGCTATCCCCAGATAGCGAGATATTGATTCGCGGTGATTTGGTTTTCTCGGAATATTATGACGATCCTGAAGCAACCGCAGAGAATTTTGTTGATGGTTGGTTTAAGACAGGTGATGTGGCGACCATTACCGAGACAGGCGCGTACAAGATTACCGGGCGCATAAAAGAGCAATTTAAAACAGCCAAAGGCAAGTACGTTATGCCCGTGCCCATTGAAAGTTTACTGTTCGCGAACTTAAACGTTGAGCAAGCCTGCGTACTTGGCGCTGGTCAAAAGCAACCCGTGGCTATGGTGGTGCTTAATCAGTCATGCAAGCGCAAATCAACAGAGATCATTAAGTCTCTTCAAGACACCTTGGCGAAGGTAAACAGTCAGTTAGAAAGTCACCAAAAGCTGGATTTTATCATGGTGTGCAGTCACGGCTGGACAGTTGAAAATGACTTACTCACAGCAACCACTAAGGTTAAGCGTAATGATGTTGAGCGCCACTATGGTTGGCTGTTTGATGAAGAGCGTGGCGAGGGCGTACTATGGGAAGAAGACCTTCACTAGCAGCTAAACGGTCTTTGAATGCAACCTTCATTCGTGACATTCTTACTGTACTTTTTTGATTTAAACTCGCTGTCTGAGCATCGCTTGAGTAACGCACCCGCTTTGACGGTAACCTAGCCAGAAGGAGACAGAGAATGGAAACATTTATTGTTAAAGGAACTGATGGTCTAGATGTGTACTGTTATCTGTGGCGTCCTGCTGGTGAGGTACAAGCGATAGTGCATATTGCTCACGGTATGAGTGAGCATGCCCTGCGATACGAGCGATTTGCGTTGGCATTGAATAAAGCAGGTTTTGCCGTGGTAGCCAATGATCACCGAGGGCATGGTCAGTCAATTTTAAAGGATCGCGAACTGGGCCACATGGCGGATGAAGATGGCTGGCATAAAGCAGTGAATGATTTAGCTGTGGTCAACCAACATATTCAGCAACGGCTACCAAATAAACCGATTATCTTGCTCGGGCACTCTATGGGCTCGTTTATGACCCAAGATTATATGGTCCGTTATGGCGATACCATTTCGGCAGCAGCGCTCTGTGCCACAAATGGACCCGCTGGGGCGTTACTTAAAATTGCCCAGATGTTAGCGTGGTTTGAGCGGCGAAGATTAAGCCCAACTGGGCATAGTCCCGTCATTTTGAGCATGGTATTCGGTGCATACAATAAAGCGTTTAAACCCAATCGTACTGAGTTTGACTGGCTATCTCGAGATGAAGCTGAAGTCGACAAATATGTCGCTGACCCTTTGTGTGGTTTTGAATGCTCTACCCAAACTTGGAACGACATGTTTACCGCATTAGGCACGATAGCGTCTGAGCATGCCCTAAAAAAAGTAGATAAGACTCTGCCGATTTATGTGTTTTCAGGCACTGATGATCCCGTCGGCGAAAAAGGTAAAGGTGTTCAGCGTTTATTAAATGCTTATCAAAAGCACGGGTTTACCCGAGTAACCCATCAATTCTATCAAAACGGTCGGCATGAAATGCTCAATGAAACTAACCGTGACGAAGTCACCACAGATTTTATTGATTGGGCGCTTAGCATTTTCAGCTAACGACGCAATACTTCTATTACTATTTAATCCTTGCTCTGTAACACCGACTCGCATGTGATGAATGCATGAGTCTATTGCTAAGTTGTGAGTCATTCACTTGCACTTTGCTGTTCCTATAATCAACCTTTCAATCACTTTTTTTTGGCATGCACCTTGCTGTGCGTGGCCTGAGCCAGTACTTCTAGCAATCCCAAGCATCAATTTTCAGTGAGCGCTGGTATAAACAAAGACAAAATAATTGAGAGGAATGCATGTTTCATCGAGCGCTAAAACGTAGAGATTTTTTACAAGGTTTGGGAGCTGGCGCTGTAGCAGCTTCAATAAGTGGCTGTGCACAAACGCCAGTAAATAAAGGCTTTGAGCGACCATTTTCTCGAAAACCCATGGTGGCTCCGAGAATTTCCGCTAATAATATCATCACTGAAATTGTGGGGCACAGACCGTACAGAGCCGAAGGATTCGTAGTTAGAAGCGAACCTTTTGGTGATAAAACCTTAGTGCACAATTATGGGCATGGCGGGGGAGGCGTCACCCTATCTTGGGGCTCTTCTGCATTAGCCGTTAGCGAAGTGAAAAATGCAGAGGTTAAAGAAGCAGCCATTATTGGTGGCGGTGTCATGGGCCTAACCACAGCTAGATTATTGCAAGAGGCAGGCTGGAGCGTCACCATTTATACCCGTGAAATGGCGCGGCACACCACGTCCCAAGTCGCTGGCGGTGAATGGGGCCCGTTTAGCGTACATGATCCTTTGGTCTCTTCGGCTGCATTCAAATTGCAACTACAACTTGCAGCGCAAATATCCCATGAAACCTTTGCTCGTATGGTAGGTGACGACTACGGGATAAAATGGATAGAGTTATACACTGCAAGCGACACCCCCGCGAAGGAGGACAGCCCATTTAGTCAGTTTTATCCTTATCGAGAGACGTACGGACCTGGTGAGCACCCCTTTTCCACAAATTACTGTACGGTGTCGGCCACAATGCTGGTGGAGACCACGACTTTCTTACGCCGATTAATCCAAGACGTCAGAGCCGCAGGTGGTAAATTTGTTATTCACGACTTTAAACATCAAGATGAAATACATGGGATGCATGAGTCCGTAGTGTTCAACTGTACAGGTTTAGGCTCACGTGCTTTGTTCGACGATGAAGGGATTACTCCAGCAAAAGGCCAGCTGATTTTGCTACCACCCGACCCAGCGGTAGACTTTCTAACAGTGGGAGGAGGCAGCGGCAAAGCACCTTTGTATATGTTTTCGCGCGACGATTACATGATTTTAGGGGGAACCTTCAAACCCGGTGATTGGTCAACTCACCCTGAACCGCAAGAAACACAGCGAATTTTAACTGAAAGCCAGGCCTTTTTTGCTGGACTTGCAGTGTCTTAACGCTTTCAACTTGGAACTGAGGCATTAGCGCCCATCATCCAGCATGTCTATTTCACTACCCATCGATTCGGCAAAAAGGCGTATTGAGGCAGTGAAAGTGCCTTAGCGTTATTCGTGACAGTCAATGAGCAACTGTGTTTTTTCCTGATCAGTTACCTCATGCCTTTGGAGGTTTATTCGTTTTTTAGTAGTGACTTTACATTGCGCCATGCTTTAATCACTAGTTGAACCTAGCTAGACTATACGTGGTAGGCAATAAGTTGATACGTTTTATCCCTAGTTTCCCTGTTTTTTATACGTATCAAAATCAAATGGAATCGTGCAATGCCCTTTACTAACAAAGTTGATTATATTCCCAATATGCCAAGCGAAGGGTACGACCCGGCCGCTGTTCAAGAGCAAAAGAAAATACAAAAGAAGCGATGGCAAGTGTTGGTTGGTGTATTTCTATTTGTGGTGATTTTGGCCAACATTTTTATTTGGACCAGAGCCCCCGAGTTTCAAAGTCAGGCAATTATGCATTTTTCGTATACGTCGCAAAACGCAGAAGAGCTTGATTATATTGCTCAGCAACAACTTAGCCTTAACCAGAAACGCCTAACCAGCAATAGCACGTTGCAGAGTCTATCCCTTAAGTTGCGTGAAGATCACAATATTGATGTAAATATTCAGCAATTACGAGACATGCTTAGCGCAACAACCAGTGAAACAGCCAAAACAATTACTTTGCAAACCACGGGGACAGCTCCTGAAGTGCTTAAGCCTGTTTTGCAGCAGTGGTTATCACTGTATATGTCTTTATTAGAGCAAGAGCAGATTAGCAAGGGTTCAAATGAAGCGCTGCAATTTGAGCAACAACTGGAAGCACTGGAGCAAAAAATCACGGCACAAAAGCAAGTGGTTGAAGTGTTTTCCGAGGCAAATAATATTATCTCTGTGGAACGAGAAGAGAATGTCATTCCAAACAAAATTAAAGGGTTGAGTGACTCTTTAGAAGAAGCTGAGGCGCAAAAAGCCCAAGCGCTAGCAGAACTAGATAGCCTCAACGCATCACTGTCGAGCGGACAACAAGTTGAACGCCCCATAGATAGGCCGAGTATCGATGCGAACCGTGTTGTGCTACAGGAACTGGAAGCTGAGTTGTCAGAGTTGTCAGAGCGATACACTCAACAGTATTTGCAGCGGGATCCTGAGGTCGTGGCCAAACAGCAAAAGGCGAAAGCTTTAAAAGCAGCGTTAGCTGACCAAATAGCCGACAGTCAGCTGTTATATTTGCAGGATTCTCAGCGAAACTTGGCTGCTTCCGTGGGGAAGGTAAATTCTCTACGGGAACAATTAGCGGACGCCCAAGAACAAGCTCAAAAGTTTGACCAAAAACTGGCAGAGTATCGACGTTTAGACGACATGCTTAAAGCGCTGCAGTTGCAGGCAAGTACCTTGCACAACCAACTTGTTGAGCAAGAAGTGTCGAAACCATTCGATGCCAAAATAAGCATACTTGAGCCGCCCTTTACCCCAGAATACCCTGTTGGCCCAGATTATTGGCAATATTCACTGATCAGCGTTATTGCAGCCATGGTCTTGGCGGTGGCGGCACTATTGCTGTTCAGTTTCATTGTGCGTAAAAATAAGCCAGCAGCAGGGGGCGCAAATTTTGTCGTATTGCCTGGCGAGCAGCAGGCGCTCCGTTATCCTGAGTTGCACGGGGCTGAACAAGCACAATTAGCAGCCAATGCGCAGGCATTGCAACTTGGTACTCGACAATACGAGCCAAACCAGCTAGAAAATATTCGCTTACTGAGCACCAGCGAGTGTCAAGCCTTGTACGGGGTTGCCAATAAGCAGGGGAAAGTGGTTATCGGTTTATTGTTAAGTGGTGTCAGTGCCACTGACTTGACTCAAATTAGCAAAAACGATTTCATGCCAAGTGATAATACGCTGCAAATAACAGGTGCATACGCTCGAAAAATATTGTTGAGCAGCCAACTGAGTGCCATTATGGAACAATTATGCGCGGGGCAGCAGCCAGATAATCTGCTCTGGTTGAGCGCTTTGTCGGTTGACGATCTCAGCCAGATCATTATTAATGCAGGTCATGACGCAGAGCTACCTTACCCTGAGCAGTTGTCTGCTGAGGTATTAAGGCATACTTATTTGACCTATTTGGTTAACCAAGGTGTTCGCTTAAACGACTTAGAGCAACTTGCAGGTTATCTAAAACCTGCCGAATTAGGAAAATATCGAAGCGTCAATCGCCATGGTAAATCTGTGGATATTGATAAGGCGAACGCCCTTTACCCATATACTGTTTCTGAATCTGATATTGCCAACGAAGGGCAGTGAACATGTTCAGTTAATCTTTAGGGTCAGTGCTAACGAGCATGATACGCAGTCATTTATTGACGCTAACTTATTGTACGCAGAGGATTAAGACGATTACTGGAAATGTCGAAGGGATCTATGAATTTACGCGCTTATATCTAGCGATTTTCTACACGTTTGTAGCCTTGTTTTATACCTGCAAAATTATTATTGTCAAAAAATCGAGTGGCCATGAGCAAGTGTTTCCTGGGCAACGTTTCTGTGTCTCTTGGTGGAATCACCTACTGTTTCGGCTGTTTCGCGCAACCATTTGGATGGTGTGCGTATTTAGGCTGATTTTCCCCAATCTAGATGAGTATCTCGGAATGTTTGCTGCCATGTTGAATGTCCCCGTTATGTTTGCTGGCAACATCTTGCTGACCTGTGGGTTCCTGACAACCATCATTATTCATGTGAGCATGGGCAGTCAATGGCGCTCAGGCGTTGATCCGCAAGGACCAAATAGCTTGATTACGAGTGGTTTCTTCCGCTTTTCACGCAACCCAATGTTCGTTGCTATTGGTGTTTCTCAGTTGGGGTTTTTTCTCGCGTTACCATCTATTTTTTCACTGCTGTGCCTGATTATTGGCATAGTGTCTTTATATCGCCAAGCGCTAGTCGAAGAAGCGCATTTAGCGCAAGTCCATCCAGATGATTATGCCCATTACTCGGCCAAAACACGACGCTGGTTCTAGCACTGAACTGGCGAAATCTGGTTGTTTATTAGCCTATTAGTAACAATAGTAGGTTATTTTGCAACTAAATGTTGCTAATGCAAATGAGATTAATTACTATTCGCGCCCTTTGAATCTTTAACCATTTACTAGGGCACAAAATGTATTCCCAAAGCACACACAATTGGCCAATATCCACGGCTTTTGCTGCACTTATGACGACCGCTTCAATTTCCGTGTTCGCGGATGAAAACAAACTTGCTCATGATAACGACGCTGTCTCAATAGCCGATGTGGAAAAAATCACAGTATATGGTAAGCATAATCAGTTGATTATGGATTCGGGGACTGCAACCAAATCTAATATGAGTCTGATGCAAACGCCTGCAGCAGTGGTGGTGGTTGATAAGTTTTTAATTGACGAGCAAGCCGGTACGACATTACAAGAAGCGTTGCGCAACGTGAGTGGTTTGTCGCAAGACGGAAATAACTATGGGGTAGGCGATAACTTGGCTATTCGTGGCTTAGGTGTTAACTACGCGTATGATGGAATGTACGGTGGGGCAGATCTTGAGAATAGTTATAACCCTACTCGCACCATGACCAATATTGAA
Source organism: Paraglaciecola mesophila (assembly GCF_009906955.1). Taxonomy (GTDB): domain Bacteria; phylum Pseudomonadota; class Gammaproteobacteria; order Enterobacterales; family Alteromonadaceae; genus Paraglaciecola; species Paraglaciecola mesophila_A. The sequence continues at coordinate 3,576,587 of NZ_CP047656.1, forward strand.
AGCATTGAAGTGCTAAAAGGCCCTGCGACAGGGCTTTATGGTATGGGGGCTGCTGGTGGCGTCATTAACCTGATCGAGAAAAAGCCTCAACAGAAAGAAGCGTATGAAATGCGTTTCGTAGTGGGGCAATGGGATAACTATGGGGTCATGTTTGATGCTACCGGTGGATTGACTGACGATACCGCATATCGTTTGGTCGCTAATTATGAAACATCTGATGGCTATCGGGGTTTAAGCTTTGAGCGCAGCGAGTTATATGCCTCGCTAAGCCATGAGTTTTCTTCCAGTAATTCCGTTCTTTTCTCCGGCGCATACATAGATGATGCGGTACAGATTGACTCCATTGGTCACCCTGTTCGCTTGATTGATCTGAGTTTAATTGATTCCGCACCCGGCAGTATAACAAGCGATGATTTAGCCAATGGCAATGTGGCTGACGGCGGTGTTCAACTGACTGATGAACAACGCCAAACATTGGCGGACTCACTTACGTCTACTGATGGTTGGCAGCCTTATGATTTGGGCGACACCGGTCTGATCTCGCCTTTGTCTACACCAAATGATGGAGAAGAACTAAGGCTAAAAGTACGACAAGACTTAGAGTTTGGTAACGATTGGCGTTTGACTCACCAATTTCAATATCGTAATTACAGCACTGATTATATTCGTCAAACCTCGGCTTATAACTATATTTATCACAACCGAAATGGTGTGATTAATCTTGACCCTAGAGCGCCGTTAATTATCGATGACGTGCTTTACCCTTTTGCCGCTCGTCGACAGGAGTATCGAAATATCTCAGCTGAAGAGTCTACATGGCAGTATTTCGCCGATATTTCTAAAGCGTGGCGGGCAGGCGGGCTACGTGGTGAGCATCTGATCAGTGCAAACTATGAATATCGCGATATGACATATACCCAGTACTCAATATGGGATGCGGATGATACACGCAGTGATCCCGTTCCTTATATTTTAGATATACGTGAACCCAACTGGCCGACAGGCGACTTTGATGACTATAACCCTTCACTTCGTAGTAAGTACGACAAATCTGCTAAAGCATGGGGATTGAGCTTACAAGAGGTTCTCTATGTAACAAACGCATTAACAGCGCGTATTGGTGGAGCCTATAGTGGTATTAAGCAAACCTATCAAAATCAATTCAGTGACGGCAACCCAGAATTCGATGCTGATGATAATGGTTTTACCTATAATTTAGGACTGAACTATAAACTTTCTGAGCAATTTGCTGCGTTTGTGAATCAATCTAAAGGCCGTACTGCATATAGCGTGCTAGGAAGTTTAACAGGTGAGGACGATCGTCCTGACTCAGAATCGGAATCTTTTGACTTAGGAACAAGATTTACTGCCTTTGATGAAGAGCTACTGGCGTCACTTGTTTGGTTTAAAACCAGTAGAACTAACCTAAGGTACTCGAACCCACTTTTCGAAGACGATCCAGAAGACGCATTTTATAACATTGATGTGCCTGAATATTATTACGACGAACGTGATGAAACCGAAGGTGTTGAGCTCGATATTAACCTAATGCTTAATGAACAATGGTCAATGAATTTCAATGCGACCTACCAAGACGCTGTGACTAATCCAGGTAGCCATGCATTGAGCCAAGTAGAAGAGCAAACCAAAGGAATTGCGCAAAAGTTTGCTAGCCTATGGACAAGCTATAGCCATCAATTCGAGGGCCTCGCCTACCCAGTTAAGTTTAGCATTGGGGTTAACTATGAAGACGAACGCTCAATTGCGGCTTCAGCATTCGGTATTAATTACGCAATCGTAGATGCTTACGCTGTATTAGGTGGCGCCATAAGCTATGTTGGAGAAAAGTGGAATATCCAGCTTAACTTAAACAATCTGACCGATGAAACATACTACAGTAAGGCCTTATACCTAGGGGGATTACCTGGCGAAAGTCGCAATGCTAAATTAACTGCATCGTACAGCTTCTAAGTTTTGCAAACTGACTTGGCTATTAAACCCCAATTAGATGTATCACTTCGCTTGATAGCCGCCGTTGTCGGTGGCTATCTGGTCGCGGTGGCGTTTAGTTTTGCATGTGTCCCTCTGCTAGTACTTAGTCAAGCTTGTGACAAAAATGAGGCCGTAATGGTCAGCAGCATGTTAAGTTATTTACTGTATTTTGCTGTCATTATCGTCAGCTTCTGTCGTAAGAGTAGCGCTGTGCTATGGCGTGATTTAACACTCATAATACTCGCATGTACCATGCTCACGAATATGCTAGGAACAGGATGAAGCCTGATTTTCGAAAGTCTATGATTTGGCTGCACACCTATTCTGGCTTGGTGCTAGGGTGGTTGCTGTTCACTATCTTTTTCACGGGTACCCTTAGTTACTTTAACCCAGAAATAACTCAATGGATGCAGCCTGAACGTCAGCAGGTCGCATCAAGTCAAAATAGTATCAATCGCTCACTGGCTGTTTTGCATGAGGAAGGTGTGAATGCAGATACGTGGCGTATCTATTTACCGAACGAACGCACGCAAAAATGGACTGTTCAATGGAGTCAAGGACGCGACAGGCACAGCCTCGAGTTAGGTACATCGCTTGGTTCCATACTTACACCGAGAGAAACCGCAGGCGGTAATTTCTTTCGTATTTTTCATTACACGCTGCAATTGAGAGGTTTCGGCGGACGCTATATCGCTGGTATAGCCGCTATGTTTATGTTGGTGGCTGTATTTAGTGGCATATTTACCCATAGACGATTCTTTCGTGATTTTTTCACTTTGCGCACGGGTAAGTTATTAAAAACTTTGACGGACTTTCACGCTCTGGCGGGCATTATTACTATCCCGTTTTGCGTCATGATTTGCGCGAGTGGCATTATGATATATGTCATTATGTATATACCATGGAGCGCGGAGCATTTCGCCGGTGGAGAAAGACAGCTCAGCCGAGCACTAAGCCCTGGTTTAAATCAATTAGATTCCTTGGCCCCTAAAGCACAACCATTAATAGATTTTTCGGTGATACAAAAACGGGTGAATCAACAGTGGCCCGGTGAAAAGCAAATTTCTGTCATAACGTTTGAACAGCCTTATCGAGCAAGCGGGCGGATCATAGTACAAAGAACAAAAGAGCATACCTTGTCATCTCAAAGCGAGCGCTTGGTGTTTTCATCTCACAATGGTGAGCCCTTACCTGGCTATCCGCCAGCGAGCACTGCTGCAAGCGTTAGACGGGTATTCTTTGGCCTACATGAAGCGCACTTCGCCAATGTGGGATTGCGTTGGTTGCTATTTTTGCTCGGCTTGTTATCCAGCGTACTTATAGCGTCGGGTTTGATTATTTGGCTGAGTAAACGGTTAGACAAAGTCAAAAAACGTCATATTGGGCATGCCGTTGTTGAGCGGTTAAACATCGCAGCGATCAGTGGACTCCCGTTGGCGACGGCTGCTTTTTTTATGGGTAATCGTGTCATATCACTGGGGATAGAGAATCGCGCGGCCATAGAAGTACAGGTTTTTCTTTGGGTATGGCTTGGCTGCTTTTTGCATAGTGTATTGAGACCAGCGCGAAAAGCATGGGTAGAGCAATTGTTGGTTATTGCTGCACTGTGTCTGTTATTGCCTTTACTGGATATTTACCAAGATGTAACGCGTTTTACTGAAGCTTTATTTGCTTGGAATTTTATCTACTTAGGATTTTACTTATTCATGTTCTTTAGTGCTTTTTTATCGTTCAAAACAGCGTGTTGGCTGCAAACAAAGCCTAATAAAGTCGTGCCATTAAAACCTGCGGCTCAGAGTAGATAGAAAATCATGATAACGGTTGTCGCCCTACAATTTATTGGGATTTTCTGCTTGTCATTGGCCATGGATAAACACGCGAAAGTAATATTGGGTAAGCATATAAATCAAGGCGTTAAAGTTGCAACGCGCATCTCGGGGTGGGGGAGTATAATTATATCTCTTGTTTGGCTTTTTATCTCTACCGAAAACATCCCTATTAGTATGGTTGATTGGTTGGCATATTTGTCGCTCAATATATTGATAACCGCGTTATTACATGTTTATTTCGCAAAACGTGTAGCGCATTAATAAATTACATACTTACTTACATTTAACCTGCCGTTAGCCGTGTATTTCCTGCCTTTCGTACATTTTTGCTAACAAGGGTTAACCCTACCTTAACCCTTTTTTTGCTACTATTTTCACCATTGTAGACAGTGACAACGCTGACTCGATTTTGCATCGACGTCACGTTTGTTTCTTTGTCTCGCGTTTTCAATTTACTACGAGGAATGCTTAATCATGAAATACGCAGCTTATATCGGGGGGCTCATATTCGTCTCGGTACTGTTAAGTGGATGTCAGAAGGAGGCCGCCCAGCCTCAAGCCACGAGAGTAACGGAAGTGGCGTTTGTTACGGTAACACCAACTGAGCATACAATGCAGACTAAGATGCAAGGTAGAGTGGTAGCGTCGCTAACAGCAGAGGTCCGCCCACAAGTAGGTGGGTTAGTACATCAGCGTTTGTTTACTGAGGGAAATTATGTAGAACAAGGCGAAGTGTTGTATCAAATCGAACCTGCTACTTTCCAAGCTGCACTCAATGAAGCTAAAGCGAATTTAAACAGTGCGGAAGCGAGCCTTGAAACGGCCAAGCTTAAAGATCAGCGTTACGCCAATTTATTAAAGTTTGAAGGAGTGTCACAGCAAGATGCAGACGACGCTCACGCAACCTACTTAGAAGCTAAAGCGGATATTGAGCGCTTTCAAGCGGCACTTGAAACGGCGCGTATTAATGTAGAGTTCACTAAGGTAACAGCACCTATTTCTGGTCAGATTGGTATTTCCACCGTTACCCCGGGGGCATTAGTGACGGCATCGCAAGAGACTGCACTTTCAACTATTCGCACCTTAGATCCTATCTTCGTAGATATGACGAAAAGCAGTACTGAGATTTTAAAACTTCGTCAATTGCTTGCAAAATCAGGAATCAAAAAAGGCTCAACTGAAGTTTCACTTATCCTTGAAGATGGCAGCGAATATGAATTAACAGGCCAGCTTAAAATGCAGGAAGTCGCGGTTGATGCATCCACGGGTGCAGTTACATTGCGTGCAGAGTTTCCGAATCCTGATGGGGTGTTACTGCCGGGCATGTTTGTGCGTGCGCAAATAAATGATGCAGTCGATGAGAACGCTATTTTGGTGCCCCAGCAAGGTATTTACCACAGTGCCGCGGGCGATGCTTATGCCTATGTGATTGATGAAAATAGCAAAGTTCAGTCCCGTAAAGTAACCACCTTGAATGCAGTGGAAAACCAATGGTTAATCAGCTCAGGATTAAAGGCGGGAGACAAGCTATTAGTGGAAGGTTCGAGCAAGGTCCGTCCTGGTAGCGAGGTAAACGCGGTTGAGGTGACCATGCAAAGTGACGGTAAGATGGTGAACGCTGAAATGCAATCAAACGACGATGCAGTTAAGCAAGGGGGCGTGTAAGTATGTTTGCTCGTTTCTTTATCGATCGTCCTGTTTTTGCATGGGTGATATCAATTATCATCATGTTGACGGGCATTGCTTCAATCATGTCGCTGCCAGTTGCCCAATACCCAACTGTTGCCCCTCCGGTTATCTCAGTCAGCACGACCTATACAGGGGCTGATGCTGAAACCGTTGAGAACAGTGTCACTCAAATATTAGAGCAACAGCTCACTGGACTAGACGGGTTATTGTACTTTTCTTCCTCAAGTACGTCTGATGGTTCAGCTTCTGTGAATGTAACGTTCGAAGAAGGAACTGATGCTGACTTTGCTCAAGTACAAGTACAGAATAAAGTGAGTCAAGTTGAGTCACGACTACCAGAGGCGGTGCAAACCCAAGGGGTAACAGTCACCAAATCAAATACAGACTTTTTATTGGTCACCGCGGTTTATGACACGAATGATCAAGCGACTGCATTTGATATTTCGGATTACATTTCTTCAAATATGCAAGACTCCTTGGCCCGTATAGAAGGGGTCGGAGATACGCGAGTATTTGGCTCACAGTACGCTATGCGTATCTGGCTTGACCCAACTAAACTCGCGGCTTACGAATTGATGCCATCAGATATTACCTCCGCTTTGGCCGCCCAAAACATTCAAGTACCAGCAGGTAAAATAGGTGCTATACCCGCACTTGATAATCAAGAACTCAATGCGACAGTGACCGCTCAGTCAATGCTTGAAACCCCAGACCAGTTTCGTGCGATTATCTTGAAATCTGATGCGAGCGGGGCAAGTGTGCGTCTAGGTGATGTTGCACGCGTTGAGATCGGTAGTGAAAGTTATAGCGCTATTCCCCGCTTGAACGGACACCCAGCGTCGGGGATTGCGGTTATGTTGTCTCCTGGGGCCAATGCACTTGATACCGCCACGCGAGTCAAAGATAAAGTCGCTGAACTTGCCAGTAACTTACCTGAAGGATACGAAGTCACGTTTCCTCGCGATAGCACTGATTTTATTAAGATTTCAATCAGTGAAGTGGTGCAAACGTTAGCTGAAGCGGTCGTGTTGGTCGTGTTGGTTATGTGGCTATTTTTACAGAACTGGCGCGCCACGATAATCCCTGCCATTGCGGTACCCGTCGTACTGTTAGGGACATTTGGAGTATTGTCAGCATTTGGCTTTTCAATCAATACCTTAACCATGTTCGGTATTGTGTTATCTATCGGCTTGCTGGTGGATGACGCCATTGTGGTGGTTGAAAACGTTGAGCGCCTGATGCGTGAGAAAAACCTTTCTCCTCGCGATGCTACTATTGAATCTATGTCAGAGATCAGCGGGGCTTTGATCGGCATCGCTGTGGTGTTATCGGCGGTGTTTTTGCCGATGGCCTTTTTTGGTGGCTCAACAGGGGTTATTTATAAGCAATTTTCGATTGCTATTGTTTCCTCCATGACATTGTCTGTGATCGTGGCGTTGACCTTAAGCCCGACTTTGTGTGCAAGTTTCTTGACCAATAAAAAGCACAGTACTGAAGGTAAAGGCTTTTTTGCGCGCTTCAATCGTATGTTTGACAGAGTAACGGCGTCATATACCGGCCGTGTTGGCAAGGTCATTACCCGTAAGGTGCGTTGGGCCCTAGGCTATGGTGTGATTATTGTGGTACTGGGGTTGTTGGTGGTACGTATGCCAACAGGTTTCTTACCGCAAGAAGACCAAGGCAGCGTTATGTTTCAAATAAACTTGCCTGTTGGTGCATCTATATCTAGAACGCGAGCTGTGTCAGAGCAAGTTGAAGCGTATTTGCTTGAACAAGAGTCTGACATTATTCAACGCGTGTTTAGCATCTCAGGCTTTAATTTCTCGGGCAGCGGACAAAACGCGGGTTTAGGCTTTGTGTCATTAACGCCATGGGATGACAGAGCCGAGGCGGAGCAAAGTGCCGACGCGCTCATTGGACGTATGAACAAGAACTTATCGACAGTGCGCGATGCGAGCATATTTGCTTTGTCTCAACCGGTGATTCAAGGCCTAGGCCAAAGTAACGGCTTTACCTTTGAATTGCAGGCTGCACCTGGCACCAGTCGAGATGAACTAACGGCTCTTAAAGACGAATTTATGGCCAAAGCGGGTCAAAGTGAATTGCTTATGGGAGTGCGAGAGGGGGCATTAAGTAGCACGCCTCAACTAAAAATAGACATAGATTACGACAAAGCGACTTCCCTTGGGTTATCTCTGGCTGATGTGTCTAATACCTTAACAGCGGCTTGGGCTGGTTCCTACGTGAATGATTTTATTGACGATGGTCGAGTGAAAAAAGTGTACATCGAAAGTGAAGCTCAGTATCGCTCAAAACCTGAGGACTTGAATGATTGGTTTGTGCGTGGGCAAAACGCCGACGGTGAAACTACCATGACCCCTTTTTCTGCGTTTAGTACCTCGTCATGGTCTAGTGCGCCGCAAAGTCTATCGCGTTTTAACGGTATTGCCTCTTATGAGATACAAGGTTCAGCTGCAAGTGGCGTGAGCTCAGGCCAAGCTATGGCTGAGTTAGAACGTCTAGTTCAAGAAGTTGGCCAAGGTAAATTGAGCTATGCTTGGAGTGGCTTGTCGTATCAAGAAAAGCTATCAAGTGGTCAATCGACTATGCTTTATGGGATCTCGATTTTGGTAGTATTTCTAGCCCTTGCAGCACTTTATGAAAGCTGGTCTGTGCCTCTATCCGTTATTCTTGTTATTCCTTTAGGGGTCGTTGGGGCGGCATTGGCAACCACGCTGCGAGGGTTAGAAAACGACATATATTTTCAGGTCGCCTTATTGACGACCATAGGACTTGCCTCTAAGAATGCCATATTGATCGTAGAGTTTGCAGAGGCATCTTATCAAAAAGGCATGTCGTTAGTGGGCTCTGCAGTCGAAGCTGCAAAGCTGCGTTTGCGACCTATTATCATGACATCATTGGCCTTTATGTTCGGTATTTTACCTTTAGCCATTTCATCTGGTGCTGGTGCAAACAGCCGAATTTCAATCGGAACCGGTATTTTAGGTGGCACGATAACCGCTACGATTTTAGGCATTTTCTTCGTGCCTTTATTCTTCGTGATTATTCGCGGTATTTTCCCTAAACGACGTCCCGTTTACGACGATGCACCAAAGAAGTTGGAGAACGCCCGTGACTAAATTCAAGATGAATATACTGTTCATTGCAGGGGCGTTAACACTTGCTGGTTGTAGCACTTTGGCCCCTGATTATGCTCGAACTGAACTGCCAGTACCCAATTCGTGGCAAGATCAACCAGATGCGCAAAGTAAAGGACTTTCCTCTGAGTTTGCTCAGCAAGTTCCATGGCAAGAATTTATTAAAGATCAGCGCTTAGCCCAGCTCATAGAGCTGGCGCTGAATAGTAATCGTAGTTTGCGAGAAACGTTGGCAGATGTTGAGTCTGCAAGAGCGACTTATCGTATTCAACGCGCAGATTTGTTTCCTCAAATTGATGCAAGCTTAAGTGGCAATCGTACTAAAGCATCTAGCGGTGACATCTCAACAAGCTATGAAGCCGAAGCAGGATTAAGTGGCTATGAAATTGATTTGTTTGGTAAAAATCGCAGTTTAACGCAAGCTCAAATGGAGACCTATCTGGCCAGTGCCGACACTGCTAAAGCCGCACAGATCACGCTTGTTGGTGAAATTGCGAATGCGTGGTTAACACTTGCCGCCGACAGCAACTTACTCAGTTTGGCTAAGGAAACAGCGGCGAACGCGCAAAAAACCATGGACATCACCAATAAGCGCTTAGAGTTAGGGGTGGATTCAAGAATTGATGTTGCCAGCGCAGAAACGATTTACCAGACAGCACGGTCCGACATTGCGAGTTTTACCACGCAAGTCAGTCAAGATAAAAACGCCTTGCGCTTATTGGTTGGCGAGCAATTTGAAGATAGTTTGTTAGCGGGGGCATTACCTCAAAGTGAGCGCCTCATCAACGACGTGCCCGCAGGCCTATCGTCGTCGGTTTTGCTTGCGCGCCCAGATGTATTAGCCGCCGAGCACGATTTGAAATCTGCCAATGCCAATATCGGCGCTGCAAGAGCGGCGTTTTTCCCAACTGTATCTTTAACGGCAACAGGGGGCTTAGCCAGTTCTGTTTTGTCAGATATCTTTAGTGGTGGTGCCAGTTCAATATGGACACTCGCGCCTACTATTTCAGTACCCATCTTTAATGCGGGTGAAAATGAGGCCAATCTAGCCTATAGCAAAGCACAACAGGAAAAGTTCTTAGCGGCTTATGAATACGCTATTCAAAGTGCGTTTTCTGAGGTTGCTGACGCGTTAGCTCGGCGTGCGACGATTCATGAGCAGCTTGAGGCACAAGAAGCACTCGTTGCCGCATCGACACGCAGCTATGAATTATCATTGGCGCGCTATAAAAATGGGGTTGATAGCTTTCAAAATGCGTTAGAGGCTCAGCGTACTATGTACAGCGCTAAACAATCGTTAATTAGTACCCAGCAGACCGACTTAGCCAATCGCATAAATTTATATCGTGTATTAGGCGGCGGTTTGGCTGATACGTCGAATGAGAATATGACCACTGCAGTGACCGCAGAAGAAGGCTAGACCTTTACCTGATGTTGCTGGTAAATGGTGGCGATGAGCTCTCAACGCTCATCGCCGCTTAACCGCGTAACAACTTCTGCTGCTTATATCTAACGTTGTCCGCTGATGGCTTTTTGTGGCTGACGGCTCTTTTTAGCTGACGGCTCTTTTTAGCTGACGGCTCTTTTTAGCGGATGGCTCTACCTAACTGAGTGCTCTTATGGCCGCGCGTTATAGTTAAAAAGTACACAAGGCGCTGGCATTAATGTCGTGAAAAAGAGTGCCAATTTTCCTTACTAAGGGGAATTCGCTTACCGAACACATTTTATTAATCCTGCAGAATCCCTGGTTTGCAGCTGATTTAGTCGTCTTTCTGTCATAAAGCAGTGGATTGTGAAAGTTTTATAACAGTTTTGCGATGTAACATTTCTGTCTTTCAATTCATCTAGCCTTTCCTTCGAATTATTTAGTCGTTCAAACTGCTTAGTTTTGAATAAGCAATTCAACCTGCCGTTAATTTATGAGAATAAAGATGAAAAATATATCGAAGATAACCCGTTCAATAGGTGTTGTATGTTTGATAGCAGGCCTAAGTGCCTGTGAGGATGACAAAATAGTTGAAGTGGAAGTGCCTGTCGAAGTCCCAGTCAGTGTCAACCCAGATCATAAGCTATTGAGTGATCCGTTCTTGCAAATGCCCTCTGAAGATTCGGTGAATGTTGTATGGTTTACCAATTTTGAAGGTGCCGAACATACCCTGACCTATGGTGATAAAACGACGTCAGAGGTCACTACCACTATGTTAACGCGTATGATGGAAGATGCGTCGTCCCAGCAATTTGGTCAAACCTACGAGAGCGTGATCTATCGCCCCGTATACCGCCATGAGGCAACCGCTACAGAGCTAACTCAAGGCGAGCGCGTGGCATATTCTGTTGCCAGTAAAGATAGCGACGGCTTCGAGTTTGCCAGTGAACAATTTACTTTGGCCCCTGAGCCAGCTAAAGACCAAGCGTTGATGATTTTACTTACCTCGGATTTACAGTCGAAAAAGAACGTTGTGGCGAACTATCAAAAAGTGGTTGAAACCGTTGGTACGCCTGACGCCGTGTTGTTTGCGGGTGACTTCGTTAATGTACCTGACCGCGCGTCAGAATGGTTTGATCAAGCAAAAGATAATGCGCCTGGTTTTTTTCCTGCGCTACAGGGGCACTATCAAAAATACCTACCTGGCTTTCCTTATAACGGTGGTGAGATCCTCCAGCATGCCCCCTTATTCGGTACCATAGGTAACCATGAGGTTATGGGGCGTTATGCACCAGACGATGAGAACTACAGCTTAAATGGTAGCTTTAATGATCCGCAACCTAAGTGGTACGCAGAGGTCGCTTACGAGCAAGTGAAAGCCGAGGTTAACCCAACTGATGATGAAGAAATCAAAGCACAGTGGATTGCTGATAATTCTAACAACCAGCAAAGCTTCTTAGATATCTTCTCGTTTCCTGATGATGGGCAAGGTGGTGAGGAATACTTTGCTACATCTTTTGGTGATGTGTTTATCATCTCTATGAACGTTTCCAGAATATGGCGTTCGTGGAGTGTGTCTGGTGCTAATAAGTCAAAGTTCGTCGAGGGCTTAAGTACGTTGCAAGACCCATCACAATGGGGATTCGGTGAGTTTTTGTTTGAACGTTTTGACAAGGACTCAGATCAATATGCATGGCTAGAAAGTGTGTTGCAAAGTGATGACTTTAAGAATGCAAAATACAAAGTTGTCATGGCTCACCAAGGCGTGTTTGGCTTAGGGGATAATACCGTTCCTGTACTTTCACAACCCGTCATGCAATTGGTTGAAACCGATAGCGAAGGCGTTGAAACGATCACCGAACTAACCTTTCCGCTAACAAACGAGACGTGGACTGACACAGTAGAGCCTTTACTTAGCAATGTAAGTGAAGTGCGTTATCAATACCCATTGGCGCAAGACGTGTGGCTAAATGATATTGAGCCCCTGCTCCTTGAGAATGATGTTGACTTGGTACATATCGGTCATTCGCATCTGTGGAATCGCGCACAGGTTGAAGGCATGCACTATTTGGAAAGCTCTAACGTGGGAAATTCGTATGGGGCTTATTACGTGGATACGACAGGCGCATACACCAATGATGTTCGTGCAAGTTATGCTGATTTCTGGGCCGATGTAAACTCAGATACACCACGTTGGTCCATCGAAAATTATCCGCCAAATGGCGATCCGCAAGGGCGCACTATGAGCTTCCCAAGCGTATTTAGCCCGATGGATTACGAGAATGAAAATTACCCTAACTTGCCGTTTGTGACGAGCAATACACTATCGGTATTTTCCGTTATGGATACGGGTTCAGGAACGGTAAAAAGTTATGTATTTGATCCCTCAGATTTGGACTCTGAAGTGCAATTATTTGATGAGTTCTCTTTAGAGTAATACTTAGCTAAATCGTCACGGATGCAAAAGGTAAGGTGACGCTATAAATTTATTTAGCTGGCAGTAGCACCGAATACCAAGCCGCTTCAATAAGTGCTCACTTATTCACGTGGAATGGCATAACAGGGCGCTACTGCTTTTTTTATCAATAAATCACGTTAAATCTTTATTGAGTGGTTAATTATTTATTGAGATTAATATAAAACGCATTAGTGGCAATGGTACGACAAGCTTGGTAATCGCATTGAGTGATAGACATTTAATGCAGAATTACTAATATACAAGATGAAGAGCTAGGATGCTGTGTCTCGTATACCCCGTGTATTGATTCTTTTCTTTCTTAAAAACGAAAACAACGACGATATAAACTGGCCAAGTAAAGTTAAGTAAGGTTATTCACTGTGCTTTCAATGTGTCAGCTATTTATCATTTGATTTCAAATGGGTTAGATTGGCAATTGGTAATAGAGTGCATATGAACGGAAAACATAATAGTCACTTTGCGTCTTTTTTTGCGTCATCACGGCCAGTTAATAAGCGGTTGCGATACGCTCCTCAAAAATTAAACATTAGATTTATAATCCCCATTTTTATGGCATATGCGCTAAGCGTATTCCCTGCATACAGCCAAGAGGCTAGCGCGAACAGCGCTATTAGCTTGAGCGAGTCTGGCGCCTCATGGTATGCCAAAGGCGAATACAACAAAGCGATAGAGTATTTTCAACAAGCTCTCGAAGAAGATATGCAAAACTTCGGTGAGGAACATCCAAATGTGGCTACCACCCACAATAATTTAGCCTTGGCTTGGAAAGCGAAAGGCCAATACAATAAAGCGATTGCATATTACGAGCGAGCGCTTGCCAGTAGCCTAAAGCACTATGGTGAAGGGCATCAAGAAATTGCGTTAATTCGCAGTAACTTAGGGTTGGTATGGCATGCGAAAGGCCAATACGATAAAGCGATTCAATATTTTGAATTGGCACTTGCTACTAGCAAAGACAACCTTGCTGAAGATCATGGATTTGTTGCTACCTTACGCAGTAACATAGGGCTGGTTTTTCAAGCAAAAGGCGATTACGACAAAGCCATTCAATATTATACCTTAGCCCTTGAAGATGGCATTGAGTCCTATGGAGAGGATCATCCTTCGGTGGCAATTCGGCGCAGTAATTTGGGTAGCGCCTGGGAAGCAAAAGGCCATTATGAAAAAGCGATCGCGTACTATGAGTTAGCCTTAGCTAGCGGCATACGTCAGTTAGGAGAAAACCACCCCACTGTCGCCACCAGACGCAATAAACTTGGTAATGTATGGCAAACTCAGGGCCAGTATGGCAAAGCCATCGAGTATTATTCTTTGGCACTATCGAGCAGCCTAAACTCAGTGGGTAAAAATCACCCCTTTGTCGCGGTTATGCTTAATAGCTTGGGTAGTGCGTGGCAAGCTAAAGGCGAATATGACAAAGCGATTGAGCAGTACAACAAAGCGTTAGAGATTAATATTTCGACTTTTGGTGATAGCCATCCCGATGTAGCGAACACGCGTCGCTTATTAGGCAACGCTTGGCAGAGTAAAGGCCAGTATGCAAAGTCTTTTGATTATTACGAGCAAGCGCTTACCAGCGACATTAACACCTTTGATCAAGGTCACCCTAACATTGCCGCTACCCGTCAGCGACTCGGTAGTTTGTTGCAGGTAAAAGGCCAATACGATGACGCCATTGCGTTATATGAGCAGGCGCTCAATAGTAGTTTATCCACTTTTGGAGAAAATCATCCTGATGTAGCCAGTATCCGCCGACTCCTTGGTAGTGCATGGCAAGAAAAAGGGCGCTATAACAAAGCCCTTGCATACTATCAACAAGCCCTTGCCAGTGAGACAGAAATCTTTGGTGAAGCGCATCCTAATATTGCTGTTACTGAAATGCTATTAGGTAGCCTGTGGGAAGTAAAAGGCCAGTATGACAAGGCCATTGGTTATTATGATAAGGCGCTGACGAGTCAACTTTTAAAATTTGGCGACGCTCATCCTAAAGTCGCTCACGCGCGAAGACAACTTGGTCGGGCCTGGCAGGAAAAAGGTCAATATGATAAAGCCTTGAAGTATTATGAACAGGCATTAAGCAGTGACATAAAAACATACACCAACCAGCACCCTGATGTGGCGATAACCCAGCGTCTACTTGGTAGCTTATGGCAGGCAAAAGGTCTGTACGACAAAGCAATCGAGTTTTATCAGTCGGCATTGGATAATAGCCTACGGACATTTAACGACAGCCATCCTGAGGTTGCCAATACACGCAGGCGTTTGGGCAGTGTTTGGCAAGAGATAGGCGAGTATGAAAAAGCGTTAGCTTTTTATCAGCAAGCGTTAGAGAGCGACCTTAAAACCTTCTCTGAACATCATCCCGATATCGCGATAACGCATCGATTACTCGGCAGTTTATGGCAAATGCAAGGGCAGTACGCGAAAGCTATCGAGTATTATTCTTTGTCATTGAACGAAGGTTTGGCGACATTTGGTGAAGATCATCCAGAAATTACCAAAACGCGCAATCATTTGGGCAGCGCATGGCAAGCACAAGGCCGCTACGAAGAAGCGAATGAATATTATCAACTGGCGTTACAAGGCGCTCAGCATTCTTTTGGCGAGCAACATCCTGTTATCGCTTCTACGCAAAGTCATATCGGCAGTCTGTGGTTGGCAAAAGGCCAATACGAAAAAGCCCAGTTATTTTATCAACAGGCTCTTAGCAGTAACCTGTTGACCTTAGGTGATGCGCATCCTGACGTAGCTGAAATACGCAGTAGTCTAGGGCGAATTTTCAAGGGCAAGGGCCAGTACAAGAAAGCCATTGAATATTACGAGTTGGCGCTAGACAGTGGGATCAGCACGTTCGGTGAAGATCACCCGTCGGTGGCTATCCGGCGCAGCAATTTAGCCAGCTTATGGTCTGCCCAAGGGCAGTATGACAAGGCAATTGAATATTACCAGTTAGCGCTAGCGAGTGGCATAAAAATGTTTG
Organism: Paraglaciecola mesophila; assembly: GCF_009906955.1. Taxonomy (GTDB): domain Bacteria; phylum Pseudomonadota; class Gammaproteobacteria; order Enterobacterales; family Alteromonadaceae; genus Paraglaciecola; species Paraglaciecola mesophila_A. The sequence continues at coordinate 3,592,140 of NZ_CP047656.1, forward strand.
GGAAAGACCACCCCGCTGTTGCTATCAGGCAGAGTAATCTGGGCAGTGCTTGGGAGTCACTTGGGGATTACGACAAAGCGATTACTTATTATGAATTGGCGCTTGAAGGGGGGATTAAACACTTTGGCCAAGACCATCCAGCGGTGGCCAAAAGGCGCAGTAACTTAGGTAGTGTATTCAAGATGTTAGGTGAGTACGATAAGGCAATAGCAAACTACGAATTAGCCCTTGAAAGTGGAATTCGCTTGTTTGGTAACGAGCACCCCTCAGTGGCGCTGCGGCAAAATAACTTGGGCAGTTCGTGGCAGGCCAAAGGGGATTATAATCAAGCGATTGAGTACTATGAACAGGCATTGTCTACTTACGTAGCAACGTTTGGCGAAAACCACCCTAACGTCGCCGCCACTCGTAGTAACCTCGGTAGTGCTTGGCATGCTAAAGGCAATTTCAATAAAGCGATTAACTACTATGAATTAGCTTTAGAAAGTGGGCGCAATTATTTTGGTGAAGCGCATCCTTCCGTCGCCACTACGCAAGCGAATTTAGGCAGTGCATGGCAGGCCAAGGGGCAGTATAAAAAAGCACTTAAATATTATGAATCGGCGTTGACCGTCGGTATTACTATTTTTGGCGATGATCACCCTTTTGTGGTGACTACGCGTCATAATATCAACAACGCAAGAGAAGCTCGCTGGCAATGAACATTAACCGGCACGGGCCGGTTAATGTCAGCAAAAGAACAGTTGCTGTTTACAAGTCAAAACCCCTTGTTTAAAAGCGTTTTCGCACCGTAATGCCAAATGTGGCTGGGTCTGACACGTAAGCGTTCATTTTTCCTTCTTGTAATGGCGTATTAAAGTTAACGTGATTGATATATTCTTCATCCAAGACATTGCGCCCCCAGAAAATTACATCCATATCGTAACTCGCAAAGTTCATGAAAAAGCGTAGGTTTAGCAGATTGTAGTGATCTTGCACGGCATAAGGGTCGTTGCTCGCATCTAGTACGATATCCCCTGTGTAGGAGTACTCAGCAACTAAATACGCATCTACGTTATCGCTGATAGTGAAATCTTTTTTAACTTTGAGCATGGCAAAATCTTCTGGCTCACCCGCAGGCCGGCCTCCTGAACGGTCACAATATGGATTGGGTGCATCAGGGTCTGTACTTTGCTGTCCGGGGTCGTTTATACCTGTGTGCCACGTGAAGGCAATCCAGCAGTTACCGCGCATGAAGTTATCGTACTCGGCATTGACTCTGGCATACACAAAGTCGACTTCAAGTGTCTCAGTAGGTAGCCATTTTAACTCTAATTCTAGACCAGAGGTTTGGTAATCGCCGGCATTTTGTAGATTAAAGCCAGTGCCAATAAACGTGTTTTCTTGTATGTCATCTACTTGGGTAGAGTGGGCAGCGATATTGATCCGTAAATCCTGCGCGGGGAAATCTTTCTTCAAACCTATCTCAACCGCTTTAGACTTTTCAGCTCCAAAAACAGGATCGAAACCATCAGCTATTCTATCGGTATTTGTACCGCCGGATTTATACCCTGTACCGTATGATGCATAAAATAGTGTGTGTCTATCCGGTGTGTAACTGAGCTTAATTGTCCCCGTGACTTGATCATCATCTAGATCGTCTGAAATATTCGAACGCGCTGCGGTAATTGCCCCAAGGGGATTAAAGCCCCACCCTACCTGTTGAAAGGGGGCGAGGGCGGCAAGAGCTGTTTGTCCGCTTGCACTTGTGATATCAATCGTGTTTGCTTGAATCCCCGCCAGTACGTTGCCAGCTAGGCCAGAGCCGTAAAGCAGTGTGCCTGGTACCAGCGATGCTGGGTTGGTAGGGTCACCTACTGAGGTAAAAAATGTTGGAAACTCTGCTGAGTTTGGCAAGCTTTCAGTAAATACAGTAGACAAGTCTTTGCTCTCACCCGTGTAGCGCAGGCCTGCGGTTAAGATGACTTTTTGGGTAAGCTGATAATCTACTTGGCCAAAAATCGCATAACTTTCGTGCTCTTGCTTGGCGTAATGGTCAAAGCTTGATGACGCGGGAGCAGGGGCTGCCGATGGCGCGACCAGACCGTTGGACGCAACACTTAGTGCATCAATGCCCGCGAGCAAGTCATCAAATGCGCCTTGGCCAAAGCCCAGTAAGTAAAAGTCATTAAATTGCTCACCTGTGTACAGGCTATAATCGAGATCTAAATCTTGTCTAAAGTAATAAGCGCCTAAAATTGCCGACATTTTATCACCGCTATAATCCAGTCGAATTTCTTGCGAAAAGGACTGTTGCTCAGCGTCGTTTTGGGTGCCAAACAAGTGTGCGTCAGTAAAGTCACTGTCAATATTGTCGAACGAATCAAAGCGCCGATACGCGGAAATGGAAACGAAAGAGACCTGATCATCGATATCCCAATTTAACTCGGCTGAAATACCACTGTCTTCAACCTTTGACTCAGGCAAAAATGACAGGGCAACTTTATTGGCAAAAAAGTCACTATCGTCAAATATCGTTGCGTTAAAGGGGGATTGAGACAGCAGGCTATCGGTACCAAATTTACCTGCTATATCATTGGCTTGTGCGTTACTTATTTGCGTTGGGGCCGCGCAACAAATTTCGTCAATTTCTGAGTAATCAGCAATGATACGAAGTGAAATATGATCGCTGGGGGTATACAAGGCTTGCAGGCGAGCTCCCCAGCGGTCTCTGTCATTTAATACATCACTGGCGTTGTTCACGTCACTTACGAAACCATCGCGCTGACTACCAAAGCCCGTTGCGCGAAATGCCAACACGTCGTCGATTGCTGAGAACGATGTCGCAGCCGAATAGTTAACTAAGCCATAATTACCAATTGTGCCTTCGATGAAGTCATTTGAATTTTGATGACTGGGAGCAACAGTACGAATGAGTATTGCACCCGAAGGTGTGTTTTTGCCAAATAAGGTACCTTGAGGGCCACGCAGTACCTCTATGGCTTCTATATCAACCAAGTTGTTGACCATGGCGCTTTGGCGAGCGCGATAAATGCCATCAACATACAAGCCTACGGATGGATCTAACCCGAAGTTTTGTGATGACGTACCAATTCCCCGAATCGAAAAGCTGGTATTAGTCACATTCTGGGTTTGAAAAGCAGATGAGGCTGGCACCAGCCCAGCAACATCAAAAATATCTTTGAGTACGGCTTGCTCTAGTTGCTTACCAGAAAAGGCACTGACAGAAACAGGCACCGTCTGCATACTTTGTTTGCGCTTTTGCGCTTCAACCGTGATGGTTTCTAAACGCAGGGTTTCAACTTCTTCTTCTATTTCTTGTGCGCTGACAATAGGGATGGGAAAACCTAAGGTGAGTGAAATACAAACAGCGATCGGGGTTTTGTTAAATCTAGATGAGGCGGATGTGTCCATGTGTGCGTGTCCTTTTTTAGGGCGTTTTTATCCATGTCCGTTAGGGTTATCCGGTTAACATGTGCACAACTAGAGAAATGTTGACCAGTATTTGCTTTTTATCGTATTTTAGTCCTCGCTTTAAAATCATGAGGATAGAGCAACTATAGCCGTCGAAAAATAGCTGCGCCAATGGTTTTTAACAGGAATTTCGGCATTCATTTGAAACGAACTAAGTACTAGAGAATATAACTTACCTTGGTGCCAAGGTAGTGCTACCTCTTTTGACACGAGTGTGATTATGCACGGTTTGTTTCGAACCATTGAAGTGTGCTTTGTTTCGACAAAGTCGGTTTAGGCTGTGCCAAGGGCGTAGATTAAACCTGTATAATATGCCCATGGGGAAGATAGTTTTCGTATAAATAGTGTAAGATATGTGCACTATAGCAAGCTGTTGTTATTCTGCAGTTTTTCGAGTGGAACCAGTATTGGTGAGACAATACGTTTTTTTCTTTTACTGAGATGATTGCAGAGCAATATCTTGAAACCAATAATAAAGTTACCGACTTATGATCTATTGTCTGTTTTTAATCTATGAGCCTGTTAATCTTGATAAATCTTTATTGCGTCTGAACCGACTTCTGACGCTGGGCGGGCGAAAAGCGCAAATCATTGTGATTAATAATGGGCCTCAACGTCAGCAAGTGAGTCGAGAGAATGTTGAAGTCATTCAAGGGGACAACCGCTGTTTCGAGTTTTCAGGTTGGGAAGCCGGTAAGCAATATATAGAGAAACATTATTGTTTGAAATCGGACGATACATTTTGTTTCGTGAACGATACCTTTGATAAGAACCACTATTTTTCGTGGTTAACTGTGTTGCTTTACCATAGAAAATTGAAACAAGCGATTAAGCAATATCAAGGCTTTATATTGGGACGAGTAGATACGCGCAATATCGCGTATAAGGTCGATCATTTAGCGTTCACCGACTGGGTTTCATCTTACTTTTTTATTGTGGATTACACTGCATATCAAGCATTGGTTTTCACGAATCCTCGACTGACTGATGCGGTTACAGAAGTGACAGATGAATCCATTAATTTTGATAGTTCTGTGGTCGATAGCGCGATGCAGGAACATATCAATGGCTGGCTTAGACCCGAAGGAAAAGGCTGGTATCGTGCTCATACGAGTAACAATGACGTGATTAAAAATAAAAGTATCGCTATTTTGCATGAGAAATATCTAAGTGCGATGTTAATAGCGAAAGACATCGCCCTTGTTCATGTGTACCGCGGGCGTTTTGGCAGAATAGTTCGTAAGTTTGACAAACGAATACAGGATTACCGCGTAGCTAAGCAAAGCTAAGTGCACTTTTGCAGCTCGAGCCGGTTATATCTGACTTTCCTTTACTTAGCTTTCCACCTGATCGGCTAGCATTCTGCAGATACCTAGCTAACCCATTGTTTTATTTCATGTAAAAATTGTCATACTGGCAACCTCTGTTGTATGGTCAATTAACTTTACTGCCGTAAGATGTACTCATGATTGATTTTTCTAAAAAGCTAACCAGTGCTCGACTTCACAACACCAGAAAAAGAGAGTCGATTAAGTCTATTCTGTTTGACTTTGAAAGTGACCGTGGGCGTATTATTAATTCTGCGGCTGTCCGCAGACTGCAGCAAAAAACCCAAGTATTTCCATTGGAGCGAAATGCCGCTGTTCGAAGCCGCTTAACCCACTCACTTGAAGTTCAGCAAGTGGGCCGTTTCATTGTTCAAAGCATCTTTAATAAGTTGGATCCCGCCAAACAGATGGAATTTAACTTAGCCGAATTTGAGCGGCATTTAGAAAGCGTAGTGGAAATGGCGTGCCTGATGCACGATATTGGCAACCCGCCTTTTGGGCATTTCGGTGAGCAGGCGATTAATGACTGGTTTACACTCAACTTGAGAGATTCATTTCCGCCAACGCCAGAAGGTGAATTTGATTTCGATCCTGCTTTGCAGCGAGATATATGCAACTTTGAAGGTAATGCCCAAGCAGTTAGGCTGATACACTCCTTATTGCAGTTAAATCTTACTTTCAGCCAGGTCGCGGGGATACTTAAGTACACCCGATGTGCCACCGATATCAAGCCAGATAAAACTCATAAACTCAGTTATTTACAGAAAAAAGCAGGGTTCTATTTCAGCGAAAAAGAATATGTTGAAACCTTGTGTCAAACCTTAGAGATGGAAGTGGGACATCGTCATCCAGCCTCTTATATTATGGAAGCCGCTGATGATATTTCTTATTGTATCGCTGACCTAGAAGATGCGGTGGAAAAAGGCATTTTGGGGATTGAAAAGCTGCAATCATCCTTGTGTGAAGAGTTTTTATTGCTGCTCAACATGTTTGGCCTCGATACCAGTAAAAATGCGATGCAAAGTATAACGGAAAAAGCCTATAAGGCTGCTCAAGCTGATGATATCTCTAAAGACAGTCAATTCTTTATTTCCCTTAGAGTGGGTGTACTTCACCCCTTGGTCAATCATGCTGTGGAGCGTTTTATTACTAACATAGAGCCGATTTTTCACGGCTCGTTTAATCAAGCATTATTAGAAGACAGAAGCGCAGCCCATGCTCTTTCCGAATCGTTTAAAAAGGTGGCGCTTAAATATGCCTTTTGCAACAAAGAAGTAGAAGCACGAGAGCTACAAGGCTATAAGATCATCAGTGGATTACTTGATTGCTATCAGCCTTTGCTCAAGTTGACTAAAGCGCAATTTACCCAAGTGTATCAGCAGGCAAAAGAGGCGCCACTGTTGGCGAAAAGACTGGTGAAAAAGCTGCCTGGTAAGCACCTCAGAGCGTATCTGCATAGCATTCAAAAACACGACAGTGATGAACTAGAATTTTACTATCGCTGTCGTCTGCTGCAAGATTACATTAGCGGCATGACGGACCAGTATGCCTATGATGAGTATCGCGCACTCATGGTGGTGGACTAGCGCGGCTAAAGCATTCGGATTATCTAACGAAAACAAACCCGCTTAACGCTACTGACGATTTTCTGTTATTTAACGCGCACTTTGCCACCAATAACTTTTAGCGCAGGAGTGCCTCGCACGAGTGTGTCTCTGGCAAAGACCGTTTTGCATTCAGGACAGACGCCTTCAATCACGGTGAAGTCTTTGCTTATCCTTTCTTTAAAGCATTTTATCAAAGCGCCTTTGCCACCTTTTTTATAGCGAAAAAGTTGCTGTTGGCAGTTGGTGCAGAAAATATCGACGCTTTTCGTAGGGGCTTTAGAATTTGGTTTTGCCACAATGTCCTATGGTATTAATGCGTTAGTTCTTTAAATCGTATTACAGTGTAGAGATATCAAAACAAAATGTTAATGATTAATACCAATTCCATTACCTTCAGTGCGACCTTTGAAAACTGGTTTTCGCTCGTTTATATAGTGGTAAGCTTTTGGGCGATGAGGCTAAGAGACTATGTGAAAAGTTGGAATGAATGTTAAATGAAGTATCTTGTTTTTTTTATTGTGAGTTTTGCTTGTTTTGCTAGTGCAAATGCAAAAGAACGATTGGTTTTTTCAACCGCGGTAAACAGTGGGCTTCCGCCAATGGTGTGTTCTGAGGTCATGCGCCTTGCCCTGAGTCGCATCAACATTGATATGTCACTAAATGCGAAATCTTCAGAACGTTCAATACTCAGTGCTAGCAAGGGGGAAACCGATGGTGAAACCGCCAGGGTAAATGGGTTGAACGCTAAATATCCTGACTTGTTTCAAACAAGCGTGTCGTGTTATGCCCATGACGTCAACTTGTATACCCTTGCAGGCAATGAGTTTAAGGTTGATGGTTGGCAAAGCATACCGCCTAACAAAGTTATCGGATATCGCAAAGGCACACACTACATTGAGCAAGCAGCAACACAGCACGATATTTCGATTTACCCGCTTGAGACAAATCAACAAATTTTTAAGTTAATAAGTGTCGGCAAAATAGATATGATGATAGCGACAGAGCAAATTATGGGCTCAAAAGTAATGCTCAACGGGTCGGCTGAACTTGTCATCTTACGCCCTGCTCTAGAAAGACACGGTTTTTATTCTTATATTCACAAGAAGCACCTCGCCATTTTACCCCAGATTAACCAGCAGCTAACGCGTATGAAAACTTCTGGTGAATTGGATTCCGTTCAGCACAAAGTCGCTAATGCCTTTTTGAACAAAAAAGTAAAATAAGTTGTTACTGATTTTTTAAGCCATTTTTCCATTGGCTATAAGCCTGCTTTGTTTTTATTGCTGATAGTCGTCAGTTAAATTGGTGTCATTCCTAGCCAAAAATTAATTGCCAAATATCTGGGCTTCGCTCCTTATGATAACGCTTCCTTAGGACGGCTACCTTTTTCAGATGTGCCTTAGCCGCTTTGATATCCTTGCTTTCTATGCTCGCGTGCGCTAAATCAAGTTGCGTTTGCACTTTGTCTAAACCTTGATGCAATACCTTATGGTGCTTTTTGTCAAATTGCACCTGTTGCACCGATGCCACTAAGTGTTGAAATTTTTCTACCAGGGTGAGCATCGCGCTAGGATCAGTTGACTGCATGGCTTGTTTGTAGGTGAGTGCCATTGACTTCATGGTCGCCTCAACATCAGTGCTGGGAGCGACTGCGTGCAAAGGGGCATTAACAGGTGATTGGGCATAAGTATGGTGGCTTAGCAGTAGGGGGGCAAACACAATACAAAGTGTAAGGCGGCGCATCAATATCGTCATTTTTTACTCATGTGTTGTAGAACGCGCGCAGTCTAGCATAAAAGCGCGACATCTTAGCGTGGTAGACACTCAGTAACGCAAAGAGCCTATTGCCCAAGTCATAGCAAATCCATCAGAACACCGCCTATGCTATCCATTGCTTTTTGTGTTTAAACCAAAGGGGATAACGCCACTGCGAGTAACAGGAATACTGCCCCATAACCCTTTACTGGTGAATATTTTGGCATCGATTTCATAGGCGAGTGTCTGAGGTTTATTATTCATGATATCGAGCAGAACGCGGCCAGAGTTAAACAGGTTGGCTGTCACGTCTACGTCAAAGGTATTATCACTTAAGGGGGCAAGTACAAACTGTTGATTGCTAACCCCAGTGGCAACCTGTACGCCGCGTAAATTTAGTTTGAAATTCATACCATCTACCGGGAAAGAGATATTATTCGGGTTGGTCACGCGAAAAGTAAGACGAAAACGTTGCTCAAAACCTTGTGCTGGCAACATACTCAAGTTAGTTAATTGTAACTCTGGCTTCTCAAAATCAGGGGTAAGGGTGGCGCAAGAGGAAAGCAGCACGGCAAGTATTATTAATAGGAATACACGTAGTGTACTTATTACGACAGGTGCTCGACGGTTTGACTGCATATCTCGGAATCCCTATTTAAACTTCTATGCTAGAAGAGGGTACATCATCCCCGCAGGAAGTAGGCTAGTCAAACGTTATAAGTTGCGAATATTTATGGGGCTGGCTTCTTACGGACTTTAGATATCAACAACCATGTTGATATCGCTAAATATCTCTTTAAAGGTTACACACTGGCATGATGTTTAAAAAATTACAGGTGTTCCTTAAATGTTTATCTATCCACTTAATCAGCAGATTTTCCCAAATAGCCGTTTCAAAAACTACCAGTGATATACCCCCATAATTCACTTTTATAACGTCGCCATAAATTCTTTATTTTTAAAAAATATCAATAATTTCATATTCTTGTATCGATTTTGTTGGTCATTTACACTTTGTTTACATATTATGTTTTAACTGATTTTTTGTAGTTTTAATTTGCAATATCACGTGTCGTGAAGCGTCAATAAAACATGGCAGGTTTCACTTATTTTTAAGGAAGTAATTATGTCGACTGAAGATTTGAATGATTTGCGTATGTCTGATGATGTGCGCCCGCTTTATCTGGCTGTAAAGAAGCACATTGAAGAAAATGTTATCCCGATCCAAGAAGAATTTTACTCAATTGGCGAGAAGCTTGCCGATCGTTGGAGCTATTCTGATCGCCAAATGGAATTATTGGAAGGGGCGAAAAACAAAGCCAAAGAAGCGGGCCTGTGGAATTTCTTTCTGCCTGATGCTGAAACAGGCCAAGGCTTAACTAACCTTGATTACGCCTATATTGCGGTTGAACTGGGTAAAGCCCCACTCGCTTCTGAAACGTTAAACTGTTCAGCCCCTGACACAGGCAATATGGAAGTGCTAGAGCGTGTAGGTACACCTGAGCAAAAAGAAAAATGGCTACAGCCGTTACTCCGCGGCGAAATCCGTTCATGCTTTGGTATGACAGAACCCAATGTTGCTTCTTCCGATGCGAAAAACATTTCAACATTGGCGGTTGAAGATGGCGATGACTGGGTGATTAACGGAGAGAAATACTATATTTCTGGCGCTGGTGACCCACGTTGTAAAGTGATGATCTGCATGGTGAAAAGTAGCCCAGATGCCCCTGCACACAAACAACAGTCGCAAATTCTTGTGCCATTAGACACACCTGGCGTCACGATTGTTGGCCCAATGCATGTATTTGGGCACGATCACGCGCCACACGGGCACATGCACATCAAACTTGAAAACGTACGCGTACCAAAAACCAATATGTTGTTAGGCGAAGGGCGTGGTTTTGAGATATCACAAGTACGTTTAGGGCCCGGGCGTATTCACCATTGCATGCGTTCAATTGGTCAAGCCGAAGAGGCATTGCAACTTGCCCTTGAGCGCTCCACTTCAAGAGAAGCATTCGGTAAAAAGATATATCAATTGGGTAAAAATGTAGAAGTTATCTCAAAGATGCGGATCGACATTGAAGCCATGCGAATGATGGTGCTTAAAGCCGCTAAAGCTATGGATGTGTTAGGTAACCAAGAAGCCCGCATTTGGATCCACATGATCAAAGCGATGGTGCCTGAGCGAGTCTGCGAAATTATCGACCAATCCATGCAAATGCATGGTGCTACGGGGATTTCGCAGTGGTCGCCGCTTTCTGCTATGTACGCAGGACAGCGTACCTTGCGTTATGCTGATGGCCCAGATGAAGTTCATCATATGGTGGTAGGTCGAAATGAAGTACGTGAATACGAGCGCAACAAAAGTTAATACTTTTTTTGTATGTATACAACGTCAACTAGGGCCGCAGAATTTGGCCCTTATTTTTCTATTCGAGGGCTTTGCTTTAGGAGAGCTAAAGCGAGTAAATACAGCATTGCTAAACAATGTATAGCTGATGCCTTAGCAGCAGCGAGTAAGGAAAACATCCATGACAGCGACGCACTAGAAGCGCTAATCATTAGTGCTATTGCAAAGATAACCGAAACCGCTGGCGCCGAGCGTATCGCTGAGATTATTCACTACGAACTGCGTAATTTATCAGGCGCGCTGGACAAGGATTTTCTGCGAGCCAGATAGCACTCCACCTCAGGGAGCTTAGCTGCAGTTGAATCATTTATCGGCGGAATGCCGCGAAGAGGCATCGCCGCCTTTGCTTATCACTAATGAACGTATCTCCGTTCACAAGAGTAATTTGTCAGGTATGAGTTAAGGTTTACATGATCTGGTTCTTTTAGTCTTCATCGGGTTCATTTTGTAGCATTTTTACATCATCAATGTAGTAAGTTCCTAAGCCTAATGAGTAGTCTAAGGGATCGGTGGGGGCGAAACTCAAATATAGGCTTAGGCGGTCAATAGTGGTATCGGAGGGCAGGTCGCCAGTCGCAGAAAGGCCGCCAAAAAGGAGACTGTATTTTTGAGTGTTAAGATTTATCACAACCAACCCAGAGTGAGGCAAGTCCTCACGTATATATCCTATATGTCTTTCAGGTCCATTTTGGTCTCTTACATTCACGCTTGTCCAACCCTCGCCGGGTCCATCAGGTGTGCGATAAATGCGTAAACCGACGAGCGAATAGACATAGTGGATGTAAGCTGTACTATAAACGGCAATGGAAAGTGCTTGAGATGAGCGATCACCTGGGTGCTCAATGACACCGCCCCAAAAAACGTTATAAATGCCATCTGGCTCCGCAGTAGGTCGTGCATGAAAGCCCAAGTGAGGGCCTATTGCTTGTACACTCGTTGCGTGAAACAGACGCAATATGTTGTCGCCAGCCTCACCATTGATGTCTGCAATGACTTTTAGTGGAGCCAGCGATGCTGAACTATTAGCAGTGCTACCAGACCACGTGATTTCATCACCAATAGGATCGCCAGTAAGCGTTAGATCGGGGAGGTTACCCGTAGCGTCATTATCAAAATTAGCTAACAGTATCCGTTGTGAAGAGCAGCCTGATAGCAATAGCAAAATCAATATATTTAAAAGCAAAAAGGTGATAACAGTTGGTTTTTTCATATTAGTCTTCCTTGTACGCGTTGCAAAATGAGCAATATCGACATCCAGTAATATTGCGTGTGAGTACAGTTAAGGTTAATAAGTAATCTAAATTTCGCAACGTTCATCGAGTAAAAAATTATCATGGATTCGCTCCGAACTATCTTCGCAGTTCAGATTTAGTTAAAAGATGCGAACGGAGTACCGCGCTGTATTAATAACATCGAATGGGCAAAAACGATAAAAGGACTTCGTGGCGTTTACTACCAGCCCTTAAATCACGGGTAAAGCAATGACTTAGCTGACTTTTTAATGGAGCACCTAGGAGATACTAATTTGCCAAACGGGCGTTGATTAGCGTATGAGCTCAGTAATAGTACTCTGCATGACCTTTGCCCATACTCGGTATTGTTTACTGGTGAAATGCAAAAATCCCGCATAATGGTGTCTAGAACCAATCTGTCGTCGCTTAAAAACACCTGACCTATGTTTAATCAGAACACATTATTATTGTCGGCGAAGTGATGTACTTAATCATTGATGGCATTCACGCTTTTTCGTATGGGCGCATTTTTACGTTTGCTGGGAGGGAAGGTAGCGAATAAAGTATTTTGCTATTAGGTAAAATACGTTGTACCTCATTTAGAATAGCCTTGACTCTAACTGCGGAGTCTTGGGTAAATGCCACCTCAAGCTCACCAGTTATGTAGCGTAAGCCCTCACACATCAAGATGTTATCTCGCTACTATATTATAGCGGCATTTCCTTCTTCAAAACCCGTCAAAGATCGAGCTATTTCATAACTTAGTAATGATAATTGTTATTATTTGTGTTGTGATTGAGGTATATTAAGGTGATCGCTTACATGTTTATCTAGTTATACATTTTTGAGGGAAATAGAATGCCGAAAGTTCGCAAAGGTTGGGTTTACCCATCTCTATCTGCGTTAGCCATAGCGGTTGCCGCTTCATCTGCCGCGCAAGAGCAAGAAGATAGCCTTGAGCATATTGAAGTAAATGCTATGCAATCGTATCGAAGCACAGCCACTAAGTCTTCATTGCGCCCCATTGACTCACCTGTGAGTATCAGCGTGATTGATCAAGAGTTACTGCAACTACGTCAAGCCGATTCAGTATCAAAAGCACTTCGTTATACTTCAGGAGTCACGACGGAAAGTCGCCCTACGATCACGATTTTCGATCAATTTACCATTCGTGGTTTCACCACTTATCAAACGTTTTACGATGGTCTTCCTTTATTGAGTAACAATAGCTGGAACCTTTATCCTCAGGTTGATGCCTTCGCAACAGAATCGCTAGAAATTTTAAAAGGCCCAGCATCATCGCTGTATGGCTTAGTACCTCCTGGCGGCTTGGTGAATCAGGTCGCGAAGTACCCCAAAGACGATGACGAAACTTTAGTACGTGCTGCATTTGGCTCTGACAGTTTAATTGAGTTGGGTTTAGATACCACAGGTGCGCTAAGTGACAATGCTCGTTATCGTTTTGTTGCGCTAGGACGTAATCGAGATGGTTATCAAGACACCACAGAAACCGAGCGTTATACCGTTGCACCTTCGGTGACTGTGGATATCAGTAAAGCCACAGAGCTCACGCTGTCAGCATATTATCAAGACGATCCCGAGTTAATTCCGTCAACCTCTTTACCTGGAATAGGAACATTGAACGAGGCCCCTTACGGTAAACTAGACGTTAGCAGTTACGCGGGTGACGAAAACTGGAACAGCTTTTCACGGGAAGTGCTAATGCTGGGTTATAAGCTCAATCATCAGTTGAATGATGATTGGTCGATATTGCAGAAGTTTCGCTACACAGATGCGCAAGCTCTGCAACAGAATACCTATCATACGGTTGAACCAACAGACGGGATATTGTTAGCACGCTCTGCTTATCTTACTGACGAGGAAATAGACGGGGTTACGGTTGATACCCAAGTAGCGGGTTTTGTTCAAACCGGAGAAGTATTACATAGTTTACTATTTGGGGTCGATTACCAAAACTCTGACTCAACAGTTGCTTATCGCGATACGTTGGGGACGGACACGCCAGCGCTTGACTTGAGTAATATTGACAACAACTTATTTGATGTAGACACATTGCCGTTGGAGTTTTATCAAGAAGATCACAATATCGACATTGAGCAAATTGGCTTTTATGTGCAGGATGAGATGCGTTTGGGCAAGTTTACGTTTTTGCTAAACGGTCGTTATGATCAATTTGAAAGTACCGATGAAGTGGCCAATGTATATGCTGGCACGCCTTACGGTAGCACTACAGATATTGATCAAAATGAGTTTTCTGGGCGCGTTGCGGCCATGTACACCTTCGATTCGGGTTGGCGCATGTATGCGAATTATTCAGAATCGTTCGAACCTGTTTCAGGTGTAGACTCACAAACCGGTGAAGCGTTTAAGCCCACCACAGCAGATCAAATAGAGCTAGGCACTAAGTATATCAGTGATAATGGTGCAACGACTTTCTCGGGTGCATATTTTGTGCTCACCAAACAGAATGTTGTGGTTAACACACCTGATTTTGCGCTGAAAACACAAAACGGCGAAGTGGAATCTAAAGGCGTAGAGCTTGAGCTTTCTAGTCAAATAACACAGGCCTTTTCTGTGCAAGCAAATGCCACGTTGTTAGATATGGAAGTGACGGACAACCCACTTGATACTGATATTGTGGGTAAAACTCCAGTGTGGGTAGCAGAAGAAAGTGCATCCGTATGGGCAAATTACTTTTTTGACGATGCACTCGATGGGCTAATGCTTGGGGCTGGTGTGCGTTACGTAGGAGAAACCCAAGCGGATAAATACAACAGCCAAGTCGTGCCGTCATATACGTTACTGGATGCAGTACTGTCTTACCATATTCCAAAGTATGACGTAAAGCTGACCGGCAGCGTGAGTAACCTAACGGATAAAGAATATGTGGGGGCGTGCTTCGACACCAACAACTGTTGGTACGGTGCCCAGCGCAGATTTGAAGTGGGGATCGAAAAGCGCTTTTAAGTGTGTAAGGTACGTTAGCTTAAACTTTAATAGGCCAGCGCTAGTCGCTGGCTTTTTGTTTATGTGGCCTGCATTTAGGTTTAATTAAATAATAATCTTCCTTATTGAACCTGCAATCTGCCTAGATGTATAGGGTTTGAATAACCTAAGCCGGATTTGCCGGGCTCTCTAACATCAATTCTCATCAGGTGTGCTTAGCAGCATTTTTACATCATCTATATAATAGTTACCTAGCCCAAATGAATTTTCTTGAGCGATCTGCGTGTCGAAATGGAAATAAAGACTTAATCGTTCAATGCTCGTATCGGACGGTAAATCACCAATAGCGGTAACGCCGCCAAAAAGAAGGCTATATTTGTAGGTTTCAAGATTTAATATAACTAAACCTGCATGAGGAAGGTCATTTCGTATAAACCCTATTTGCCTTGATGTTTCCCCTTCAAATATCGTCACGGTAGACCAATCCTGACCAGGGCCATCTGTCGCCCGCTGAATAGACAAGTTGATGAGAGGGCGAGGATGCCACTGGGCAAGTGTGTTAATCGTTATCCAAAGTGTTTGTGAATTTCGATTGCCAGGGTATTCAATGACGCCATCCCAGAGCACACTATAAATATTATTTGTCTCTCCAGTTGGCCTAGCATGAAAGCCCAAAAACGAACCTATAGGCTCCTCCTGAGCTCTATAGAAAAGGCGAAGAATTTTATCGCCAGATTCGCCGTTAGCGTCTGATAAGACTTTTAGAGGGGCAAATTCTGCTGTGCTATTGGCTGTGCTTCCATTCCAAGTTATTTCATCTCCGACTGGATCACCAGCAAGTGTTAAGTCAGGGAATGCGCCAACTGTATCATCAAAATTAGCGAGTAATAGTGGTTGGTTAGCGCATCCACAAAGCACGAATAAAAAAACTGAAAACATAAAAGTGAGGGGGGTTTTAGTCTTCATTACGATCTTCCTTGTACAAGCCAGAAAAGAAGCAATATCAACATCCAGTAACATCGCTAAGCGTACCAATAAGCGTAATGACGACTTCTGTATTTCGCCATTCATATTGCGAAATTATTTACCGTGAAATGCCAATTCGTTCTCTTAACTATGCCAGAATAATAGATGCCATCGCTTTTTAGGAGGGCATTACACTTCAAATTATAGAGCAGGTACATGTACGACCTAATTAGACAATAGAAAGTTGTTTTTGGCCTATAGGTTAATCGGTGACCAAGCTGTTAGTCGTGGCTGTTCGTTTGAAGGCACTCGAATTACACCCGAATAATACTGATTGCTAAATTGTATTTCTTTCTGTTTCTGTGATAGCAAATAGCTATCACCAGTCTCTCTTTATAACATTCTTTTTACACTCTAAAATCGCGGCAATTTATACTTTAGTCTAACTCATCTGGCTTGCTGTCACTTCATGACGTTAGTGCTTAAGCAAGGTGAATCGTCTTAATGTGAGGTGTTAAATGAAACGTGTTTTGTTTGCTGTCGTTATTTCAGCGTTATTTTCGTCGTTTACTCTGCATGCTAATACTACTGCAGTGCCCATAATCAAAGGTGCTGACAGACCACCCTTTAAACGGGAAATAAAAACGGAAGCAGATGATCAAAAAGGAGCACAAAAAAGCCAGAATGAGCAGATAATACAGCGCAAAGGGCGAACTGCCTTGAATAAAAAACCTCCTTTTACTCAGCGGACTACGCATGCTCGGGTGCAACTGAGTGAAAAAGCAACTCGTAAGAAGGGGCGTCGTCCTCCTTATAAGCGTTAACTTTCAAACTGGGGGTTGGGTAATGTCAGTGATATCATCGCCTTTATTATCCATTGGCTAAGTAATGAGTCTACGGCTCGAGTTCGCTTTCGTTAGCGCCGCAAAATAGGAGAAAACATGCAGACAATTGAATCAGGCATCGGTATTGGGACACAAACAGCAGAACAAGCGTTGGCGACGCTAAACGATATGACTCAACACCTTGTGCCTATTCAGCCTGAGGAGTACTTGCAGCGCATTGCTAGAGCCCAAGCGTATATGCAAGCTAATAATATCGACGCGATTTATCTGAATGCAGGCACCAACTTAACGTATTTTACCGGTATGAAATGGTATGCCAGTGAGCGCATGGTCGGGGCCATTTTACCCGCAAAAGGCGCGGTGCAATATATCGCGCCGCATTTTGAAATTGGCAGTCTAACTGGCTTTAAAGTGATAGAGGGGCCGATACATGGTTGGCAAGAACACGAGAACCCTTATCGCTTATTTGTTGAGGTACTAGCAAGCCTAGGAATAGCGAAAACCGCTACGATTGGCATAGATGAAAGCGCGCAGTTTTTTATATTCGACGGCATTAATAAAGCCCAAGAGGGCTTAACGCTGATTAATGCTCAAGAGGTGACTGCCCATTGCAGAATGCACAAGTCTGATAACGAACTGGCGTTGATGCAAGGGGCCATGGATATGACGTTGGCTGTGCATCAAGCCACCGCAAGTATGCTGTGCCAAGGAATAAGCACTACCGAGGTGGAAGCCTTCATTGAACAAGCTCACCAAAAGGTTGGGGCGCCGGGCAATTATTTTTGTATCGTGCTCTTTGGGGTGGCAACGTCCTTTCCCCACGGTGTTAAAGACCCGCAAACCCTCAAAGGTGGGGATGTGGTGTTAATCGATACTGGCTGCAAAGTGCACGACTATATATCTGACATTACCCGTACCTATGTGTTTGGTCAGCCAACGAGCCGCCAGCGACAATACTGGAACGATGAAAAAGCCGCACAACTCGCTGCCTTTAACGCAGCTCAAATAGGCGTGCCATGTGAAGAAGTCGATGGGGCGGCGCGTCAGTATTTGGCCTCACAAGGTTTAGGCCCAGAGTATCAAACACCGGGCTGTCCTCATCGTACTGGGCATGGTATTGGTTTAGATATTCACGAATGGCCGTATTTAGTTGGTGGTAACAAAACGCCACTTGCTACTGGCATGTGCTTTAGTAATGAGCCTATGTTGGTCATACCCAATGAATTCGGTATTCGTTTGGAAGATCATTTTTATATGACAAGCAATGGCCCCCGCTGGTTTACCCAGCCAAGCGAGAGCATTGATAACCCTTTTGGGCTTAGCAAAATTTAACAACAAAAAGCCCGCAAACCGAAAGACCTGCGGGCTTTTTTAACCCTCTAATGCTTGAGAGTGCGGCATATTGTTAAAACTGGTATGACGCTGACACTCTAAAGCTACGCGGTGTACCAGGTTGCACCCACACGTCTGCAAATGAGTTGGTGTAATAATCTCTATCAAATAAATTATCGACCTCAGCCCTTAGTGCAATCGACTCCGTTATATCATAAGCGACAAATGCTCTAGCAGTGGTATAGCTAGGTAGGGTGAAATCGGTACCAAAGTAACCATTTCTTTTATCTACGTACACTAAGCCACCACCGATTTCTAATGCTTTACCATCTAGCTCAAGCAACTGAACCAGTTGCAAGCTAAGTTGTTGCTCTGGCACATTAAGTAGGTCGGTTCCGGCTTCAATTGTGTATCCAAAGTTGCCATCAAAGAAGGCATTTTTCGTTTTAGCATCCACATAAGCATAAGATGCCCAAAGGGTCAGCCCATCAGCAATTTCGCCATTGATGTCTATTTCCACACCTTGACTCTCGGCTTCGCCAATTGCCGCGAAAGTAAACGTAGTAGGATCGTCAACCACGAGCAAATTTTCTTGCTCGACTTTAAATACGGCAACGGTTCCAAACAATGCACCATCGTTGAGTGTGAACTTAATCCCAGCCTCTGCTGAGGTCGATTGATTGGGTTCAAAGCCGTCACCATTACTGTCTGTACCGGATAAAGGGCGGAAGTTTTCGCCATAAGTCGCATACACAGAAAGTGAGTCAGATGCTTCATATACAATGCCAAACTGCGGGCTGACTCGCGTTTCCTCTTGCTTTGAACGGCTATCTGATGAACGATTATTCAAGGTTTGTTGATAGTCATCGAAACGAGCACCGATACGCACATCAAGTTTATCAGTTAAGCTAATTTGATCTTGTATAAACACGCCAAGTGATTCTTGCGTTTCGAGGCGATCTATTTGCGTAGAAAAGTCATTCGCTAGCTCACCAGCGTCACTATACACTGGGTTAAATACGTTGATATATTGCTCAGTGGTGCGGTCGCGCAGTGCAAATTGGTCATTTTCAAATTTGTCTGAATCAAGCCCAATAATGAGACGGTGTTCTAAGCCAGCTAACGTCAAGTTGCCGGAAAGCTCTGCGCGAAATACTTGATACTCTGCATCATATTCGCGGTAGCGACGAAAACGATTTATTTCATCATCTACCACGCCTGCAAAACCCGTTTCTGTGGCAAAGCCTTCTAACGATGTATCACGATAGTTAGCGCCTAACAACACACTCCAGTTATCATCAAAATCATGGTGAAACTCTACTTGGTGCCCTAATGTGTCAGTTTCGATGGGACCGTCGGCGGGCTCTCCGAGAAAACGACTTTGTGGGACGACGCCAAGTTTGTTGTCAATCGCTATCACACCTCGGTCGAACGGCACTTCTTGGTGCGCATATTCTAATTCGTAAACGAGCGTGCTTTGCTCACTGATCTCCCATGCGATTGATGGGCTAAAACCTTCTTTCTGACTTTTTACCGTGTCACGAAAGCTACCTGCATCCTCGTAAAAACCTACAAGGCGCACTGCTACATCGTCGGTCAGTGGAGTAGTGTAATCTACATCTGCTCGGTATGTATCATAGCTTCCTGCAGATAGCTTTATCTCGCCTTGTGTATCAAATGTTGGGCGTTTTGTTACTAGGTTAACTGTGCCGCCTGGTTCACCACGGCCAAATAATGCTGCACGTGGGCCTTTTAGCACTTCAACTGACTCGATACCCGAAAGATCGCGAGAACCACCAAAACCTCTGCCCGCATTAAAACCGTTGACCAAGTAGTTACTGGGCAGGTTTTCGTCACCCACAAACCCTCGCAACGCAAAGCTATTCCAAAGGCCACCAAAGTTGTTTTGCCGCGCAACCGATGCAGATAAATCTAATGCCTGATTTAAATCAATTGCGCCTGCATTTGCTAACGCTTCAGAATTTATTTTCAATTCTGATTGCGGGGTTTCTAACGGACTAAAGTTGCCTTGATACGCTTGTCGTGACCCTACAATGCTTAAGGTTTCGATTGCTTTGTCTTGGGCGACGCTTTGTGACGCGTTTTGTTCATCTGCTGCAACGCTATGATGAATTAACACGCTAGCTAAGCAAGCGCTGAGATAGGTGAGCTTTAGCCCTTGTGTACCAGAGTTCATGGTAAAACCTTTTTATAGTGTGAGTGTTATTTATTGGCCGATTGAACGCTATCTGTATCGCGCCCTTGTTGTTGTTCAAAAATGAACTTGTCAAAACTAGGCATGTTAATCAGCTCCCCTTTGTCGAATTCACCTTGGGCAAATAAGAATGGGTAGTGAAACAAACGAAGGGCTTGGTGAAAGTCCCGTACTTGTTGTTCGTACTCATGCGCCGCCACGGCGTCTGTTTCTGCAAGGCGAGTTAACAGGCGCTGCAATAACATGGGCGGAGACAGCAAAGATGCATACCCAGCGAATTGGTATTTCTTACTGGCTGCCTCACGATATTCTTGTGACATAGGCGCTGCGATTTGGTCTCCGACCTGTTGAAAGGCGTAATACCATTTCCACTCGAACATGCTTTGCATGGCCACATGCTCTTTCCACTCTGGATAGGTTGCTGTGAAGGCGTCCATGGTGGTTTCTTTTGGCAGATCCCATGCGTCATTGACGGCTTCTCGCTGGGTTAACACAATGTCGCCACCCTTAGGTGAATGAACAAGTTGATTAATGCTCAAGTCGCCTAGAATAGGCGTGATGAAGGCGAACAGTACCCACATACCTATTAATCCTGAAGCCACTTTGGGCGCGCTACTTGCGTTCCTGCCCCAGTACACGCTTACCAATGCCCAAAACGCTAGATAGATGATGCAGTAGAGCGAAACTAACCCTATGGCTGCCAGTGAGGTACCACTGACCCAAGCCCCTACATAAAATGGCAGCATCAAACACAAGAAAAGTGCAATGAAGCGTATTGCCCCTCGAGCTCCCCAAAGGGCCCATGGGGATTTAGCCGTAGTGACTAATAAATCGTGCCTGCCGCTGCTGCGCTCGCTGGCGAATAAATCATGGAACAACAGAATAATAATCAGTGGCGATAGAGCACTTATCACAAATACAAAGTCGATTTTACCCGCTTGGGTAAGCTCTGCATTTTGGGTGTCGCTTTCGTAAATTTGCCCTTCAATGGCGAGCATTTTAATACGGTGCTTCCACGGGTAAATATCGCGCTCACCTAAGGCCGCAAAGGCTAAATCCGAAGGGGCTGAATAAGTAAGATGGAAGGTGTAGTAGGCTAACATCCCAATTTCATCATGCTTATGCTGTGCATCAGTACGGTCAGATGCATCGGCGGCTTTTAAACGCTCGATAGTGTGTTGCTGTTGCTCTACTTCATTCAAACCGCTGAGCACAGAAAACCCAGAGATTAAAAGTGCACAGCCGAGCAGCACTAGTAGGTATTTCTGGCGCAACATAAATCGCCATTCACGGCTAAGTTGTGTAAACATATAACTCATACTAAGCGTTTCCCTAGCCAACGAATGACAATGATGAGCGCTGCTATCCATGCTAGTAGCTGTAAAAATGCAGGTGCACTGCGTTGTAAGCGTAAGCTAGGTTTATCAACAGCGAAGGTAAAGTCTTCTAGCACTTGCCAGTTTGTCGCACCGACTCGCGCTTTTAATGACGCATCATCGTCTTTATTTCGATTCATATCGTCTTGGTAACTAAGTTGCTCTGTATGAACTTTGTTTAAGCTTTGAACAAAGTTGAATCTCAGATCTTCAGCTTCGCGTAAAAATTTATGGTGGGTTTCTATGCTGGTACCGGCAGTCAGCATTGATAATGAACGAATGGCGACCATAGGTGACAACCAACCGAAATATCGTGATACCTTGGTTTGGGCTAACTCAGTTTGCATTCGCTCTTCTGCAAACTCGTTTAACACCTCTGTTAACTTCGCTTCTGATGTCATGGCGATGATACCCCGGTAGTTAACAGGCAACTGCTCAATTGAGTCCACATTGTATTTTTCTAATAGGGAGGCTTTTATTTGCGCAAAGGCCGGGTCATTGGCATTGTGGCCATCCCCTAACTTTCGCAGCTCAGCGATAACCGCAAAGTCAGTTTCTAGTTTCCCTGCAGCGGGCACCGTTGTGATCGCAGTAGAGCTTGCGACGCGTGGCATAACCACACAGAGTAAAATCCAAGTCAGTGCTAACGCGGTAAAGCTTTCACTGTTTTTTGACAGTGCGCTTGAGCACAACAAAACCAGCAATGCCCAGACGCTCAGATAAAGGGCATAACCTAAAATAAAGCCCAAGATGGCAACGACACTTTCCCCTTCATGTAGGCTAAAAAGCGCCGAGACGGTTAACGGCACTAAAATAAGCCCAATGACCGACAGTAACGCCAGACCCTTACCGGCAATTAGGGTAAACCCTGATGTACCTTGAGATAACAAATAGGTCAGTGTGTGTGATTCGCGCTCACGACTAACTGAACTGTAGCCAATCAAAATCAGCAGCAGAGGAGCCAAAGTTTGCACGATAAACGCGGGAGTTAAGCTACCGAGTTGAGTGAGCGCAGTACCTTGTTTTTGGTCGGCAAACATGGCGCTGTTTTGCCGGTGTCCTTCTAGAAAGATAGAGTTTCCGGTGTAGGCATCAACGCCCGGATCTAACACACTCAGTGGCGATGGGGCTCTAAACGCATAGTGCCCATAATGCACCATTCTATGGGGATGTCGGTCAGGTTGATCAGCAAAGGTTTGCTCGGCATTGTCTTGTAATGCATGGCGAGTATGACTTAGCTCCATGGTATTAATGGCGGTGACTATCACAGAGGATAATGTGAGTAATAAGCCAATGGCCAATACGGATATGGCTAATTTAGAGCGTAGCCAATATCGCCACTCATCTTTGGCAACAATAATGGTTTTTGCAAAAGGGGTTATTGAAGATGAATGATCGCTCACGCTGCGCCTCGTTGGGCAAATGCCGCGTGAACTTGTTCGGTTTCAATTTGTCCGTTTTGCGGAGCGGAAAACTCTCCCACAAGTTCGCCATCGCGCAATAGGCCGATACGATCTGCTACTTGGCAGGCACCGTATACATCGTGGGTAACCATTAATATGGTAGCGCCACCAGAGGCAAGCTCGCGCACGAGTTGGTTAAATTCATCGATAGCCACAGGGTCGAGGCCCGAAGTAGGCTCATCTAATAAAAAGATCGGTGCTTCACGCAGCAAAGCCAGCGCGATGGCCGTTTTTTGTCGCATGCCTTTTGAATACGTCTGCATGTGACGATCCCGCGCCTTTTCCTGTAACGCTACGCGATCAAACGCTTGATTAACCTCAGCATCTGACTTTTTAATATCCGCCAAAGATAGGAAATATTTGACATTTTCCCTAGCGGTAAGGTGAGTATATAAGGTTGCAGATTCTGGCAAATAGGCAGTTTTTTCACGTACAAGGTTCAGGGCTTTGACAACCTCTTTACCATCCACTTTTACTGAGCCACTGCTTGGGGCATTAAACCCTAAAAGGGTCTTCAATGTGGTTGATTTACCCGCGCCGTTACCGCCTAGCAAAGCGTATATTTCACCCGCTTTAACCTGGAAGTTGAGACCTTTTAAAATGGGATTGTTTTTTATGTTGACGCAAAGTGAGTTTGCTTCAATGACAGCCTTGGCCTGATCTATTTCTATCACACAGAATCCGTATCGTTATAATATAACATAATAAATCTCGCTATGTTATATTATAACGATACGGATTTGCAACTGGTAAATGCGTGTGCGCTTTTGAGTCTAGATGAGTGGCTCAGCAGTCCTTATGGCTGGCCTTAAGCACCCTCCGAGCATATTCTAACGAATTGATTAAACGCTAAAAATTTCGCAAACTGGCAAATATTTAGGATTTTTTGAAAGGCGAACTTTTTAAAGCATACATGTGAAGCGCATTATTTTTGCATTTCCATAAAGCTTACTAATTCCCTATTTTAAATCGGCACTCGAGTAAAAATTCTGACCACGAAACTCAAATTGAGTTTGCTGTGTTATTGATAGGCAATAGGGCCAAAACGCTTTCTGAGAAGGAATGGATTGTGAAAACTAAAATATACATATTACTTGGCACAATCGTCTTACTTTTATTTATGGGTTTTGTCGCAGTTAAATATGCTCATCTGGAGGGCCTTGTTGGTAAAAACCAAAGAGAAGGAAGTCCACTCCCAGATTTTTACCCTTCAAGTAACCTTGATAGAAAAAGTGAATCTACACATGAAGTGGATTCGCGAAATACAGAGCTAACATCTGCACCTGTCCCAGAATCAGACGAAGACTGGTGTCACATCGAACAGAAATTGAGTGAGCAAGAAAAATCTAGCGTATACAGTGAGTCAATGGAATGGGCCGTAAAACGAGGCGAAATTTTGCTGCCAGCAGAAAATACTTCCTTTGAACAGCAGCATAGAAGTTTGTTGGCACCATATATCGAAGCCAAAATTGCCGAACTTGTTCAGCACGCAAAGAATGACGATCAATTTGCATTGCTTACTCTATTGCAACGAGAGGACACGCCTAAGGAGTTAAAACATCGTTCTGCTCTACATTTGATGGTGCTTGGCAATACGTCTACCGCACTCTCTTACCTAGTTGTAAAAGAAATGGTACTCGCTAATTTTATATACCAAGAAGAAGGTCGCATAAATGATGAAATCAAAAAACATCTTGTCAACAGCTTAGCCTATGTTAGTTACGGACTAGAGCGTCTAGATGTTTCTGCACTTCGCGCTTATTTAGTGATAGTGAAACAACATAAAAGCGGCACCTACAAGCTCGATTCTGAGTCAGTATTATCCGATGATGGAATGTCACGCGTCGAAGATATGAAAGAGCAACTTGTTCGCTATATAAACAACAAGAGAAGTGAAAAACATCTTAATCCAATAGGTTATGAGGACTTTCCAAAGGTCGCACTTCGAGAATTTGAATCTAGCTTAGCTGTTGAGTATGCGAACTTCGGCACGTTAATCAATGGGAGCCGGAACTTAAAAGCACTAGACTATGACTTCGAAGAAAAATCGACGTGTTTAAAGGCATTAATTCCGCTATATAAGAACCCTTAAGTGGGTCGCTTTATTTCATATATAACAAGAAACTCGTCTGTACACTGTCACCAAACGCTTTGCTGGAGCAAGAGGTCAACGGGCTAAAAAATACAAACTAGATGCGTAACTGATTGCGCATTATGGTGAAGCTATTCAGCTTAAGTTATCTCAACTAACGCCAGATCCAATGCCGGCTATGAGTGATTTAGTTGCAAGGCGAAATCCCATGCATAGGCATATATCGGCAGGCTCAACGAACATCTTCAATCAGCTAATGTCTTCATCACGGTAGCAAGCCAGTGAGGGCATACATTCGTTGACACGCTAAGTAGAGCGCTCTCAAGTTGCAGAAGAAGTTCGCTACTGGTTTCCTCGGTGTGTGACTCAATCTTTGTGACTTTACGTTTGACGTGAACGAACTTTCTGTGAGTTCGCTGGAGTCGAATATCACGTTGCCTAGTGTAGTAGGTTTGGGTATTAATCTGTTGCTGGCGACAAAACTCCACCGCTGTAAGTCCACATTGATTTTGTTGTTCACATAAATTGGGCCAATTTTGTGCTTATCCTCGTTGATGTTGCGCCATGGTCATTCTCCTTGGCAACGCAAGCATCATCGCGCAGCAAACCCATGAATTGAATGTGGGGATTACCGAGCGGACACCCATTACCCTTAAGCAAGATAATAGGAAGGTTGATGCCATCAATCGCGGTCACCATGGGTTCAATTATGCGTAGTGTTTTTTTCATGTGTTACTCAAATAACTTTTATGGCTCGCAGATTATAATGCGGCGCCTGCCTACAGTGTGTCGAGCCAGACTAAACCAAATGCGCTGAAGCTACCGTAACTTTCTGGGTTTGACGTACTTTAGGTTTCCGTTCCAATAAAAGTGCTCAGTTATCAACGGAAGTGATTTGTGAATAACATAGATAAAAGGTACATAAATCATGAATAAACAAAATGTGACAGAAATGACCGTGTTAGTCTCTGGTATCACGTAGCGAAAAGCTAAAGCTATTTATTAAGAGTGTTAGGATTTTAAATTCAGTGCGCTTTTAATTTCATCAAACGCATAATATTGCGGTTGCGATATAAATCTCAACGAAACAGAATGTAAATATAGGAGGGTTTTAGCGTGAAACAATATTATATTGCGTTCTTTTTAGCTGGTGTTTTTTTATCAAACATGGAATCGTTTGCTAATGAAAAATATACTTCAACAGATAATAATATAGAAATAATTGAAGTAGAGGGCAAAAAGCCATTATCGCTTTTGCGAAAAGAATACAAAGCAGCAAGCTTCGCGTTATTTGAAACTTTCAACGACCTCGTCGAAGAGTCAGATATGCACTATATATGTGAGAAGAAGCGTTTACCTAATTCACGAATCTCTTATAAGTCATGTCAAAATGCGTTTGATATCAGGATCAGGGATGAGTTGTTCAAAAGAGAAATGAGCAAAGATGGCGATCTCATGTCAAGGCTCAATAGAGCCCAATCCTCTTCTGATATGGGAGCGCTTGAGATTGATCGATTAGAAGAAGAGAAAAGTAAGCTAATAGCAAAGCTAGCTGAAGAAAATGAAATATTTAAGAAAGCGTTAATTGAATTAAGCAAAGCAAAGTACAATTACGAACAAGAACATATATCCCAATACGGGTCGTTCAGTAAATTCGAAGAAGAGAAGTGAATCTAAACTTTACAACTTACAATAGACAAGAAGTTTAGTTTGTAGAACCTGCAACAGACTCTGTAAGGTCCAGAAAAATCAAGCACTTTGGCTTGATCCTAGATATAAATTCCGATATCCATTTCATTCATCCCCAGCTTTCCATTACATTGTTATCCGAAAATATCCGTGGTCAGATCACGAATCATCGGTCGCAGAAACGCAGAAACGCAGAAACGCAGAACGCAACGCAACCTATGTGAAAAGGTGCGCTTTGGCGACCTAGTTGCTGCTATGGTTACTATCGACGCTGACATTGTCGTTTGAATATACGAGTCAATCTGTTTAATTGAATAAAGTGGTAACGTTGGCTCAGGATGTGCTCTTTGCTACTAGCCTCATTCGTTACAAGTAAAAGTGTTTAAACTTAGCCAAATAGCTAAGTGAAGTAGGCCCAAGCTTGCTTTAAAATCAAACAATTCGCTATTTTTTAGCTAATTCCACTGTATATTTTATAAACAGGCTGTATGTTTTATATTCTGATCTAGCAAGTATCTATTTGGCACTAAGTAGCTAAAAGTGGTTTTGGTCCCTTAATCGGTATATAAGGTTTGGCTTTGCTTTATTATTTTCATTCTCGTGTTATTTATTTTCTATTGCTGCTGGTGGTGTTACCTGCGTTCGGTGAAGGGGCTCTAGAGCTAACAGAGGGGAAAAGTACCCTAGTTGATACGAACTTATGGTACGAGTTTGACAACGTTGTTGATGTGCCGCGCCTTCAGGCAATAAAATCGTTAGAGAGTGTTAATAGTGCGCTTCAAACCGCTCAAACTATGCCATCTCTGGGGGGAGAGTCGGGGACTTACTTTACTAAAGTAACCTTAAGTATTCCCCAAAAAGGGCAGTACTTTGTCATAGTGAATGCGAATTTCATTGATGTAGGATTAGCCTCGTATTCGTCGAGTCATCAGCCAGAGCCTACTTTTCAAGTCTTCTCTCAACTACGTGATAATGCCACTCCTCCTTTGCTTCATTTTCAAGCCATAACTGTGCAAACGACGATGGATAACGAACAAATAGCACTGAGGTTGCTTATCAAAGCTAAACAGTTTCCTACGCCTGTTTCCATTTCTGTTCTCGATAGCAGAGCGTTTTATCAATTTCAAAAACTCAATAATGGCATTTCGATAGCAGGTATTACCTCCATGCTCATTTTGGCTTTGTTGGCCGTACTTATTTACTCGGGGACGAGAAAAAGAGTGGCGTTAACCTGTGCTGGTTATTTAGGGCTTCATGGGGTTGGCTGGGCAGCGGCATCTGGCATGCTCAATGACATTGTAAGTTTGCCCATTAATACCAGCTACTGGGGAATGCTCATTTTCCCTCTCGCTATTGCGTCTGCCGCGCAGTTTGTTTCTGATTTATTCGAATGTAAAGCTGACCATAAAAAGCTGTTTACGTTTTTACGTTGCGTGAGTGTAGTGAGCTTCGTATTGGGTATTACTATGTGGTTTATGCCATTTACTTTAGCGTATTTGCTATCTCATTTACTGGCCATGTTTTGGATAGTATTCACGATAGTAGTTGGTGTAAGTATGCTTAAAAAGAATGATTTCAGAGCAAAGTATTTTTTGGCGGGAAATCTTGTTTACAGTCTGTCGTTAGGATATTACATCGCGGCTCACAGCTTGTACTTTGGGGAGCTGCCATACCCTGAATCTGCCGTAATATTTGCCTTGTCATTAGACTGCCTATGTATCTTGCTGTGTTTAACTGAATGGTTCAAATTAAAACAAAAGGAGTTTACCCGAAACCAATACTTGTCGCGAATTGACTCGATGACGCAGCTAGGGAATAGGTTTTCCCTGTCGGAGTGTATTGGGCAAATCGCTGACGACTACGTCATTGTTTACATAGATTTAGATGGCTTGAAAAGTATCAATGATAGAAACGGGCACGATGAAGGTGACAAACTCATTATCAAAACGGCGAGCCTGTTACAGCAGTCGTTTTATTCATTGGGTGACGTGTTTCGCTCTGGGGGCGATGAGTTTGTGGTGGTACTGCAGGCTAATTCGGCTCATGGCATTCAAAATGCGGCTGATAAAGCGCTAGCACAAATGTCACATGTATCTATTGAGCTAGGCAAGCAATGGCATGATGCTGGCGTTAGCTTTGGGATAGCCACGAGCCTAGAAGCCAAAGGCCCCTCAGAATGTATATCATTGGCGGATAAGCGAATGTATCAGCACAAAGCAAAAACTAAGTATTCAAACCCATAGCTACACCCAAACTTAAACCGAGCGCACAACTCCAATATTACGTTTCCATTGTCATTTCACTCATCTTCAAGCTCCCGTTTTACGCGGCTTTTACTTGTTACTCCTAGTGAGCATGCCAGCTCTTACTAAGTGACTTGCGCTTGTTTTAATGCTTAAAACTTGACCAGTAATTTAATCACAGTTAAATTTGAGTTGAACTCAACTCAGTGAAGTGGATCGAGGGGAACGTATGACAACGCTAGAGACTAAGAACATCGATAACGCATATGTTGCAGGGGACAATGCAGGTAAGTATCGACAAACCCAAAGTGAGAAGGTCAAGTTGATACCGGAACATGTGACACAAGCCGATTTAAAACAGGTGGAAGAACACGGTTACATAGTGATTGAAAACCTGTTGTCGGGGCCCGAAATTACGACGATTAAAAATGCAATTTCGCCTTTATTAAATGAAACGGGCAGAAATGCATTCGAAGGATACAAAACGCAGAGATTGTATGGCGTTTTGAACAAAACCAGAGCACTGGATCGCTTAGTTGACCACCCACGTATTCTTGCCTTGCTCGACAAGTTATTCATGCCAAATTATCTTTTGTCCCAATTGCAGATCATCAATTTGTTGCCGGGTGAATCTGGACAGCCACTGCACTTCGATGATGGTTTTTATCCTATCCCTCGACCTAGGGCACCGCTAGGCGCTGCTACCATTTGGGCAATCGACGATTTCACACAGTCCAATGGCGCAACGGTGATCGTACCAAACAGCCACACATGGGACGACAACCAAAAGCCCGCAGCAGAACAGGCGAAATCAGCAGTCATGAAAGCTGGATCTGTACTCTTTTATCCCGGCACGTTCTGGCATGGTGGAGGTGCAAATCATTCGAGTGCCAACCGCCTCGCGGTTACTTGCCAATATTGTGAGCCATGGTTGCGCACCCAGGAAAACTATTTTTTGGGCACACCATTAAACGTTGTCGCGGATTTATCAGAAGATATACGTAGAATGTTAGGGTTCTCCATTCATCCTCCGTTTATTGGAATGGTCAATGGCATGCACCCTAAACGATTATTAGAGAATATGTGATGAAAAAAGATGCAGCAAAAAAGTCCACTCGAAAGCGTTTATTAGACGCGGCCAGAGTTGAAATTGTTAACGGTAACGGGGATTTAGAAGTTGCGAATGTAGCCAAGCGGGCAGGGGTATCAGACGGGCTTACGTACTACCATTTCGGTAACAAAGCTGGGCTTATCAACGCCATCGTAAATGCATTTTATCACGATTTAGACGACAAGGTTGCGGGTGTTCCTTTTGATGGTGACACTTGGAAAGAGAGAGAAAAAGCCCGGGTACATGCCATGGTCTCGTTATTTTATGATGACCCAGTGGCAATGATTGCAGCAACGCGACTACGAACCGACCCCGCGTTTACACAAGAAGAACTAGAGCGCAATGACAGGTTAGAGCAATTAGGCGCAAGAAACATCGCCGAAGCCCAGCGAAAAGGCGAAATCGATGCTGCTTATAACCCACTAATGTTAGCGTCAATGCTGCTCTCAGGCGTTATGTCAGGGGTGAGAATCGCGTTAACCACCACACCCCCTCTATCTGTTGATAAAGCCCAACAATCGGTATGGGGATTTGTCGAACGAGCCGCGGGCCTCAAAGACATAGATTTATAATATGAGCAAGCGCATGACATTCTGAGTGGCAGCAAGAAAAGACGGGGTAGAGCTATCAATAGAGTAGGTGGCTGGGCTAGCTATTAACTAGCTGAATTTCACGTATAAACAGTAAACCCACGGAAATGAGGGGGATACTTTTACATCTAGCAGCTTATACAAACATCTGCTAAGCGATTAACCCCGCGTAGCTTAAGACTTACCACGTTTACAATCCATCAAGCCCCAGCACACCATCACCAAAGGCATTGTGGTAAGCATCATTACCATGGGTGTCCATGTAATTTTTTATTGGATTGCTAGTATGCAACATGAGAGTTACCTTTTAGTTTTGATTTAAAGATTCGACACCTTTATCAAAACGGGTAACTCTCTACTTTTCAAGAAGCAGTGTCAGATTTAGTCGGAACTAATACAAATTAGCTATTGACGCCATAGTCTCCTATTAGGTGCACATCATTGAATGTTTTGCTTTCTCCAGTTATCTATTGCTTTATTTAACCGTCCAGCAGTTACATCACCTTGCCATTCCTTCCAGAACTCGATGGTGCCACTATCTGGCTTGTTATTCGGCTCATCAATACGTATACGGCTAGGCAATAAACTTGCGTCTCCGACAACAAGCGCTTCACCAGTATCTAAAGTAGGTAAAATATCACTAAAACCACCTAGACTATCTGGGAGTAGTTTTTTTATGACAGATTGATCATCAGAATTAGTAAGCCTCATAGCCACAAAGTTACTGCATTGGCTAAGTATGGTCTTATTCACTTCTGATGGTCTTTGTGTGACAACCACCAAACTAACTCCATACTTTCTGCCTTCTTTAGCTATGCGCTCGAAAATTTGAATAGATATATCATCCGATGCTCCGGACACATTTTTATTGGGAATATATAAATGGGCTTCATCACATAAGATTGCTACTGGGTGGCGTTCTTCAGAAGGTGTCCACTGTTGAACAGAAAAAGCAAGGCGAGCTACTAATGAAACGATTAACGGAAGCACATCTGACGGTACTTCAGAAAAGTTAATTATTTTAACTCCTCCATTTCCATTTTCATCGTTACTCCCTAAAAGAGCACAAGCTAACCTATTTAACCAGTCAAACTTTAAAACATCTGCTCCACCTTGAAACAAAAAGCCTAAACGACGATCCGATATTTTATTTTCTAGGCGAGAAATCATTCTGCTTAGTTTTCCGTTAAATTCACCAGCTTTTTCGGTGCCTGCTTTAGCACCTGGTATGCGCTCAACATTGATGGCATTTAACTCATGTATCAATGATGGCAAATCAAAAGGAACAGGGCTATCAACTGTAAAGTTGTCTAAAATATCTTGATAGCCACCGTCTTCTAAGTATTGAGTTTTAGCTGAATTGACTTCTCTCGCCATTAGCATTGCTTGGTTTGGCGCATTTTGATCACTGCGATCAACGAATAATGAAACCAATGCTTCATATGACAGTAGCCAGTAAGGTAGATAAATTACACCGTCTGCCAATGTGCGATTTGATTCTATATCACTTGGACCTGCAACCTTAAAGTGACTAATACCATCCCCCTCTAAAGGAGAATACTCCCCGTGCAAGTCAAAAATTATTGCATTTGAATTTTTCAGTTCAGAAACTTGCTCAATGATTCTTGCCGTAGTCCAAGATTTACCAGCCCCGGTGCTTCCTCCGATAAAAGCATGACGCTGGAAAAACTTATTACCATTTAAATAAGCTACCGCATTTTCATCTAGGGTATATTTACCTAATGTTAATGAATTACCGTCTGCTTCTGCATGAGAAATAACTCTCATAAATGAGGTTAGCTTTTCGCCTTCTAGTGCAAAACAATTTGCATCAATTTCCGGTACGCTTTCTAGTGTGCGGCGGAATATGTTTCTTTTTATACCGTCAGCATCAATCAAGGAGCCAATCAATGCCACTTTACATAAATTCTGTTCGTCAGAAGGCTCTTCATTTTCTTCAGTAGCAGAAGGTATTAGCTTTTTTCTTGTAACCTGATTGATAATTCCAATCAAGTGCTGCCCGGGCTTACTACTTTGTAATACAGCCAGCCTATTAACCTGCAACCTTTTTAAAAGTTCAGCATCATTAACTTCTACAACAACTGTTGCTGTATCTACAGAAGCCACTTTGCCCAAAGCTTCATCGTCATTAAAATTAAAAATAGTCATATATTCCCTTACATTATTAAATTCATGAAGCCACTGAGTGACCAGAACTCGCCTTCTACTTCTGCTGGTTCATCCAGTAGAGAGCTATAAATTTTAGATTTATTGTCTTCAGCTGCTTCGATAGCTAAATACTTATCAGTACTTTCATTAGCAATAAATTCTTTCGTAGCTTCGGTCAATTTATAAGTTATGATAATTACTGAAGCTCCATTATTTGCACATCGATTTACCAGCTTCGTTTGGATATGTTCATCATTGAAACCAAAGCCAATACATAAATAAGCGGTGGCTTTATCCATTACATCGTCAGATTCATGGATAATTGTTTTATAGGGCTCTTTATGAGTACTACGGTATTTTTCAATACCGGGTGTTACTATTAATGGTGTGAGATCGTTAGGGATTTCACTAACGTTGCTTAAAAATATAATTACACCATTAGAATTAGAGAACCAACCTAGGGAACCATGCACTTTCCAAATATTTACCTGCCTAGAGCAAGATAAATAGTCCTTCTTAGCGCTGTAGCCTCTATAACCATGAGAGAAGCCACTGTAATGATGGATATTTTCTTGCTCGCACGCATATTCTGCTAACCTGTCATAATTGGGAGTTATTATGTTGAGCTCTTTGGCTGTGCTCCTAAACATGTGTTTTAACAGCTTACCCAGTGGAAACAATGAAAGGTTATTTAGTGAGCCCTCAAATACTGTAAAATCTTCAGGTGCTAGAAGGCTCCATGTTTCTGAAACCACTCTACCAGTTAGTTCAGGTGACAATGGAACATCATGTAATGCTGTTTCTAAATCTATATCGGCTTTCAGTTTTTCACAAAAATTATGCCAAGAAGTTTGTTCATTATCGTGTAAATCCACCACGTCAACATTCGCCATAAGATGCTGTGCTAACTGCCACATTCCAGACATTCCAAAAGCAGCCGAAGCTCCACTTCCTAATATAATTACGGGAGTGTTCTTGTAATAATCTTGAGCTTGTTTTGATATTTTATTTAGGATTTCCTCAGACATAACATTCCTTATATTGACTGATGGCTATGATGCTGCTTTGTGCGCCTAACGCCGCATTAAGCGGACAAAAATAGTGGGTCAAAATGTGTAGCGAAGCGAAACGTAACCCACTGTTTTTGTTCCGTTTAAATGCCTTGTGTACGCCCAGCATGGGCATGAACTAATGAGGTGAAAGTCCTCTGTAGGAAGGTCACCGTTTACTTAACTTACTGTTATTAAACGTTAACTACTAGCGAATGGCAAGGGCCAAACCGCGAGGTTTGGTCTGGAGGAATCGGGACGCAAATCTGCGAGCTGATGAACAAGAACATCATATGAGGCGTAGGCTGAAGGTGAGTTGGCACAAGACGACGAATCCACGTGATCTAACGGCCACCGTAAATGATGCAGTAGTGCAGAGACAGTTCATGCTCTTATCTGGGGAGATCTGCTTAACAAGCGATCGGTAAATAACCAGTGAGGCTCTGGTATACAAGTGCCTTGGCTTTTCAGTGTCATCGGCTGAATAGAGCAAATAGATGAAAACCGATAGCGCATAACGGTGTAAACCGCAGTGTGATTAAGCAGAAGTCAGCAGACGGCATAGTAGCCAAACGCCCATCGTAATGGTTGGGACACGGCGAAGGCCTGAACATTTAGAACAAAGGAGGAGCCTTGTCAGACTTGAACACACGAATACCGTCCGGTAGCGACGTGACTCAGCGTACCGATAAGCAGCCAGCCTTTAGCGAAATTCTACTCGAACTTACCTTAAAGTCTTCTAACATATTGGAAGCGTGGAAACGGGTTCGAGCCAATAAAGGGGCTGCTGGCATTGATGGGATGACCATTGATGACTTCCCCACTTGGGCAAAAGATGGCAACTGGAAACGTATTGCATCTGAGCTTCGCTTAGGTCAATACCAACCATCACCCGTTCGACGAACGGAAATTGACAAACCCGATGGCGGTAAACGTCAGCTAGGCATTCCAACTATTGTTGACCGAGTGATACAACAAGCCATTGCTCAGGTATTAACGCCCATATTCGATCCAACCTTCTCAGACAATAGTTTTGGGTTCAGGCCAAATCGAAATGGGCAACAAGCGGTGAAACAGGTACAAAGCATCATTAAAACGGGTCGCCGTTTTGCTGTCGATGTTGATCTGTCAAAGTTCTTTGACCGCGTTGATCATGATTTACTCATGACGCACCTTGGCTATAAAGTGAAGGACAAGCGATTGCTTAAATTGATTAAACGTTACTTGCGAGCTGGGGTTATCGATAACCAGTTTTATAGTGAAAGTCGAGAAGGTGTTCCCCAAGGCGGGCCATTATCGCCTTTGCTGGCAAACATCATGCTTGACCCTTTGGACAAAGAGCTTGAGAAACGAGGACACAAGTTTGCTCGCTATGCGGATGATTTTACCATACTGGTAAAGAGTCCCCGTGCGGGTAAACGTGTGCTGAGTAGTATCAGCAGATTCCTGAATAACCACTTGAAACTGATCGTTAACACGGCCAAAAGTCACGTCGTTAAAACCAGTGAAAGTAAATTCCTTGGGTTCATATTTAAGGGAGGTCGCATTCAATGGCACCCAAAGACATTGCTGAAGTTTAAGCAACAAGTCCGAAGGCTAACGAACCGCAACTGGGGTGTGTCCATGCATTACCAACTCTCTAAACTCAGCCAGTATTTACGTGGTTGGATAAACTACTTCGGTATCGCCAGTGGTTATCAACGTTGTATCGATCTAGATCATTGGATCAGGCGCAGAGTTCGAATGGCCTATTGGCGGCAGTGGCGTAAGCCGCGTACCAAAGTCAGACGTTTAATGAGGTTAGGTGTGCATGTTCAGGCAGCCGTTGCGTGTGGCATCACCAGCAAAGGACCATGGCGTAGTGCTAAAACTCCGGGGGTTAATCAAGCTTTATCCCTTGATTACTTAAAATCCGAGGGGCTTTATTCATTGCGTGATGGGTGGATTGCGCTTCACCATCCTAAGTGAAACGCCCTGTGCGGAGCCGCATGCAGGGTGTTGTGGGGGCTGGAGGTTAGATACCTCCGGCTACCCGATTATATTCATACTTCCACAACAAATATTTGAGAGTCAACTTTACTTATTGCAATTCCTAAGAACTTATCCACTACATCAACGAGTTCTTTAATTAGAGTGTTATCAGTAACATGAAAATCCCAAAATTCAAAATTGATTTCAATGCCAGAAAAAGTTACCTCAAGAGCTTTAGCATTCTTTGCCAAGGCTTCGGGAGTGTTACCTTTTACTCGTGAGTTTGAATGCACAATTTGATTTCTTAGCTGTTGGTACTGACAAATACGATCATATAATTTTTTCTCTTTCTTAAGATCAATGTCGCAGGTAAGTTCAATATATCTGATTGATTTCCTAATCAGGTTATTATCATTCAGATCTTGGAGACTCAATTTACTATTGGTACAGTCTTTTATCTCCGCACTAAGGTGGGAAAGAGAGCTTTCTAATAGGGTATAAACAAGCACTATTGAAGAATGATAAAAATAACTTTTTAACTTAGAAATTTCTCTATTAAATAAATCGACTAGAATTTCTTCATCATCAGGTCGGCTATCAATATCAGCGATCATATTTTCTTCTAAGGCATCACCCTTTTCAGATATAGCCTCACTAATATCTATTACATAACTTCGTAAATATTTTAGCTCATATTCTGTTCGCTCTTTAAAGCTTACTAAGTCAATAGCTTTTTCTGTAGAAGATTTCTTTTTAGTTAGCATACGGCAACTTATGAAATGAATATAACAATATTAATAGCCGGAAAAGTTCCGCATTTAATCACGGAAGTTTTCCATCTTTCCCCATATGTCGTTTTAGCATATACCGTAACTTGTTGTACAGGTTGAATTTTTCCCATTTTTCAAATTTTCTCATGTGGAAATACGGAAACCTTCCAATATCTTGCTGTTTACCGGAACTGTTGATGAAAAAGCATATAAAATTGCCCATAAATATTGCTTCCATTTGAATGAGCAAAGCGAATGTTTGGCGACGAAGTCGCTGCTTTTGCTTTTCTTGCGACTCACACTTTCCCGATGACGATAGCGACTTGTCAGATGGCCAGACAGGGGTGAAGCCGAGGCTTTTAGGAGCAACGCTCCTATCGGGTGAACGATTCGCCATGGATGGTGAAGCTGGGTGAGGTACCAAGGACGGGTTTAAACTTAGTTTTGTATTATGAGTTTTCAAAGAGTGTAGTTAGCGAAGTGCTTTACAGGCGATCTGCATGGATGCAGAAAGGTAGAGCAATGCAGGGAGCAATTGCCGAGATGTTTCTTTTCGCCGCTCTGACATGAAAGTCGATTAAAAATATGGGTCAACAAATTGGTTGGAGTGCGGCCTTTACAAAGTACGTCCTGTACTTTGCCCTGCGGGCCATCCTTCGGATGTTCAAAATGATTCCCGACCATTTTGTCTTGCTTACTTCTTTCGGCTGTTGGAAAGAAGTGAGGCGAGCCGAGGGACGCGGCTTGGAAAAAGGCATGGATGCCATAAGCGAAGCCCATAAGGTGCACGCAGTGCATAACGTGGACAATTAGAAATGTTTGGATGGATCCATGCGTTGATGGAGAATACGCGCCACATTAATGCCTTCATCGCTGGCTTGGTAAAAGACAATATGTTTTTCTACTGGAAAGCTTCTTGCTCCATGATAAACATCATCTCTTTCTCTACCAAAATCTGGGTATTGAGCTAGTTTCGATAATGCTGACTCAATGGTTTGGGCATACATCTTTGCTTGCAGACTTCCCCAAGCCTCAATCGTTGTGGATATTATTTTGAATAGATCATCTTCAGCTAGAGGAGATAGTTTATAGCTCGGTGTTGTCATTATTGTTCGCTGGTTTATTCGCTACCGAGTGAGAAGCTTGTTCAAATATATCCATTACACTGTTATTTGATGATTCGCCAGCGGCTATCTGTTCGAAGCCTTTCGCGACTTCTTCGCGTAATATTTTAAGTTGCTGGTCTTTAGCAACGTCTTTTTCAAATAATAACCTCAGACCATCACGGATCACTTCACTTGCGGAGGTATACAAACCATCAGATACTTTCTGAGTGATCCTTCTTTCAAATTCTTTACCTAACGTAATATTCATCACTAACACTCCAATCATTGATGCACATATTATGCGCACGATATGAGCATCATTCAAGTTTACGCCGAATAAAATGGTTAGTACAAAGCGCAATGAGAGCAACACACGCTCTGGCGAAAAATCGCTGCTTGAATCTTTCTCGCGACTCATACTTTCCCGATGACGATAGAGACTTGTCAGATGGCCAGACAAGGATGTCTGAGCAAGAAGTGTGGCACTTTAAAATTATAAGTCAGCTACGAAGTGCCCATATCTCAACTCAACTCTCCCCAAGCATCGCAGGCTAATGCTGGGTCGATTGCATGAGGCGCCTAAGCGAAGCGCATACTTTGGCGACGAAGACGCTGCTTTTGTCTTTCTCGCGACTCATACTTTCCCGATGACGATAGCGACTTGTCAGATGGCCGGACAAGGACGTCTGAGCAAGAAGTGTGGCACTTTAAAATTATAAGT
Organism: Paraglaciecola mesophila; assembly: GCF_009906955.1. Taxonomy (GTDB): domain Bacteria; phylum Pseudomonadota; class Gammaproteobacteria; order Enterobacterales; family Alteromonadaceae; genus Paraglaciecola; species Paraglaciecola mesophila_A. The sequence goes on from NZ_CP047656.1 coordinate 3,630,624, forward strand.
CAGCTACGAAGTACCCATATCTCGACTCAACTCTCCCCGAGCATCGCAGGCTAATGCTGGGTCTTCTGAGCGAAGCGCATACTTTGGCTTTTTCACGACTCCAATTTTCCATATTTTTCTTCGGCTTGTCAGATGTCCAGACAGGGACGTCTGGACAAGGCGAAGTGCTTTACATGGATGTTTCCTTTCGCCGCTCTGACATTAAAGTCGATTAAAAATATGGGTCAACAAATTGGTTGGAGTGCGGCCTTTCTTGCTTACTTCTTTCGGCTGTTGGAAAGAAGTGAGGCGAGCCGAGGGACGCGGCTTGGAAAAAGGCATGGATGCCATAAGCGAAGCGCATAAGGTGCACGCAGTGCATAAAGTGGCTGAAAGCCATAAATAAGCGAAGCGCATAAGTAAGCAACGCGCATAGTGTGCGCAGCACATAAAGTGCACGCAGTGCATAAAGTGGCTGAAAGCCATAAATAAGCGAAGCGCATAAGTAAGCAACGCGCATAGTGTGCGCAGCACATAAGGTCGCCGCTGGCCATAAATCAAAGACAATAAAAAACCCGCCGGAGCGGGTTTTCTAAGATTTCAAAGCGGAGCTTTGAGAAACATGATTACATCATGCCGCCCATTATCGACATATAACATTGTTTTTTAAAACGATTTATAGAAACAAAAAAACCAATACCCCAAAATATACCCCGAACAATGTAAACTTAATGATGATTAACGATAAGCTTTATTTTTTTGTGATTTTTGGACCAAAGTAAACAATCTGGATGTCTTTCTGCTCTGGAGGTATAGGCCATTCAAAATAAACTCTAACCTGAGGCGTTTTAATTTTTCCATGAAAACTATACTTCTTACTTTTTTGGTCTCTGGAGTCTAGAAACTTTAAGTCATGTTCAAAATTTTTCTTATCCTCATCGGTTTCGTCTGAGAACCAAGCTTTTCTCCCTCTAAAAAACTCACTAAGTATCTCTATTGTTCGCTTAGTCGCTTCGCCCTTTTCGGTTCTGCTCGATAAGTACTCTTCTAATACTCTACAAAGCTCATCCATTCGCTCAAAAACAGTTCTGTTATAAGGAAGCGTGGAAATCTGGTCAATTAGCTCAGGTGAGAACAATAAATGAACGTATTTACTTTCCAGTACATTTAGAGCAGTTTGCCAATTTACAGGTAGAGGGAGTGCCGTTTTACTAGAGGCAATTAACTGCTCTTCGCTCCACAAATTGACAATTTCATAATTACCGAAAACTTGTTCTGATAAACCATGTTGCACTGCAAGTGGGCTCTGGCTGTATTCTCCCGAAAAACTATAGGATGTTACGTCCTGTTCCATTATGACTTTGCGTCCGCACTCCCCCAGCCCTAAATCAGTGACATCTATATTGTTGTGCTCGAAATAATCATCTTCCTGAAAGGTCCTCCTATCACACCAGAACGGCCCTTTTTTACTTACCCACGCCATAATCTGTACTTTTAAATCTCTGGGGGCCTTATCAAGTACTAACTGTGAGAAGGTTTTATCTCCTAAAACTTTTATATCACCAATATTTCTAGGGCATAAGAAACTGTCATTTATATTTTTGTAACTAAATCTCAATTTTATTATTTTTTCTATGTCGGAGACAAAATCATGTACTTCGTGATATCTACCTTCGAGTGACAAATCATTCAGAATCCATTCCATTGCGTTCAACCCCATCCATTTAGTCTTGCTATATCTTTATCAGTTTGGTCAAAAAAGCCGTCGGGCCACATATCTAAATTGCCTTTCGGATCAATTTGAGGCGAGGAGATTAATGGTGACTCATCTTCCTCATCATTTTTTGGCTCAAAGAAGTGGATCGCAACATCTGTATTAGCAATTTTTTTATCAGCCACGGCAAGTCTCACACCATTCAAAACATGATCACTGTGCGTTTCGCAGACAACCTGAACACCTGAGGCAGCCATAGTCCCTAAGAAGTACCCAATTTTTGATTGTCCCAACGGGTGTAGGTGCGCTTCTGGGCTATCGACAATTAAAATCTGACCTTCTCTTGCTAGTAAACCAGCAACTAAAATTGGGAACGCATATGTAAGACCATACCCTATATTTGCGGGTCGTTTAAATTGCTGTTGTTTGCTAGTTCTCAGTTCGAGTTTTACGAGTGGTAGCCGCTCCAGCTGTTCTACACTCGCCTCTGCACCGGGAAATATT